>JABDQH010000086.1 GCA_013042375.1 Woeseiaceae bacterium
GAGATTGCCGAATCTCCCATGACTTCGACGGCGGTACCGCCACTGCCGAAACTGATAACCGGCCCAAACACCTGGTCGCGGATGATACCGATCATCAACTCTCTGCCATTCGGGCTACGGTGCATGCGCTCGATCGTTACACCGGATATCGTGGCATCGGGCACTTTCCTGCTCACGCTGTCGATGAGCTGCTTGTAGGCCCCGCGCACTTCCTGCGCCGAGTCGATATTGAGCCTCACGCCACCCGCGTCGGACTTGTGCGATATGTCGGTGGACAGGACTTTCATCGCGATCGGGAAACCGATGGATTCGGCGATCACGAGCGCCTCGTTGGCCGAACGGGCGACGGAGTTTTGCACCGTGCGGATGCCGAATGCATTCAGAACTGCCATCGACTCCGGTTCGGTCAATACATTCCGAGATTCCCTGAGCACGGACTCGATTATCAGCCTGGCGCCTTCCCGGTCGGGTTCCTTCTGTCCGCGCGTCAATGGCGCAGGTGTCTGCAAGAGCAGACGCTGGTTCTTGTTGTATCGCGCGAGGTACGAAAATGCATCGACCGCATTTTCGAGCGTACCGAAACCCGGAACGTGTGCGTTGTTGAAAATATCGCGGGCCGCCGCAACCTGCCCGCCGCCCATCCAACTCGTGATGACCGGCTTCTTGCTGTTCTTCGCCGCTGCGACGACGGCTTCGGCGACTTCGGTCGGCCGCGTCATCGCCTGCGGCGTCAGGATGACGATCGCACCGTCTACGCCCGGGTCTGCGAGGCATATGTCGAGGGTTTCCTTGTAACGGTCAGGCGGTGCGTCGCCGATGATGTCGACCGGGTTATTCCGCGACCAGACCGACGGGAGCGCTTGGTCGAGCGCGCTGATGGTCTCTGCGCTGAGCGTGCTGAGCTCAATGCCCTGATCCGTCGCCCGGTCCGCCGCCATGACACCGGGTCCGCCGCCGTTAGTGATAATAACGAGCCGCTCGGACGCGCTGCGATAGCGAGGCGTGGACAGCGCCTTGGCCGCCGCGAACAGCTGGCTAACGGTCTCGACGCGCAACACGCCGGAACGGGACAGCGCAGCGGAGAAGGTCCTGTCACTCCCCACGAGTGCGCCCGTATGCGACATCGATGCTTCTGCACCTGCGGCATGTCGCCCGACCTTGAGGGCGATGACAGGCTTCGCCCGGGCGGCGGCACGAACGCTGCTCATAAAGCGGCGCGCGTCCACGATGCCTTCGATATAGAGCAGAATTGCTTCCGTGTGGGGATCCGCCGCAAGGTAGTCGAGGTAGTCACCGAAGCCGAGATCTGCACCGATACCGGTCGAAACGACGGCGGAGAAGCCTATCTCGTTGCTTTCGGCCCAGTCGAGAATGGCCGTGCAGATCGCCCCGGATTGCGATACCAGCGCGAGGGATCCGGGTTTGGCCATATTGTTGCCGAAGGTGATGTTCAGACCGATTTCAGGCCGGATCAGCCCCAGGCAATTCGGGCCCATCAGCCGGATGCCGTAGCGCCGAACCAGGTCTGTCACCCGGTCTTCAAGCCGGCGGCCTTCCGGCCCGATCTCGCGAAAACCGGCCGACAGGATCAGCATCATGCCAATTCCTCGTTCGCCACAGGCTTCGACGATTGACGGGATGCTCTGCGCCGGTGTCGCGACCACGGCCAAATCCACAGTTTCCTCGATATCGTCGAGCGACGCCCAGGCTTTTTCGCCCTGCACGGTCTCGCGTTTGGGGTTGATGCCGTAAATCTTGCCTTTAAAGCCCGAGTTCAGCAGGTTCTTGAACACGACACCGCCAACCGAGTCGGCCCGATCGCTGGCGCCGAACAGCGCGACGCTTCGGGGCGTAAAGAGCGATGTCAGATAGTGGTTGTTCATGGGAGCGATACCTCGATCTCCGAATGGTGTCGTAACCGCGCAAGCTGGATAATAGTCACTGTGGAATGACGAGAAGTGAATCGTGCGAACTGCCTATATTACGCACCCTGCATGCCAGCAACATGACACTGGCCCGGCGCACCCTGAGTGTGCCAGCCGCATATACGCAATCGAAGATCAGTTTATCTCGACGGGGCTGCGGGACGCGCTTCGTTACGTCGACGCGCCGGAAGCCACCGCGGAGCAGCTCTTGCGCGTACACACCCCGGCGCACCTCGAATCCGTGTCAGCCATGATCCCGGACAGTGGCTATGCGCGCCTCGACCCCGATACGATCGTGAGCCCCAACTCCCTGGCCGCCGCTTATCGCGCAGCCGGGGCCGTCGTCGCCGCCGTGGACCTGGTCGCGACGGGTGAGATGGACTCGGCATTCTGCGCCGTTCGACCGCCCGGCCATCATGCCGAGAGCGATCGCGCCATGGGATTCTGCCTGTTCAACAACATCGCAGTCGGCGCTGCACACGCCCTCGAGGCCCACGGTATCGGCAAGGTGGCGATCCTCGACTTCGATGTTCACCAGGGTAATGGCACCGAGGAAATCTTCGCAGGCGATGAACGAGTCATGTTTTGTTCGACATTCCAGCACCCGTTCTTCCCATTCACTCCGGTCCCCCCCAACAACGCCAACCGGGTCAACGTTACCTTGGACGCAACGGCAAAGAGCGAGGAATTCAGGGCGGCGGTCACCGAACACTGGATTCCGGCACTGGAGCGATTCCAGCCCGAGATGATATTCGTATCCGCCGGTTTCGACGCCCACGTCGATGACGACATGTCGCACGTCAGCCTGACCGACGCCGATTATCGCTGGGTAGCCGCACAGATCGTCGATATTGCATCGCGTTCGGCATCCGGGCGTATTGTCTCGGCACTCGAGGGAGGCTACGAACTGAACAGCCTCGCTCGTTGCGTGGAAACGCACGTTCGCGTACTTATGGGTATTGAGACGCCAATGGCCGGCCGGTAGACCGGAAATCGGTCGCTGAATGCAACTATCGCGATGTCTCGTGGTTCGCCACGCGAATGGTGTTGCGGCCGGCGCGTTTCGCCTCGTACAGCGCATCGTCGGCGGCCTGCACCAGGCTCCGCTTGTCATTGAATTTGAACAGCGTCGCGACACCGGCGCTGATCGTGACTTTCTTTTTCGGCTGCGACTCGGCGCCGCTGAACTTGTGCTCGGCAACCGTGCGGCGCAGCTCCTCGGCGAGACGCGCGGCGACCGGCTCCGCGGTATGCGGACACATCACGACGAATTCCTCGCCGCCCCAGCGCGCGACAACGTCCTTCTTGCGTACGCTCTCCTGCAGCAGGCCGCTGAGCTCGCGCAGCAACACGTCGCCGGCCTGGTGGCCGTTCACGTCGTTGTAGACCTTGAAGTTGTCGACATCCAGGAAGATCAGCGACAGATCGCTGTAATCGACCTTCGCCTTGTGTATCTCTTCGTCCAGCATTTCGTTGATGTGGCGATGGTTGAACACGTCGGTCAGGCCATCGCGAATCGCCATCCCGTGGAACACCTCGTTCATGCGCGACAGCTCTTCGTTCGATACCTTGAGGGACCGCATCAGCTGCGAGCGCTCGGCCTCCATGTTGTATGAGTCGATAGCCCGCCTCGCCGAATTCGAAATCAGCGCCAGGTCCTCGAACGGCTTGAGGATATAGTCATAGGCGCCCAGCTGTATCGCCTCGATCGAGGTCTGCATCGAGCCGTGGCTGGTGATAATGATGACCGCCGTGCGCCCGCAGACCTTCTTGATGTGCTCCAGCAGACCGATGCCGTTGATGCCGGGCAGGCGGATATCGGACATTACCAGCGCGAACGTCTCATTGCCGAGGATCTCGATCGCCTCCTCGCCGCTGGCGGCCGTCACCACCTCGTAACCGTCGTCTTCTAGGACTTCGGAGACGATACCGAGAATGCTCGCGTCATCGTCCACGACCAGCACGCGCGTCAACTGAAGCGCCGGCTCCCGGACACTGGCTTCTGCCTGAGTGGTCATATGTCCAATATGGCCAAAATTCCCGTCTGCCGACGTGACTGAGCGCACAAAAACGGGCGTTTATACCGTTTCTCAGGCCACTTCTGTGGACTCGATCGGCAGGGTGACCACGAATCGGGTGCCGCCGTCGGGCGGGTCCTCGATGCGGATGTCGCCGCCGTGATCCCTTACAATTCCGTAGGTTACGGAGAGCCCGAGGCCGGTGCCCTGGCCCGCCGGCTTGGTCGTGAAGAACGGGTCGAAGATGTTGCCGCGGATCTCCATGGGGATACCGGGACCGTCATCCTCGACCTCGATGACGATAGTGCCGCCGTCGTTCTCGCGCGTGCGCAGGGTCAGGTTGCCGCCTTTCTCACCCATTGCCTGCTGCGCATTGATCGCGAAGTTCATAATGACCTGCTGCAGCTGGTTGGCACTGGCCTGGATCTGCGGTACGTCCGGATCCAGCTCGCGGTTTATCCTGACGTTGTGGATCGACAGCTGATGATCGACGATCGTCATCGCTGCGTTGACGACCTCGTTAATATTCGTCTCCGTCGTCTCGGTCGTCTCCTGGCGCGCGAATTTGAGCAGGTTGGAGATGATGTCGGTACACCGGCGCGTCTCCTTCTCGATGACGTCCAGATTCTTGCGGAACGGGCTGTCGGGTTCGAGCTTTCGCAGCGTCAGCTGAGCGTAGCCGAGAATACCGGCCAGCGGGTTCTTCACCTCGTGGGCGATGCCGGCGCCGAGCTGGCCGAAGGCGGCAAGTTTCTCCGACTGAATCAGCGCCGCGTTGGCGTGCTCCAGCTTGTTCTCGCGCTCGCGCAGTTCGTTGGTCATCTGGTTGAACGAGTGCGACAGTGCGCCGATTTCGTCGTCCGATTCCGACGTGACTGTGACCTCGAACTGTCCCTTGCCGACCCTTTGCGCAGCACCGCTCAGCTGCTCGAGCGGGCGGGTCAGTCGGCGTGCGAACAAGAGGCTGGCCAGCGCCGCGAACGCGAACAGCAGCAGGGCGCCGATCATCAGGTTCGAGAGCAGGTCGCGTGCCGTCAGGTAGACGACGCTGGTCGGAATGCGAATCGTCGCCAGCAGCGCGCCGTCGGCCAGCGGCGCATAGGCCAGTAACTTCGGCACACCGTCTTCCACGATCTCGAGCGTAGTGCCGTAGGCGGCCTCGGACCCCTGCACTAGTTCTTTCGCCCATGCCGGGGCAGGCTGCTGAACGTCAGCGCTCGCGTCGAAGATCGGCTGTCCCTCGCGGTTCATGATCATGGCGCGGAAGCCGCGGGATCGTTCGGTAACGGCCAGCAGCTTGGTCGGGTCGATGCTCGCCGCCAGCAAGATTACCGGCGTTTCGTCGGTTGGCGGGATCTCTAACGTCATCAGGGCGAGCTTCACGCCGGGCTTTATTTCGTCGAGACGCACGTCGAGCGAATCGTTCAGGTCCACAGGTACCGGGCGTGTCTGGCGGTGCGCCAGCAGTTCCTGCCGAGTGACATTCAGCTGCTGCAGGGCAGTCGAGTCGAACACCGTGACCGGGCTGGTCGTGCCCCACTGGGCCGTTATCGCAATGATATCGTCATAGTTGCTGAACAGGCCCTGCACGATCTGTTGCTTCGTCGCGGGATCGATCGAGGCGTCGTACACGACGTCCGCAAAGACCCGTACGTTGGCCGCATAGACACGCAGCAGCGCGTCGGATTCTTCGGCGAGATGCTGTGCAGTGACGACCGTCAGGTCACGCATGTAGGTCGTCTTGTCCTTGCGGAACAGGTTCGCCATTGTCGCCGTGTTCAGGCCCATGACAATCATGACCAATATCACGACCGTCAGAAGCACCTTCACGCGAATTGGAAAGCTAAAGCGAGGCATGACTAATTGCTCCTTGAGACAATGGTGTCGCCGTAAAAAACCTGCGAGCTGGTTGCGATGTTGCCGACCGCATCGATCGCCTCGACCACGATGGCCTGGGCGCCCGGGGCGGTCGTGAAAACGTAATCGAATGTTCCATTAGCGCTTACCTCCACGGCTTCTCCGCGCACGTAAACCCGCGCGTCCGGCGATGTCCTGCCGCTCAGCCGGTATTCGCCCGTGGCGGCCTGCCGAATCGGCGACAGTTCGAGTACGGGCGCCTCGACATCCTGCTCCACGAACAGGCGTCGCGCCCGCGACACCGGGCCCTGCACCCAGCCGCTGCGGGCACTGACGCGCCAGTAGTAGTCGCCCTCGGCCAGGTTGCCGTGAGTGAATGCGGTCTCGTTCAGGTATTCGTCGACGATGATTTGCTCGAAATTTGCGTCCCTGGCAACTTCGAGTCGGTAGTTCTGCGCGCGGGACACGTTGCCCCACTCGAAATTGACGCGCGGCGGCAGGTCGCGGAACTTCGCCACCGTGTTCGCCCGCGGCGCGCGTACCGGTGGCGCTCCAGGCACGTCACGAATACCGCCGGTGCGGCCATCCGCGCTGACCGTCAACGCCTGCCTGGCGCCGAGGTCATAACGCTCACCGTTGATGTGGACTGCGGCCGTACCTGCGTACATCGCGATTGTCGACGACTTGTCGGGGTTGACACTCAGCTTGAAGTCGGCCGGTGCTCCTGATTCTTTATCGGCACTCAGCACGGCGACGCCGGACGGCAGCTCTACCGCAAAAGCACCGAAGTCCTCATTGACGCTGCCACCAAGCTCACCCTGCATGACGACGACCGCCGGGTCGCGCTTTTGCAGGAACGGGTCGGCGCTGTTGCTGCGGAAAATCACGAGCGAGTTCTGCCCGATCTCAAGCTCGTTCTCGGTCGTGAAATCGACGCGGGCGCGCGAGTTGGCGAAGGTCTGCAGGGCATCATCGTCCACCACGGTCCGGCCGATGCGCGCATCCGTCCACGCGACGCCGTCGGCGCGACGAATCTTGACCTCGCGCTGCACGTCGGACAGGCGCGCGACGAAGTCGCCGAAATCACCGAAACCGTCGCTATCGATATCAACGCTGTTTCGCCCGCGCCGGCTGGACTCCGAACCGCTATCGCGCGCCATGATGTCTCCGAGGCGTGCGCCTTCCGGGAACACCAGGTTATTGAGCAGCATCAGGAACAGGACGAAGATCAGCAGCGTCACCAGCAGGACACCGACATCCAGCCAGCCGAGCCAGCGCCGCGAGACCGTACGAATCTCGGCGTCCACGACTTTGGTCGCCTGGACAGGTGCTGCTTGCGTGAGCCCGGCCATCAGAATTTACCCTGCAGGCGCATGAAGAAGCCGCGTGTCGAGAAGTCGTATTCCACGTGCTCATTGTCCGACACGTCCGAGAAGTTGTAGCCGATGCCGAGGCGCAGCGGGTCGAGCCCCTCCCACATGACCTCGGTCACGAAGCCGCTGCGCTCGTCGTCCGCGAGATCCTGCGTCATGCGGCGGAACTCGGTACCGAGCAGGAAGTCGCGCGGCAGGGTCCAGTTGAGCCGATGGATTGACAGGGCGGTCAGCGAGCGGTTGCCCAGCGGATCGTCGTCGTATTCGCTCCAGCGCATCGCCTGCTTGCCGACCCACTCGATGCGCCTCGACAGCTGGTAGGACCAGTCGACGGCAAAGATGTCGCTGCTGGCGCCGCTGTTCATGCTGGTCGTCTGGAACACGGTCGGCGTGTTGCTGAGCTTGGTGTAGCGCGTCAGCAGGTTCAGGCGGTCGTGCGCGACCGGGCGATAGGCGAGCCCGATGCTCGCCTCGGTGAAGTCGATATTGCGCTCGACCTGCGCCTGCGACTCGCTCTTGCTGAACCTGTATTTGCCGACGACCGAGAGGTCGGTGCCGATCGGCAGCGTGAGCTGTGTCGACGACAGGAACTGCTCGCTGGCCATCGCGCGCGTGTCCTCGCGGAACTCGTTGCGCGTGGAGAAACGTAAACCGCTCTCGTTCTCGTAGCTCACCTTGGCCGCAACCGCGTAGCGGTCGCCTTCGTTGGCCATGGCGTCGCTGTGGGCGCTGTGCTCGCCGGACAACTGCACGGTGAGGCCATTGCCGGCCTTGAAGCGCTGCCGCGCGCCGACCATGCGCTGCCGCTGCGCCCCGGAAGCGAGATCGTTCCACTGGTATTCACTGTAAAGCTCCCCGTCGGGACCAAACGGCACCGCAACGCCGGCCAGGCGGCCATTGTCGATGCCATTCGACACCGAATTCTTGAACGTCTGTGCGACGTAGAAGCGGTTGCCACGCCAGTCAAACTGCGCCCCGAGCTGTGCCGACTCGCCCAGCGTGCCGCGAGTGGCGCGCGCGTCGAGCGATAGCCTGTCGGTGGCGCGGTAGTTCACGCCAAAGGTCGACTGGTCGTTCTCCTCGCCGCTCAGCGTCTGCTGGTGCTCGAGGTTCGTACTCAGGCGGTCAGTCCAGCGGTTGGTCAGGCGGGCCGCCGCGATGGTCGCGTCGCCGCGTTGGCCGCTGCGATCCTCGAGTTCGGCGGCAAGACCCCAGTTATCGCGGGTCAGGTTCCACTGCAGCGTGCCCATCGAGTTCTCGCTGCCGTCGAGCAGGTATTTCTGCAGTTCGTAGCGCGCCCGCACCATATTGCGATCGCTGATCTTCCAACTCGTGCCGATGCCGCTCTTCTCGGAGCCCTGCTCGCTCGTGACGGCGTTCGCCGAGAAGCCGGTGTCGAGGCGCTTGTAATACGTATTGACCAGCAGGCGATCCTCCCAGCCGAACCATTCGCCTGCGTCGATCTCGGCAGCGATCTTGAACGCTTCGCCGCTGGCGCCGGAGTCCTGCGCAACCGCCTGGTAGGTCAGGCCGCCGTCTTCGCTGACGTAGGCGACGGAGTTGTTGCCTTCGCTGGTCGCGAATTCGGCGACGAGGCGCGACTTGTCGCTGAAGCGGTACTCCGCATCCGTAGCCTTCAGTGAGTACTCGCCGGCAAGCTGGTCTTCGTCGATGCTGGTGGCGCCGAGCGTCAGCCGATCGCCGACGCGCTGGCGTACGCGGCCGCCGCTCGAGGTCTGTTCGAAGCCGTCCACCCGCGTCTCGTAGTCGATCTGCAGGTAGACCGCGTTGCCGCCCAGTATATTGCTGTCGACCAGCGAGCTGTCGGTGCGCACGCTGGAGATCGGGCCGTTCGAGAGCAGTCGGCCATCGACATAGTCGATCGTGTAGTCGAGGCCCTGCAGCAGCGCGCGGCGCTCAAGGATCAGCCCGGAATCCTGGTCGCGCACTATGACGCTGACGTGCTCGCTGCCCTCGATGACGTCACGCTGGCTCAGGTAATACAACGAGCCGCCCGTGGCGCGCAGCTCATCGCGCACGTGCGCCTGCTCGATGTTCGCATGGAAGGCCTGCGCCGTGGTCCGGGACTTCTCGCCCTCTTCTGTCGGTTCCGACTGGTAGCTGACCGACGCGCCGTACAGCGTGCGCTGGTAGGCGGCGAGCTCGGTGTCGGTGAAGTTGAGCGCGTAGTTACCGATCATCGCCTGCAGCGTCTCGCTCTCGAGCGCGATGTAGAACTTGCCGAGCGACTGCGCGTCGTAGACAAGCGTGCTGTCGTCGCCGTAGACCGGGTACAGCGTATCCGGGTCGAGGTTGGTCAGCAGCCGCTCGTTGTCCTGCTCGGTCAGGTCGGAGAACAGCTCGCCGAGCTTCCTCTGACCACTGTCGAACGCCGACGTCAGCAGGTACTTGCCGAGCACATGGCCCTTCAGGTAGTAAGCGATGCGGCCCTCGGACACAAATTCGTCGCTCTCGTCGGCCCCCGCCGCCTGCAGGCTGCCGCTGGTCTTCAGCTGCGTAAACTTGCCGTCCAGCAGCGCCATGAAGAACATGCCTTCGCCACCGTACTCGAAGCTCCGCTCGATCTCGCCGGTGTTGCCATCGGCATCGACGACGCGGGCGGTGAACGGGTTGTCGCCCTGCTCGAGGCTGAGCGTGGCCGTGAAGCCGCCTCGCTCGTCGACCTGTATCTCGGCGTCGTTGATATAGACGCTGTTGCCCGGCGCTGTCGAGCCGTGCACGACGAGGTGAGAGTTGCTCAGCGGGACGCCCGGCGGCGGCAGCGTCAACGCCAGCTTCGGTGTCGGGTCGACGACGACAAGCGGTTCGCCGTCCGCGCCGTCATCGACAACTAGCTTCAGATTGGCGATGCGCAGCACGCCCATCGGATTACGCGCGACGATTCCGTAGTGGTTCTCGCCCGGCTGCATCGTGATGTCGGTTGCGAAGCGGCCCTCGCTGTCGACCTCGACGCGTTCGCCGTTGACCTCGACCGTATTGCCCGGCTCGGTGCGTGCGGCCAGCTCGGTCATCAGCCTGCCGGTGTCGCCCGGCACGTCGTTGTCGAACGGGATCGAGAAGGTGCCGATGGGTGACAGCACCTCGATCGTCGGCAACGGCACAACGGTCTCGACGGTGCGTCCCTGCGACGTACCAAGGAGCACGTGCATCGAGTCGCTGGCCGCGTCGAGTTCCAGCTCGCCGGCGAAGCGGCCGCGTTCGTCGATGTCCAGCGACCTGCCATTGATGGACACGCTCGGCGGCTGGCGATGCGGGTCGTAGTTCTTCACCAGGTCCGTCTTCGAAAGATCGCCGGAGATCTCGACGCGGCGGTTGAGCTCGCGGCCCCATGCCGTGTCGTTATCGGCGATCGGCCGCGACTCCCCGTAGGCCTGGATGATGAAGCGTTCAGCCGGGATCTTCTCGGCCTTCGTCAGGTAGTCGAACGCCGTGCGGGCGCGACGCTCCGACAACGCGAGGTTGCTCTCGTCCGTGCCCACCGAATCGGTATGCCCGCTGATGACGATCATCTCGTCCGGGTAGGCCCGGATCGCCTCGGCCGTCTCGGACAGCAGCGCCATGGCTTCCTTGGTCAGGTCGTGCGAGCCGGTGATGAAGGCGCCGCCGGCGAGGTTCAGCGATACCGAGTTGCGGCGATTGACGCCAAACAGGCGCCGACTGCTCGCGAGCTCGTGGCCATCCGCCGACTCGAGCGTGAGCTGGTAGGCGTAGACCTGACCACCAACGATGAGCTTGCCGTTATCGCCGATGCCGTCCCAGGCGATCTCCGTCGGCGGTGCGCCGGTGCCCGCGCGTTCGAACACGGTCTCGCCGCCGGCGTTGTCGACCACGAACGTCCAGTTCGAGACGTCCAGCTCGCCGTCGACGTCGGGCGTGAAGCGGATCGGTTCGGCCACCGCGCCGGAGCGCAGTTCGACGACGTCCTCGAGCTTCGCCGTGCCGAGGATGACGTCGGTCGTCGCGATCGAGGCGGGCTGGCCATTGACCAGCAGGCTCGGCACGATCGTGCTGCCGTTGATCAGCACCGGCGGTTGCCAGGCCCCGCTGTCGACGTTGACGCCGGTCACGCCGTCGCGACCGATGGCTGCGCCCACGGTGTCTACCTTGACGCCGAAATTGGCCTTCGCCATCAGGCCCGGCGTGACGTTCAGGATGCGCGTCTTGTCGTTGGTTGCGACCGCACGGCCGGCAAGGCTGTGCAGGTTGATCTTCAGCAAGCGCTGGCCCGGACGTACCGCCGGGAAGTGGTAGCGGCCGTACGCGTCGGTCAGGACATAAGTGCCGTCGTCGAGCGCGACCATGGCCGCGGCGATGCCGCCTTCGTCCGGATCCTGCCAGCCGTCCTCGTCCGCGTCGTAAAAGACCTTGCCGATGATCGTGCCGAGGTCGAACAGCGTATCCTCGACGATCTCGATGTCGGCCGTCGCCGTGTTCGAGACGACGCAGTCTTCACAGTCGAGCATCGTCAAGGCGCTGTTGCTCCAGACGCCGGGCGCCACGCCCGAGCCGGCGACCATGCGGTAGCTGAGGACCCGGTAGCCGTCTTCGCCCGGGTCGGCGATGCCGTTGCCGTTGGTATCCGCGCGCCCAGGCAGCGTGCCGATGTCGAACACCAGCGGCAGGCCGAGGCTCGGATCGTCGATTGGTACGCCATCGAGCATTGCGGTGCCCGGCACGTATTTGAAGCCACGCGCCGGCGTGTCGTGGACGAACGCATCCGCGATCGACCAGGCCGTGTTGTTGCGAATCTCGATGCTGTAGCTGACGATCTCGCCCGGTACGGCCTGCTCGCGGCCGACGGTCTTGACCAGCTGGATCAGGGTCGAGTCGATGGCAGTCACGAGGATGTCCTCACTGAGGTCATCGGTCGTCGTGTCCGGGTCGACCTGGTCGCCGACCGCCGGCGTCGCCGTATTGGTAATGGCCTGAGGGACCGACCTCGCCTCGGGCGTTACGACCACGGTGATGTTCAGCATGGCAATCCCGCCGTTGGGGAGATCACCAATCGTCCACAGGCCAGTGGCTGCATCGTAGGCACCGCCGCTGTCGTCGCTGACCCACTCGACACCGGTCGGCAGCACGTCGGTGAGGCTGACGTTGGTCGCCGGTGCCGGACCGTTATTGGTCACGGTAAGCGTGTATACGACCGGCTCGCCGATGCCCGGCGACTCAATATCGACGGTCTTGGTCGTCACCAGGTCGGCGTTGTAGTTGACCGTGATCGCTGCGCTGAGGTCGTCGGTCGTCACGTCCGGATCCGGCTGGTCGCCGCTGGCGGCGGTCGTCACATTGGTGATCGGCTGCGGCAGCGCGCCGGCGCCGGCATCAACGGTCGCCGTGATGTTCAGCGTCGCGATTTCGCCGTCCTCCAGCGTGTCAATGGTCCACTGCCCGGTCACAGCGTTGTAAGCTCCGCCGCTGTCGTCGCTGACGTAGCTGATGCCGGCCGGCAGCGAATCGACGAGGCTGACGTTCGTCGCCCGGGCGGCGCCGTTGTTGCTTACCGTCAGCGTGTAGACGATCGTGTCGGTCTCGACCGGCGAGGCGTTGTCGACGACCTTGGTCGTGACCAGGTCGGCGTCGCTGCTGACGGTGATGGCGGCGGTCAGCACGTCGCCCGTCGTGTCGATGTCGGGAAGGTCGGCGACGGCCGCGGTGGTCGTGTTGACGATCGGCTGCGGCAGCGAACTGGCGCCTGCGTCTACGATCACCGTGATATTGAGCGTCGCGATATCGTCGGGTGCGGCCGTGCCCACGTTGCCGATGGTCCAGAGGCCGGTCGTGTTGTCATAGGCGCCCGCGCTGCTGTCGCCGACGTAGGTGACGCCCGCCGGCAGTACGTCGGTCAGGCTGACGTTGCTCACCGGCGCGCCGCCCGCGTTGGCCACGGTCAGCGTGTAGATGATTGTCTCGCCTTCGTCCGGCGTCGCGTTGCTGACCGACTTGGTCGTGACCAGGTTGGCGTCGTCGTCGATGATCGACAGCGTGGCACGATCGTCGGGACTCGGCGCGACGCTGATGCCGGGCTCACCGGATGTGATGGCCGTGAGGATCACCTCAACGGTCTCAGCCGCCTCGGCCAGGCCATCGTCGAGGACGGGCACGATGATCGTCGCCGTCGTGTCGCCGGCCGGGATCGTCACATTGCCGGACAATGCCGTGTAGTCGCTGCCGCTGCTGGCCGTGCCGCCGACCGTGTAGCTGATGACGGTGTCGCTCACCGCTACCGTGCTCTGCGTTAGCGTGAAGACGCCGTCGACCGGGCCGGTCTCGTCGCCGTCGGTCGTGGCGGCGATGCTGACCGCCGCGGCGTCGCCATCCAGCAGCGTAATCGTCGAGGTGCCGGCACCGGCGTCGAGCGTCACGCCCGGGTCGCTGGCAGAAATACCGGTCAACGTGATCTCGATGGTCTCGTCGCCCTCGACCAGGCTGTCGGCAATGATGCCGGCGATGTCGATGGTCGCCGTCGTCGAGCCGGCCGGGATGGTCACCGTGCCGCTGAGCGGGGCGTAGTCGGTGCCTTCGGTCGCCGTGCCACCAACCGTGTACGTGATCACCGTGTCGCTGACGCTGCTCGTCGACTGCGTCACGGTGAAGACGCCGTCCACCGGGCCGGCCTCGTTACCGTCGGTGGTGGCGGCGATGCTGACCGTCGCGGCGTCGCCGTCGAGGATATCGATGGACGCGTTGGCATTGGCCGCAGCGATCGTGATGCCCGGATCGCTCGCCGTAATCGCGGTAAGCGTGAGCGTCACTGTCTCGGTGCCTTCGACCAGGCTATCGGCGACGATACCGGAGATGTCGATGGTCGCCGTCGTCGAGCCCGCCGGAACAGTCACTGTTCCACTGAGCGCCGTGTAGTCGGTGCCTTCGGTCGCCGTACCGCCGACCGTGTAGCTGACGGCGGTGTCGCTCACCGCTACCGCGCTCTGCGTTAGCGTGAAGACACCGTCGACCGGGCCAGACTCATCACCGTCATTCGTCGGCGCCACGCTTACCGTCGCCGTGTCGCCGTCGACGAGGCTTATCGTGGCCGTATCGTTGCTGCCGTCGATCGTCACGCCCGGGTCGCTCGCCGTGATGCCCGTAACCGTGATCTCGATGGTCTCGGTGCCTTCGACCAGGCCGTCGGCGACGATACCGGCAATGTCGATGGTCGCCGTGGTCGAGCCGGCCGGGATCGTCACTGTGCCGCTAAGCGGCGCGTAGTCGGTGCCCTCGGTCGCGGTACCGCCCACGGTGTACGTAATCACCGTGTCGCTGACGCTCGTCGTCGACTGGGTCACGGTCAGGACGCCATCCACCGGGCCGGCCTCGTTGCCGTCGGTGGTGGCGGCAATGCTGACCGTCGCGGCGTCGCCGTCGAGGACGTCGATGCTGCCGCTGTCGTTAGCGCCGTCGATCGTGATGCCCGGGTCGCTCGCCGTAATCGCGGTCAGCGTGACCGTCACTGTCTCGGTGCCTTCGACCAGGCTGTCGGCAACGACACCGGCGATATCGATGGTCGCGCTGGTCGACCCGGCCGGAATGGTCACTGTCCCGGAGAGCGCCGCGTAGTCGGTGCCTTCGATCGCGGAGCCGGCTGCGGAGTAGCTCACTACCGTGTCGCTGACTGCGGTCGTGCTTTGCGTAACGGTAAAGACGCCGTCGACCGGGCCGGCTTCATTGCCGTCCGTGGTGCCGGCGATGCTGAGCGTCGCCGCGTCACCGTCCAGAAGATCGATGGACGCATTGTCATTGGCCGCATCGATCGTGATGCCAGGATCGCTCGCTGCGATACCGGTAACCGTAATCTCGATGGTCTCGGTGCCTTCGACCAGGCTGTCGGCAACGATACCGGCGATATCGATGGTCGCGCTGGTCGAGCCGGCCGGAATGGTCACTGTCCCGGAGAGCGCCGCGTAGTCGGTGCCTTCGGTCGCGGAGCCGGCTACGGAGTAGCTCACTACCGTATCGCTGACTGCGGTCGCGCTTTGCGTAACGGTAAAGACGCCGTCGACCGGGCCGGCTTCATTGCCGTCCGTGGTGCC
>JABDQH010000115.1 GCA_013042375.1 Woeseiaceae bacterium
TTAGAATTTCAGCCGCTCAATTTCCTTTTCTTTCAGGACATCGTCCATCGTCCAGAAGAAAGCCTCCCCAGACTGGATCCGGAACAGCTCTAATACCGGTTCCGCCTCTTGTAGAAACGGCCAATCCTGCAACAGTTGCTTCTTGAGGTCGGGGTCGTCCAGGAACTCCACCTCACCGCTGAGTCGCATCGTCTTCGCCTTCTCGAGATCGGACGCGTTGTTGTAGAAGCACATCTCTACTTTCGGATTGGACTTCAATTGTTCGTACACGTCCTTGGGTGTGCAGGTTTCGAAGTAGAACCCGTCTTCGTTGGCCCGCCACAGCAAGAACGCACGGACTCTCGGTTGGTCTCCGTCCACCGTGGCCAGCGAGCACACCGGGTGCTCGGTTGCGAAATCGATACATTGCTGCAGTTTCATCACTTGTCTCCTTAGCATTGGCCAAGTTTGACTTCACCATGACAAACGCTTTCAGTCAGGCGCGGCCGCGTCAATTCTGGGATGTACCTAACGTATGGCATCGGTCCGCCACGTGCGAGCTCGTGTGATGAAGCGCAAACTCGACGAGCACTGCTTCGATGTTCGATAACTGTTTTCAGTCAGACAGGCGCCCGAGAATATAAGTCGCCGCGACGTTGCGATCGTCGGCCAGCGTCATGAGCGCGAACAGCTTTTCCTCGATCGTCTCGGCCGCCGCCATACGGCGCGCCGTCAGCGCCGAGCCCTCGTAATCGAGCACGACGAAGTCGGCCTCCTTGCCGGCCGCAAAATTGCCGATGCAGTCATCGAGGTCGAGCGCCTCGGCCGCGCCGAGCGTCGCGAGGTACAGGGCGCGCATCGCGGGCAAGGCATGTTCCTGCAGGTGCAGCACCTTGTAGGCCTCGCTCGCCGTCCTCAAAAGCGACAGGCTCGTGCCGCCGCCAACGTCGGTGCCGAGGCCGCAGTGAATGCCTGCCTCGCGCATGCGCGGCAGGTCGAACAGGCCGCTGCCGAGAAACAGGTTCGAGGTCGGGCAGAACGCGGCGGCGCCGTGCTTCGCGGCCATCGTGCTGCGGTCAACGGCATCCATGTGCAGGCAATGCGCGAACACCGATCGCTTGCGCAACAATTCGAAGCCGTCGTAGACGTCGAGATAGCTGCGGCTGTCCGGATACAGCCGCGCGATTTCCTCGACCTCTTCCATGTTCTCGGCCAGGTGGGTGTGCACCCAGACGTCGGGATATTCGGCAGCGAGCCGTCCGGCCGCAGCCAGCTGCCCGGCCGACGAGGTCAGCGCGAAGCGCGGCGTGATCGCATAACCGAGCCGGCCCCTGCCATGCCATTTCTCAATCAACGCCTTGCTGTCGGCGTACGCCGATTCCGGATCGTCGCGCAGTTCCGCCGGGCAATGCGTGTCCATGAGGACCTTGCCCGCGATCAGGCGCATGCTCTTCGCCTCGGCCGCTTCGAAGATCGCATCGGCCGAGTGCGCGTGCACGGTGCCGAACACCAGCGCCGTCGTCGTGCCGTTACGCAGGAGCTCTTCGACGAAGACCTTCGCAACCTCGCGCGCGTGACCCGCATCGGCGAACTTCGCCTCCTCGGGAAACGCATACTGGTTGAGCCAGTCGAGGAGCTGTGCGCCGAAGGAGCCGATGATGTCGAGCTGTGAGAAATGGACGTGGCAGTCGATGAAACCCGGCACGATCAGTTTGCCGCGGTAATCCACAACATCGACGTCGTCACCGGCGTCGGCCAGCAGCGCGTCCGCTTCACCGACGCGCGCGATCTTGCCCTCGTCGACTATCAGCAGGCCGTCGTCGAAGTGCTCCCAGGCCGACGGGTTCGACTGTTCTCCGGGGTCGTCGAGGCAGTGCAGGATGGTGCCGCGGTAAGCGCGCATCAGGGCGCCTCGAGCATCACGACCGTGTCGAGTTCGTGTTCGTCGCAGTTGTGCTCGCAGCCGGCGCGATCGACGATCAGGTATTCCTGGCCCGCCTCGAACGCGATCAGCGGCATGTGCCAGGTGCCGCGATGGTAGTTGATGCCCTGGCGGCCGTTGGTCACGAACGCCCGCAGGTCCCCGGCCTCGACGGCTTCCCCGGGCGGCGCCACGACGACAACCATCGTGCAGGGGGATAAGGGCACGAAGGCCTGGCTGCCGAGCGGATGGCGTTCGACGCAGTCGACGCGCAGCGGCAGAACCGTCGCCGTGCGTGCCCGCGTGACGCTGATGGCCACGCCGCCGTCGCCGAGATCCACGTCGCACAGGTCATCGAAGCGCTCGAAGCGCGCTTCGTTCATCGGCTGCACTGCGTCGTGCGAGGCATCGATGACGTCGCCGTAAGGCGCGAAGCGCGCACGCGTCAGCGGCACGGGACGCAGCGCGATGGTGTCAGCCATGGACCTGGCCGAACAGGCGCACGCGGCTGATGCCGCCGTCGGGATAGATCGAGACGCGCACGTGACTTACCGGCCCGATGTCCTCGAGCGTATCGTCGAAGTAGTGTTGCTGGTCCATCTTGAGCTTCGACTCGGCCAGCAGCGTCTTCCACTCGGGCGAATCATTGCGTGCCGCGTCGTCGCTGTCGAACACCGCCCCCTCGAGCGATACGCGGTCGGGATAATTGCCCTTGAAATGTGCGGTGTCGATCTCGGCGCGCTCGATGACGCCGGGCTGCCCGAGCGCGATGATGACCCAGTCGTTGCCTGGCCCACGCCGCCGTGCCGTCTCCCAGCCGTCGCCCATGTTGCGCGGCCGACCCGGTGCCAGCAGGTTGTGCACGTTGCCGTAGTGCTGGTCCGAACAGTCGAGCGGCCGGCCGCCGTGCTCGACGGCCGCAAGATCGACGTAGCCGTCGACGTCGGTGAAATCCGCGCGGATCTCACCGAAGATGCGCAGTCGCGCGACGCCACCGTCGGGATAGATATGCAGCCGTACGTGCGTGAACACGGTGTCGTTGCGCACGTCGAGGTAGTTGTGGGTATCGCCGCCGATATCGGTCCGCGGCACGATCTCGACCCAGCCTTCCTCGGGAACCTCCTCGTCGCTGGCACAGGCCTCGAGCGAAACCCGCGGCGGAAAATTGCCCGTGAAGTGGCTGGTATCGACGTTGAAACCGTGGATGACGCCCGGAATGCCCAGGCGCACGACACACCAGTCATGCCCGGGCTCGCGACGGCGGCGGCTCTCCCAGCCATCCATCCACTTGCCGTGATCGTCGTACTTGTCCTCGATAAAGACCGGGGGGGCCGGGTCGATCAGGCGCTCTTTCGCGCCGAAGAACTCGTCCGTGGCGAACGTCACGCGCGCACCGAGGCGCGGCTGCTCGAGCTGCACCCAGCGGTCGACCTTGCGGGTCATGTGTCTCCCTCGAGTGCCTCGAGCCGGAAACGGGCGATCTTGTGGATTTGCGCGAGCGCGGTTTCGAACTCGACGTCGTAGTCGTTGCGCAGGCGCCTGCTGAACTCGCCGAGAATCTTTTCGCAATCGCTGCCGCGAACGGCCATGACGAACGGGAAGCCGAATTTCTCCTTGTAGGCGTCGTTCAGCGCCTGGAAGCGCTCGTACTCGACCCTGCTGCACTGGTGCAGCCCGGCGCTCATCTGCTCGGCTTTGGAGTCGGGCGTCAGCTCGCCGACGACCTCCGCCCTGTCTGCAAGGTCCGGGTGGGCGCGAATCAACGCCAGCTGCTGCTCTTCACCTGCATTGTCGACGACGTCCGCCATGAGCCGCGCCATCGCATCCGCGTCCGCGACGACGTCCAGTGCGAGGTCGGCGACCTGCTCAGCTACCCACGGCGAGTGCTCGTAGATGCCGCTATAGCGAGATATGAACTCCTGCGTATCCATTAATTATTCTCCTCGGCAGGGTGCGCAGAACGCCAATGCTTCGCGATATCGAGGCGCGTGGCAAGCCAAACATCGTCGTATTTCTGGACAAAGTCTAAAAACTTCGCGACCGCCGCCGCCCTGCCGGGCCGCCCGGCCAGCCTGCAGTGCAGGCCGACGGACATCATGCGCCCGCCCTCGGCATGCAGGATCCGGAACGTGTCCTTGAGATACCGGTAGAACTGCTTGCCCGAGTTGAAACCCTGCGCCGTGGCGAAGCGCATGTCGTTGGCATCGAGCGTGTACGGCACCATGAGCTGGGGTTCACCGCAAGAGCGGTCCCAATAAGGCAGGTCGTCGGCATAGGAGTCGGCGTTGTAGAGAAATCCGCCTTTCTCGGCGACGAGTCGGTGCGTATTCGGGCTGCAGCGCCCAAGATACCAGCCCAGCGGTCGCGCGCCGGTCACGCGTTCGTGAATCTCGATAGCCTTCTCGAGATGGGCACGCTCGGTGTCCTCATCGACGTGCTGGTAATCGACCCAGCGATAACCGTGCGTTGCGATCTCCCAGCCCGCTTCCCGCATCGCCGCGACCGCGTCGGGATTGCGCTCGAGCGCCATCGCCACGCCAAATACGGTGACTGGCACCTTATTTTTGGTGAACAGCCGGTGCAGCCGCCAGAAACCCGCTCGTGAGCCGTACTCGTACAGCGACTCCATGTTCATGTGGCGCTGGCCCTCGACCGGCTCGGCGCCGACGATCTCGGAGAGGAACGCCTCGGACGCGGCGTCGCCGTGCAGGACGCAGTTCTCGCCGCCTTCTTCGTAGTTGACGACGAACTGCACGGCGATGCGCGCGCCGCCCGGCCAGCGGGCATCGGGCAGTGTGCGGCCATACCCGCGCAGGTCCCGCGGATAATCCGTCATCGCCGCAGCCCCCGGTACCAGGCGCCGATGACGTCGCGCTCCTCGCTCGTCATCTGCGTCATGTTGCCGAGCGGCATGACGTGGGTCGCGACCGTTTGCTGATAGATGCGATCGGCGTCGTTCAGGATCTGCTCGTCGGTGTCGAGCTCGATGCCGAGCGGCGCCACGGGAAACGCCGGGTGCACGGGGGCCGACGAGTGGCAGCTTACGCAACGGGCGGCTACGACGTCGCGTACCTGCGCTATCGATGCCCCGGCATCCTGTGCACCACGCGACACCGGCGCAATCGCGATCGCGACGGCGGCGAGGATGACGACCGCGGCCACGGCCGGCAGCGGTGACGCCTTGCCCTTGTGGCGCGCGACGAACCAGGCGCGAATCAGCGCGCCGGCCAGCGAGATGGCGATCAGGATCAGCCAGTTGTACTCGTGCCCGTAAGTCATGGCGTAGTGATTGCTGGTCATGACGAACAGCACGGGCAGCGTGAAATACGTGTTGTGCACGGAGCGCTGCTTGCCGCGGACGCCCGGGCCCGGGTCGGGCATCTCACCGCGCGCGGCCGCCGCGACCATCTGCTTCTGCCCCGGGATGATCACGAAGAACACGTTGGCCGCCATGATCGTGCCGAGCACGATGCCGAAATGGATGTACGCACCGCGCCCGCCGAACAGCTCGCACAGCGACCAGGCCAGCACGCCGCACAGCACCAGCAGGACAACCGCGAATACGCGCGCGTCGTCGGCAAGCGGCGACCTGCACAACAGGTCGTAGACGAGCCAGCCACCGACGATGAACGCGATCGCGATGCCGACGGCCGCGGGCGCCGAAAGCTCAGCGACCGACGGGTCGATCAGGTAGACCTCGGCGCCGTACCAGTACAGCAGGGCGGTCAGGAAGATGCCGGAGATCCAGGTCGTGTAGGCCTCCCACTTGAACCAGTGCAGGCGCTCCGGCAGGCGCGCGGGCGCAAGCCTGTATTTCTGCGCATGATAGAAGCCGCCGCCATGCACCGACCAGACCTCGCCGCCCACGCCCTTGTCGTCGTCGGCCGGGTCGGCCGGCGGCTCGAGGTGATTGTCGAGCCAGACGAAGTAGAACGACGAGCCGATCCACGCGATGCCCGCGATGACATGCAGCCAGCGCACGAGCAGGTTCAGCCAGTCGACGATGTAGGCGTCCACGTCAGCGACCGATCGGCTGGACGTTGTCAGGCCAGTGCGACGCGCTCTTCGCGCCACGCTCCCGGACCCTGAGGATCTCCGCCGCCGACGACACCGCGATTTCGGCGGGCTTCTTGCCCGTAATGCCATCCACGCCGATCGGGCAGACGAGCGCATCTATTGCCGCCTCGGGCAAGCCCTGTTGCCGCAAGCGTTTCTCGAAGCGGCGCCGCTTCGACAGCGAACCGATGAGGCCGCAATAGCGCGCGTCACCGCGGCGCAGGATGCGATCGCAGATGTCGAAATCGAGTGCGTGGCTGTGGGTCATGACGAGGAAATAGCTTCCCGGTGGCATCGCCGCAACCTCGAGCGCGGGGTCCGCCGTTTCCACCGCCCGGACATTTCCCGGAACGTGGCGAAATACACCGCGGCGATTGTCAATCCAGCGGATGCTGCAGTCGATGCCCGACAGCACCTGCACGACGGCCGAACCGACGTGTCCGGCGCCGAATAACGCGATGTCGAGATCGGGCGAAACGACAGGCTCGCAGAGCGTCTGTGCGTCGCGCTGCGCGACGGCTCCTCCCTCGAGCGAGGCACGAGCCTGCGCCACCACATCGGTGTCCGCCTCGCTTTCCTCGATGCCGAAAACGCTGTCCGCCGTTACGACGAACTTGCGCGGGCCCGACTGCGAGATACGCGTGACCAAAACGGCCGGCTCACGCTGCCCGTGCAGCGCGGCAAGATCACGCAGCCAGCGAGGCGGCCGGCCAGCCAGCGGCTCGAACAGGATCTCGACGACGCCGCCGCAGCACTGCCCCATCGACGCGCCGAGCGGGAAGTTTCGCAGCGCGTGCTGCTTTTCGTCGAGCATGCCGACCCCGATGCGTGTCGCCTGGTACTCGAGCTGGCCGCCGCCGATCGTCCCGATAGTCTCCGTCGCCGTGACGATCATCTTGGCACCGACCTCGCGCGGCGCGGAACCGCGAATGCCCGCGACCGTCACGAGCACGGCCGCGTCGCCGGCGGCGTTCAGATCACCGAGTGCCGCGATCCAGTCATTCATGATTCGCTCCGGCTAGCGCCCGCAGGATGTTCTCCGGCGTCGCCGGCGCCCTGAGATCGGGCAGCGGATTGCGGTCGCTGGCGAGCGCATCGCGGATCGCGTGAAACGCCGACAGCGCCAGCATCAGCGGCGGCTCGCCGACCGCCTTGGAACGGTAAATGGTCTTCTCACGATTCGCCATATCGCGTACCAGCTCGGCGCGAAAATCGGGCGCGAGGTCGGAGCAGGTCGGTATCTTGTAGGTGGACGGCGCGTGTGTGCCGAGTTCGCCCTTGTCGTTCCACCACAGCTCCTCGCTCGTCAACCAGCCGACGCCCTGAACGTAACCACCCTCGACCTGTCCGAGGTCGACGGCCGGGTTCAGCGAGTCGCCGCAGTCATGCAGGATATCGACGCGCAGCACGCGGTGCTCGCCGGTCAGCAGGTCGACGACGACCTCGGTGACGGCGGCGCCGTAGGCGAAGTAGAAGAACGGGCGGCCGCTGAAGGTCTCGCGGTCGTAGTGGATGCGCGGCGTGCGGTAGTAGCCCGTCGCCGACAATGATATGCGTTCGGCCCACGCGGCCTGCGCGAGATCGGCGAACTCGATGATGCGGTCGGCAATATAGACCTTGCCGTCGCGGAAGTTGATTTCCGCTTCCGACACACCGTATTGCCTGGCGGCGTACGCGGTCAGGCGCTTGCGGATCCTGGCCGCCGCCTTCTGCGCCGCCCTGCCGTTCATGTCCGAGCCGCTCGATGCCGCCGTGGCCGAAGCATTCGGCACCTTGCTCGTGTCTGCGGCCGTCGTGCGCACGCGGTCGACGCCGATGCCGAACTCGTCGGCCACGACCTGGGCGACCTTGATGTACAGCCCCTGGCCCATCTCGGTGCCACCATGATTGAGCTGCACGGTCCCGTCGCGATAAACGTGCACGAGCGCGCCGGCCTGGTTGAGCAAGGTGGACGTAAACGAGATGCCGAACTTGACCGGCGAAATCGCGATCCCTTTCTTCAGCACGCGGCTGCTTGCATTGAACTCACGAATTGCGGCGCGGCGTCCCTCGTAGTCGCTGCTCGCCTGCAGACGGTCGAACAGCTCGTCGAGAATGTTGTCCTCGACGACCTGGTGGTAATGCGTGACGTTGCGGTCGTCCTTGCCGTAGAAGTTGCGCCTGCGAATCTCACACGCATCCTTGCCGAGCGTTCTCGCGATGTCGTCGATGACGTGTTCGATCGCGAACATGCCCTGCGGCCCGCCGAAGCCGCGGAAGGCCGTGTTCGAGACCGTGTGCGTCTTGCAGCGATGCGACACGATGCGCACGTTCTCGAGAAAGTAGGCGTTGTCGCAATGGAACATCGCGCGGTCGTTGACCGGCCCGGACAGGTCGGCCGACATACCGCAACGCGATGCGAATTCGAAGGCAATGCCCCGGATCAGCCCGGTCTCGTCGAAGCCGACGTCATAGTCGATCACGAAGTCGTGCCGCTTGCCGGTCATGATCATGTCGTCATCGCGGTCGAGGCGCAGCTTGCACGGCCTGCCCGTCTTGTCGGCGGCGAGCGCCGCGACGACGCCAATCAGGGCAGCCTGGCTCTCCTTGCCGCCGAATGCCCCGCCCATGCGGCGGCAAATGACGACGATATCCTTGGCGTCGCGATTGGTGGCGTGCGCGACGATGCGCTGCACCTCGTCGGGATGTTGCGTCGAGCTGTACACGAGCATGCCGCCGTCCTCCTGCGGCAGCGCCATCGCGATTTGTCCCTCGAGATAGAACTGGTCCTGCCCGCCGACGAACACGCGCCGCTGTACGCGCCGCGCCGCGTTCTCCAGCGCGGCGTCGGGATCGCCGCGCACGATGGTCTCGCTCGGCAGTACGAACGACTGCCGCTCGACAGCCGTCAGCGGATCGAGTATCGCCTCGAGTTCGTCGACCTCGATACGTGCGCGGCGCGCGGCCCGGCGAGCCGCATCGACGGTCGTCGCGGCGACTGCAAACAGCGGTTGACCGACGTATTGCACCAGTTCCTCTGCAAACACGGGGTCGTCCTTGACGATCGAGCCGTAGTTATTTTCGCCCGGAATGTCGGACGCGGCCATCACGTCGACGACCCCGTCGGATTCGCGCACGCCTGCAAGATCGACCCGGCGGACCCGGCCATGCGCGACGCTGCTCATGCCGACGGCAAGATGCAGCAGGTCGCGCGGCTCGGGCAGGTCGTCCGTGTATGCGGCCGTGCCCGCCACGTGCAGATGCGCACTGTCGTGCGGCAGCGCCTTGCCGACGGCTCTAACGACCATAGCTGTACACCGTTTCCGGCGCCTCGCCGGTCGTTTCCAGGAAGAACCGTCGCAACAGATTTTGCACGGCGACGAGGCGCATGTCGGCCGACGCACGCATGTCGGTAATCGGGCTGAAGTCGCGCGCGAGCGCCTCGCAGGCGGCATCGATCGTGTCCTCGTTCCAGCTTGAGCCGTTGATCACGTTTTCGCAGTGCGCGGCCCGCCTGATCGTCGCCGCGAGCCCGCCGCAGGCCATGCGGAAATCCCTGACCATCTCACCGGACAATTCGAGGCGGTAGGCCGTGCAAACGGCGGAGATGTCCTGGTCGAAACGCTTGGACCACTTCTGGCTGGCGACGATCGCGTCGCTCTCGCGGAGCGGTACCCGGATGCGCGCGACGAACTCGCCCGGCGAAAGATCGTTGACCTGGTAGTCGTGATAGAACTCGTCCAGCGCAATCTCGCGCTCGTCGGCACCCTTCTGCAGCACGAGCGTCGCGCCGACCACCATGAGCGCCGGCATCGAGTCGCCGATGGGCGAGCCGTTGGCGATGTTGCCGCCCAGCGTGCCCGCGTTTCGGATCGGCGGCGACGCGAAGCGCCGGAACATCTCGTCCAGCCCCGGGTATTGCTCCACGATGGCGGGAATCGCGCGCGCGAGCGGCACGGCCCCGCCGATCTCGAGGTGCGTGCCCGAGGTCTCGATCTCGAGCATCTGGGCGACGCGGCCCGCGTAGATGATCGTGTCGAGGCTGCGATGTTGCTTGGTGACCCACAGGCCGATGTCGGTCCCGCCCGCAAGAATCGTCGCATCGGGATACCGGCTGCACAGCGCGGCGAACGCCTCGATTCCGCCCGGGGCGAAGAAGCGCCTGCCCTGGTGTTCGATCGCGAGATCGTCGTCGCGCGCAACTTCGTTCAGGAGCCTGGCGTGCGCGGCCGTATCCCAGTCGTCGCGCCGCGTGTGCATCGACTGCGCCGCGGCAATGATCGGGCGATAGCCGGTGCAGCGGCAAAGGTTGCCCGCCAGCGCATCGTCGATGTCACGGCGCGTGGGCTTGTCATTGTGGCGATACAGCGCGAACAGCGACATGACGAAACCGGGCGTACAGAAGCCGCATTGTGAGCCGTGTTCGTCGACCATCGCGCGCTGCACGGGATGCAGCTCGCCGCTGCCGCCGCTCAAGCCCTCGACCGTGATCAACTCCTTGCCGTCGAGCGTAGGCAGGAACTGGATGCACGCGTTGATGGCCTTGAGTTCGACATCGCCGTCGGAGCCTGGCTCGACCACGACGACGGTACAGGCGCCGCAGTCGCCCTCGGCACAGCCCTCCTTCGTGCCGGTCAGCCGCAGGTCCTCGCGCAGGAATTGCAGCACCGTGCGCGTGGGGTCGTCGACGGCCGTCTCGACGATCTCGCCGTTAAGGACAAAACGAATCCTCGCGGAGGACACTAGCTTCCCCGGTAGGTCGAGTAGGCCCACGGAGAGACGAGCAGCGGGACGTGATAGGCCTCGTCGTCGCGGATCGAAAAACGAATAACGACCGTGTCGAGAAACGCCGGCTCTGCGAGCGCGACGTCGTGCACGCGAAAATATGCGCCGATGTCGAACTCGAGCTCATAGGTGCCCGTCACCATGCTGTCATCCTCGAGCAGCGGCTCCGGTGTTCGTCCATCCGTATTGGTGACCGCGCCGGCGATGTGTTCGCGCGTGCGACCAATCGAGAACAATCGAATTGCGACACCGGCAGCGGGACCGCCGTGCGAAGTGTCGAGAACATGCGTCGTCAGTTTTCCCATGGGTCCCGATTATACGACGCGGGCGTTGAAATAGAGTGACTCGCTGTTGTCGAGTGCCGGCTCTCGGATCACGGGCTGTGGCTAGCCGCCGGCGGCCAGCAGTTCGTCACGACGCTCGGCAAGCGCGCGAATGCGCCTCTCATTGAGCACGTCGCCCAACTGCTCCCTGAGCACGTCATCGCCGAGTGCGGACAGAGCATCACGCCAGCCGTCGGTAAACTCGATCGGCGCGCCCTCGAGATGTCGCGGCCGTCCCTTGCGCGTGCTGAATGCCCTGTTGTGCTCGACCAGCATCAGGGCCCATCTGCGCGTGTCATACAGCATGCGCTGCATCGATCGCCCCTCGTTGAAGACGAGGACGTCGAACAGGTACATCGCGTTGTATTGATCGGGCAGCGGACACTGGGCGCTGTAGCCGCGGCCTTCGGCGGCCCGCTCTCCTTCGTCCATGATCTTGCGCGGATAGAACTGCACCGAGCCGTCCCTGCCGTTGACTTCGCGGCGCACGGTGACCGGCACCATGTCGAGCGACAGCAGGCGGTCGAGCCGGTAGGCGGCGATGTCGGGGTAGAACCCCTTGCCCTGGCGCCGATTGAACAGCGCCCTGATAATGTGATCGCCGTCGCCGATCTCGACCACGGTTCGGCCGGTCTCGCGGTCGCTGGTCCTCGACAGCACCTCGCCGGTCCGCAGCAAGGTGGCGAGCTCCTCGGGCGGCATGTCGTGCGGTCGCTCGCCGACGCTGCGCGGATGCGGGATCGGGTCGTAGGGTGCCGCGCCCGACTGGTTGTGCACGTCGATATCGTCATCGGTCAGGACGAGGGCGTTGCCGCTGCCGTTGTAATAGAAGTTCAGCATGCCGGTATCGATCTCGACGAGGCGCCCGCCGAAGCGTTGCAGCACCTTGCGTCCCGGTGTCGGCGTATGGCCGACCACGACCCGCTCGGCACCGATGGCCTCCAGCGCGTCCTCGATACGATGCAATTCGATGATGCCGGAGCACGCGACGTTCGACCGGTACCACAGTGGTCCGCCCGTGGCGACGAGGCTGCCCTCGTCGAGCTGCCGAATCGTGTCGATCGCGGCAAGCACCTCGCGCGACTCGTCGAGTCTCGGCATGTGGCGCTCGACGATCGGCAGGTAGTCGTACTGGTCATCGACCGGCAGCAGTATCTCGGCCTCCATGAGCGTATAGATTGCACCGACATAGGCGCGCAGCTGCGACTGTAGCTTCGAATTGAGCCCATCGAGGCCAAGCTCGGCAACAACAGGCGGCAGGCCGCCGTGCACGAAAGCCGTGCCGTCGATCACGGCGATGGCCGGCTTGTCGAGCAGCCACGCACCGTATTGCCCGTCCGGGCCGAAGGCGGCGCGCAGCGCGAAGAATCCTGGCGGGAATTTGCCGTCGAAGCGCTTGCGCAGCTCGGGCGTGTTGCGTGGCGACGGCTGCCTCCGAACCCACGCCTGGAACCAGCGCTCGCGTTGCTCCGCGGTTTCGTCGGGCGCGAAGGCCGCATACTCGGCCTTGCTGACGTAACGCAGGTCGCCCGTCATGTTCATCGATTCGTGATTACCGATGAGCACGTGCACAAAGCCTCCCGCAGCCTGCGCCTCGCCTTCGAGCCGCATGAGCAGGTCCATGACATCGCGCGAACGCGGGCCGCGATCGAGAATATCGCCCACCACGACCAGTCGGGACGTGCCGCCGACCCACGCAAGTTCGTCGCCGAGGATGCCGACGTTCTGGAGTGTCGACACCATGGCGCCGTAAGCACCGTGAATATCGGAGATCGCGACGACGCGCTCCGCGTCGTCGACGCGCCAGTCGTTTGCGTGTGCCGCCGCGGCCGCAATCACGGCAAGCGCGGCGAAGGTCATCAATCGCAGCAAGGCGAAGGTCCTCTCGGGTGCGAAAGTCCAGTTTAGTTGCTGTGCTAGACTTTGACCACCTGAGCGGCAGGGCGATCCCGAGGAATGGAAAAGATTCTCGTTGCATTTGCGATGTTCCTGGCAATAGCGGGATCGGCGCTTGCCGATGGCGACGCCAGGACGGCTCCCTTGTTCGCGGGCAACGAACCGATCGAGATCACGATTACGGCGCCGTTCAAGGCGATCATGCGAGAGCGGTCTCTCGAGGAGTACACACAGGGGACGCTCGTCTATCACGACGCCGAGAGCGGCGAGGACACGAGCCTCGACATCGGCATTCGCACTCGCGGCCGCTTCCGCCACGACAGGAAGGTATGCCCGTTCGCGCCGCTGCGGCTCAATTTTCGCAAGACCAAAGGGACGCTGTTCGCGGATTCCGACAAGCTCAAACTCGTCACGCACTGCCGCAACCGCTCAACGAAGTACGAACAACTCGTTCTCAAGGAGCACCTCGCCTACCGGATCCTGAACGAGCTTACCGACTGGAGTTTTCGTACGCGCCTTGCAAACGTCCGCTATATAGAGAGCACGACGGGCAAGGAAGTGGCGGACACATTCGCTGTTTTCATCGAGCACCGGGAGCAATTGGAGAAGCGCATCGGCATGAAGCGCGACGAGTCTGCATCGACGACGGTCGCGAGACTCGAAGGCCAGCACCTCAATATGATCTCCGTGTACCAGTTCCTTATCGGCAACACGGATTTCTCGCCGCTCAAGGGCCCGAAGGGCGAGCCCTGCTGTCACAACTTTTTGCTCATGCACGATGCCGACACGCAGATCGCGGTGCCCTACGACTTTGACATGGCGGGCATCGTCGACGCGCCGCACGCCTCGCCGAATGAACGATTCAAGATTTCGAGCGTCCGCCAGCGCCTGTACCGGGGACGCTGCGTCAACAATGTCTACCTCGACGAGACGTTCGCGCTGTTCCGAGAACGGCGCGCGGCAATATACGCCACCGTGACGACGCTCGAAGGCCTGCGGCCCGACAGCCGCAAGAAGACCGTGCGCTACCTCGACGACTTCTACAAGCTCATCGACTCACCGAAACAGGTCCAGCGTCGCATCATCAATAATTGCCTGAAGACCTGAGACCCCGGGGTCCGCTCTAATTGATCCAGTCGGCGAAGATCTTCGACAGGCGCGGATGAATGTAGTAGCCGACTGAACTGTGCGGGTTGGACTTGCCGTAGCGCACGGCCAGGTTGAATATCTTGTAATCCTGCACGGCGCTGACCTGCTTCTGCACCAACATCTGCCTGAAGTCATCGGCCAGCGTCGTATCGTGGCAGGCGTAATCGTCTTCTGCCGCCAGGTTGTGCCAGGAAATGACGTTGCACGGGAAACGGCTGTCGCCTCGCTCGCGCGCGCCGAGCAGGCGTTTCTGCACGGCGCGGTCGCCGAGCGGCGAGCCGAGCGTCAGCCAGTGATCTATCTTGGAATTCCCGTACTCGGGGTACGTATCCGTGTCGTTCGACAACTCCCACAACACGTCGTAGGCGATAACGCTGCCGGTGCCGTGCGAAATCAGCATGACCCGGTCGCCCCGATCGAGCATGGCGCACAGCCTGTCACGCAGCCGCGCGCGCGCGTCTCCCGCGAACCCGGGTTCGTCGAGGTAGGCCGCGAAATCTTTCGCAATTTTGCCGAGCACCGGCATGCGGAAGCCGACCGCGCCGAGCACCGGCGCACCAATGTCCATGAAAAATTCGGGCAGTGCCGACTTGCCGGGTAGGCGATCGTAGAGACGAACGCCAAACTTCTTGCGCGGCGTGAGCTCTTTCAACGCCTGCATCGCGTTGCGCCGGTCGCCGACATCGAGGGGCTCGTCGTAGCTGCCGCCCGCCTTCTCGAGAACCGCCGCGTTGAGATCGCCGTACCAGGCCAGCTCTTTGGCCATGTTGTCGAAACACGCGACGCAGTCCGGGTAGTCGCGTTCCAGGCCGGCCCGGATCGCTTCCACGGCGATGTCGAGGTAAACCTCGGCGGCCGGTTTGAAGTCGCGGCCGTGAACCAGCAGCAGGCTGCGCTTTTCGCCTTCGGTCATCCGTGCTGCCCTAGTAGTCTTCTTCGCCGCCGTCGCGCCGCGTCATCATCGTGAGGAACGGACCGGACAGGCTCTTGCCGTATTCGAGCTTCCAGATAACGAGCGTGGCAATGACAAAAGCGAAAGAAATGACACCGGCCACGCCGAGCGCCCCGATCCCGGCACCCAGGCCGACCCCGATAGCGACGAAGATATACATGGCATCGGATGGCTGGTTGAGCGTGAAGCGAAACCGCACGGCCGCCACGACACCGGCGAGGCTGAACGCCAGCGCCAGGCTGTTGACGACGATCATCGCAATACCGGTGACGACGATCGGCAGGATCATGATGGTCTGCAGGAACGACTGGTCTATGCGGCGCGCCCTGCTGGTGATGAAGTACACCCACGAGATCGGGACGGTCAGGATAATGGCGCCGATCGATGCCAGCAGCAGCCGCAGCGGCCCGGTCGGCGCGAACAGGGTCCGTTCGACCATCGTGTAGACGGGCTCGAACGACTCGACGTTGGCGCTTGCCAGGTCGGATATGCCACCCAGTGGCAGGTATTCGCCGAGCCCCGGGAAGCGTCGCAGCAGCAAGATGACGGCGGCGGCCCAGAACGCGTAGTAGATGAGAATCAGGGTCAGTGGTATCAGGAGACTCGCCGATCGCCTCATTGCCAATACCCCGTCCGTCGAAATCCCCGCATGCACGGAAAGATACCGGCTCACGCCCTGATTCTCCATAACAAATCCTTCGCGCGTGATGGTAGGCTATGCGCCGCTTTTTGCCACAGACGGATGTCATGTCGAACACGACCCAGCTTCTCGGCGTCAGCAACGCCATCGTCGACGTGCTTGCACACGTCGAAGACGAGTTCCTCCAACAGATCGGCGCAGAGCCCGGCTCGATGACCTTGATCGACAAGGACCGAGCCAAACAGATTTACGGCATGATGGGACCCGCGACCGAAATGTCGGGCGGTTCCGTCGCCAACACGGTCGCCGGCTTTGCCAACCTCGGCGGCTCGGCCTCGTACATCGGCAAGGTGCGCGATGACCAGCTCGGCCGGATCTTCAACCACGACATGCAGGCCCTAGGCGTCGACATCCGCCTGCCCCGGGCCGACGGCGGCGCGCCGACCGCGCGCAGCCACGTGCTCATCACCGAGGACGGCCAGCGCACGATGCAGACCTACCTCGGCGCCTGCCTGGAACTCGGCCTCGCCGACATCACGGCCGAGACGATTGACGCACCGCGCGTCATGCTGCTCGAGGGTTACGTCTGGGACATCGCGGAAGGACCTGCCCTCGCGCGCAAGGCGGTCGACATCGCCCATCGCAACGACACGGCGGTCGCACTGTCGTTATCGGACTCGTTCTGTGTCGAGCGCCATCGCGAATCCTTCGCCGAGTTCGTCAGCGACGGCGTGGACATCGTTGTCGCCGACGAGGACGAGATCAACGCGCTGCTCGGCACGACGGCCTTCGACGACACGCTGGACGCGCTCGATGCCTACGACAACCTGTTCGCGATGACGCGCTCCGAGAAAGGCTCGGTCATCGTGCACGGCGACGACAGGATCGTGCAGCCGGCCGCGCACGTCGAGGAGGTCGTGGACACGACCGGCGCGGGCGATGCCTGGTGCGCGGGCTTCCTGTTCGGCTGGGTCAACGAAAAACCCCTGCACGTCTGCGCGCAGTTCGGCACGTACTGCGCGACGCGCGTCATCCAGCAGCTGGGTGCGCGGATCGAGCCCGGGCTTCTCGACGAATTCGAGAGCGCGTAGCCGCGCTCAGGCAGAGGCCCCGGCGATCGCGGTCTCCAGCGCGATCGCGATCATCTCGTCGAACGTCGTCGCCCGCTCTTCCGGCGTCAGGTGCATGCCGTTGGGGATGTCGTCGCTTACCGTGCAAATCGCGAGCGCTTCGGCGTTGAACTCCGCGGCAATCGGGAAGATGCCGGCGGCCTCCATCTCGATGCCAAGCACGTCGAAGGTCGCCATCGTCTCGAACATGTCCGTGTCCGGCGTATAGAAGAGATCGGCCGAGAACACGTTGCCGACATGAAAGCGCGCGCCAGCCGCGCGCGCCGCGGCTACGGCTTTCTCGACGAGGTCGTAGCTCGCCAGCGCGGCCAGGTCGTAGCCACCGAAGCGCATGCGATTGACGCCCGAGTCGGTAGACGCGCCCATCGCGATGATCACGTCGCGCATTTTGACGTCGGGATGCGTCGTGCCGCAGCTGCCCACGCGTATGACGCGCTGCACGCCGAACTGGGTAATGAGTTCGTGCACGTAGATCGACACCGACGGAATACCCATGCCGTGGGCCATGACTGACACGGGTGCACCCTTGTAGGTCCCCGTGAAGCCCCACATGTTGCGCACGTCGCTGACGCGGCGCGCGTCGTCGAGAAACGACTCTGCAATGTACTGTGCACGCTGCGGGTCGCCGGGCATCAATACCGTATCGGCGAAGTCGCCGGGCGCCGCGTTGATGTGGGGAGTCGCCATATACAGGGCCTGTTGTTACCAGCGGCTTTGGGCCGACATGCCCCCGTCGACGGCCAGGTTGGCGCCGCTGATCCAGCGGGCGGCGGGGCTGAGCAGGAACAATACCGCGTCCGCCACGTCATTGGGAGTCCCGAGACGCCCCAGCGGCGCACGCTCCAGCCAGCGCGCGACGCCGTCGGGCCAGCCGCTCGCGAGACCCTCGCGGTCGATCAGGCCGGGCGATATACAGTTGACGCGTATGCCCCGCGGGCCGTATTCGAGCGCCGCGGCGCGCGAGAACATGATCAGGCCGGCCTTGCTCGTCGCATAGTGCGCGTGGCCGGCGGCCGGATCGCTGCCTTCGATCGAGGCGACGTTGACGATGGCCCCGCCATGCGCCCCCCAGGCGCGCGCCGCCTGCTGCACGAGCAGGAACGGGCCGTCGAGATTGGCCTGCAGCACGCCTCGCCAGGCGTCGATGTCCATGCCCTCGAGCGGCTGCACGGGCTGCGCCGCCGCGTTGTTGACGAGCAGGGTCGCCGCGCTCGCCGCGAATAACGCGTCGACCGCGGCCGCATCGGTGAGGTCCGCCTGCACGACCTTGGCGCCGAGTTCGGCAGCCAGCGCCCTCGCCGATGCCTCGTCGCGGTGATAGTGCAGGACGACCTCGGCCCCGGCCTCCACCAGGCGAAGGGCGATGGCGCGACCGATGTTGCCGCTCGCGCCTGTCACCAGGACGGTCTCGCCCGCCAGGTCCAGCAACTTGCCGACCGGGGGGCCGACCGCGGGTTTCGAATTTGCCGTCATATGCTGCTCCCGTGCCGCAGATTCGGTTATTGTCCCCCCGTGACCGACAAAGCGAAACCCGAGCGCTGGACGTCCGAGCGCTGCTGGATCTCAGAGCTCGTCAACGACGCCGCCTGGCCCGAGTTCTCGCTCGCGCGCTGCCGCGTCGAGCCGGGCGAGACGACCGAATTGCACGCGCTCTCCGTGCACGAGGTCTATGTCCTCGAACAGGGCCAGGGTCTCATGCGCATCGACGACGCGCCCCCGTTCGCGGTCGGCCCCGGGGATGCTGTCACGATCCCGCAACATGCCGCCCAGTGCATCCGGAACACGGGCGACGAGGACCTCGTGTTCCTGTGCATCTGCACACCACGATTTTCGCAGGAATGCTACACGCCGCTCGAGTAACAGCGCTATACTGCGCGGATGCTTTATTGAGGAGATAAGCAATGTGTGGTTCTGACACAACGAACAACAAATACTCCTTTCTCGGCGGCGCGGCCGCCCTGGCCCTGACCGGACTGATCGCGGCTCCGGCGGGTGCCCAGATGGAGGGGGTGCTCGAGGAAATTACGGTCACGGCGCAGAAGCGCGAGGAAGCCCTGCAGGACGTGCCGATCTCGGTCGCTACCACCTCGGGCGAGAAACTGAATGCGATGTTCTCGGGCAGCGACGACGTGCTCGCCCTGTCGGGCCGTGTTCCGGGCCTGTACGCCGAATCGTCCAACGGACGCGCGGCACCACGCTTCTACCTGCGCGGCCTCGGCAACATCGACTTCGACCTGGCCGCCTCGCAGCCCGTCTCGTTCGTCATGGACGAGGTCGTCCTCGAGAACGTCGTGCTGAAGAGCTTCCCGCTGTTCGACGTCAACAACATCGAAGTCATCCGCGGGCCGCAGGGCACGCTGTTCGGCCGCAACACGATCGCAGGCATCGTCAAGGTCAACACGCGGCGTCCCGACCACGAGACCTCGGGCTACGTAAAAGGCTCCTGGGCCGAGAACAACACGATCAACCTCGAAGGCGCCATCGGCGGCAGCCTGATCGACGGCGAATTGTCGGCGCGCGCTTCGGTCCTGTATCGCAGCCGCGACAACTGGGTCACGAACGGTTTTACGGGCGAGGAGTCGCTCGGCGAGTACGACGAAGCCGCGATGCGCCTGCAGTTCGAGTGGACACCGACGGATCGTTTCACGGCGCTGCTCATGCACCAGAACCGCAGCCTCGACGGCACCTCGTCGATTTTCCGCGCCAACGTGTTCACGACGGGCAGCCCGGACCTCAACCGGAACTACGACCGTGAGACCGTCTACTACGACGGCGGTGACAACAATCCGCAAGGCTACGATTCGCACGGCACGACGTTGAACCTGACATGGGACCTGGACGAAGTCACGGTCAACTCGATTACGTCGTACCAGGACGCGGACGGCACGAGCCGCGGTGACATCGATGGTGGCGTCGTCGACTTCTCGAATTCGATCACACCCCCTTCGGGCGTCGATGTTGCCAACATTTCCGTGTTCGGCTCACCGGCCACGACCTGGCCGGGCCCGATCTTCGTGCCTTCCGTAACCGAGGACGGGGCCGATACGAGCCAGTTCACCCAGGAGTTCCGCATCGCGAGTGCGACCGACGAAGACTTCAGGTGGCAGATCGGGGCTTTCTACTTTGACTCGCAGCTCGAGGTCGAGACCGAGAACTTCGCCTCCTTTGACGACTCGTTCAACCTGGTTCAAAACAACATCGTCCGGCAAGATAACAGGACCTGGGCCGTGTTCGGCCAGGGCAGCTGGGATGTGACCGACCGCCTGAACCTGACTGCCGGCGTGCGCTACACGGACGACGAAAAGGAATTCAAGGTAGTTGAACTCGCGTATCTGTGGGCCGACCTGGCTGAACAAGGCTTCTTCTCAGTTCCTCTTTCGCTCAGCGCCAGCGATGGCCAGGCGAGCTGGGAAGGAAGCTTCAACTACGCGCTGACCGACGAGTCGAGCTGGTACGGCCGCGTCTCGAGCGGCTTCCGCGCCCAGACGATCCAGGGTCGCGACATCGCCTTCGGCGAAGCGGCATCGGTCGCCAAGCCCGAGACGATCACGTCCTACGAGATGGGTTACAAGGCCGACCTCGCCGGCGATCGCCTGCGCCTCAACCTCGGCGTGTTTACCTACGAGGTCGAGGACATGCAGCTCTCCGTCGTCGGCGGCGCCGCCAACATCAACCAGGTCATCAATGCCGCCAAGGGCGAGGCCAGCGGTTTCGAGCTCGATTTCCAGTGGCTGATCACGGACAACCTGCTGCTTTCGGGCGGCTACGCGTTCAACGACACCGAGATCGTCGATCCGAACCTGTACACGCGGGCTTGCGGCTCCGGCCTGTGCACGGTGCTCGATCCCGTCAATCCGAACGATTCCTCGCAATATTCGCTGGACGGCAACCCGTTCCCGCGCGCGCCCGAAACGACTTACAACATCGAGGTCCGCTACGGCGCCGAGGTGGGCAGCAACGCCGAGATCTACTTCCTGACCGACTGGGTCTGGTACGGCGAGATCAACATGCCGTTGTACGAAGCCGCCGAATTCGTGACCAAGGATCAGTTCGAGGGCGGCGTTCGCGTCGGCTACAAGAATTACGCTTCGGGCTGGGATATCGCGGCCTTCGGTCGTAACGTCACGGACGAGGACAACGTGCTCGGCTACATCGACTTCAGCAACAACACCGGTTTCGTCAACGAGCCGGCTGTCTGGGGTCTCGAAGTCGGCTACGAGTTCGGCGACTGATTCGACGCGGCCTGACACTACTGCTGCTCGCCGGCTGCTCCACTGCGGAGCAGCCGGCGACGCTGCATTTCGAGGTCGCGGGGCGCCTCGAGAATCCGGAGATCATCGAAGCCAGCGGGCTCGCGCGCTCGCAGCGCGCGCCCGGCGTCCTGTGGACGATCAACGACTCGGGCAAACCGAAACTGCACGCGCTCGACCTCGCCGGCGCGCGCCTCGGTGAAGTCGACCTCAACAAGTCCAACAACCGCGACTGGGAGGATCTCGCCTCGTTCATGCTGGACGGCGAGCCCTACGTCCTCGTCGCCGACGTCGGCGACAATAACGCACGGCGCGGGAAGCTCACTCTCTATATTGCGAAAGAACCGCGCGTCGACGAGAACAAGACGAAGGTCGACTGGGAAATCGACTTCGAGTACCCGAACGGGCCGCGCGATTCCGAAGCGGTCGCCGTCGACATCGACAACGAACGCGTGCTCGTGCTGTCCAAGCGCGACATTCCGCCGTCGCTCTACGAGGTGCCGCTGCGGGAGGTCGACGGCAAGGTCGCGGCGAAATGGCTCGGCACGCTCGACAGCCTGCCGAGACCGAGCCGCCGGGACGTCGAGTTCGCGCAGAAACTGAAGTCCTGGCACTGGCAGCCCGTCGGCATGGACATCTCGGCCGACAACCGCGCCGCCGTCATCCTGACCTATCGCGCCGTCTACTATTACCTGCGCCGTCCCGGGCAGAACTGGTTCGACGCGCTCAACGGCAAACCCGTGCGCGTCGGCCTCGGCAATTTCGCCAACGCCGAGGCGGTGGCCTTCGGCGACGATGCGCGCACCGTCTATGTAACGGGCGAGAACCGCAATTCGCTGCTGCTGCGCGTGAACCTCGGCGTACCGCAGGCGGACGGCAACGGCATCACCGTCATGTCCTTCAACGTGCAGAACCTGTTCGACAACGTCGACGACCCGGGCAAGGACGACAAGGCCTACCTGCGCATCGCGGACAAGCGCGGCAACGCGCACATCATGGCCTGCAACGAGATCGAGGTCGACGCCTGGCGCAACGAGTGCCTGTATCTCGACTGG
>JABDQH010000120.1 GCA_013042375.1 Woeseiaceae bacterium
GCCGATGGCCGAGCCCGGGTCCGAATCGGCCAGCCATTCCGTGTGCCACGCGATTTCCTTGGTGCGATGGCGCAGGAAGTAGTTTTCATTGACCAGGGCCCAGACGGCATCGATACGTTCGTCGGCAATGCCGCGGCCTTGCAGGATCTCGCGCGCCTTCTCTTTCTTTTCCCGCAGCAACAAATCGCGGTCGATCGGGTTTTCGAGTCCGCGGCGCAGCGCGCGGCGCGTCAGCAGGTACAGGTCCTGGAACAGCTGGTCCTTCCACGAATTCCACAGATTCGGGTTGGTACCGCGCACGTCGGCCACGGTTAGCAGGTAAAGATAGTCGAGGTGCAGCGGATCGCCGACATGCATCGCGAACTCGTTGATGACGTCGGGGTCATGAATGTCCTTCTTCTGCGCGGTCATCGACAGGATCAGGTGGTTGCGCACGAGCCAGGCGACGATTCCGGCCTCATACTGGCTGAGGCCGTGTTCGAGGCAGAAAGCCTGCGCATCGACGGCACCGAGCTCGGAGTGGTCGCCGCCGCGGCCCTTCGCGATGTCGTGGAATAAACCACCGAGGTAGGCGATCTCGGGCTTTTCGATGCCTTGCATGACCTCGCTGCACAGCGGGAACTCGTGGTCGAAGCGCGATAGCGCGAAGCGCCTGAGATTGCTGACGACGAACATCGTGTGCTCATCGACCGTGTAGGCATGGAACAGGTCGTATTGCATGCGACCGACGATGCGGCCGAAAGCGGGTATATAGAGCCCCAGCACGCCATAGAGGTTCATGCGCCTGAGTTGGTGCGTCACGCCTGCGGGCGCACGCAGGATCTGCAGGAACAGGCGATGGTTGCGCGGATTGAGCCGGAATTCATCGTCGATCAGGTACAGGTGGCGCTTGATCAGCGCGACTGTCCAGGCGCTGACGCCGCGGATATCCGGGTGTTGCTGCAGCAGCAAGAAGATCTCGAGCAGTGCCGACGGATCACGGCGGAACACGTCGTCGTCGGCAGTCTGCAGGTAGCCGTTTCTAACCTTGAAATTCTGATCCAGCGGCTCGGCAGGCGCGTTGGGATCCATCAGGATCGCCTCTTCGAACAGCTGCAGCAACATCTCGTTGAGGCGGCTCAAGTCCATTACCGTCCGGTAATAGCGCTGCATGAGCTGCTCCACCGCGAGCGTATAGGCGGCGTCCTCGTAGCCGAGCATTTCGGCCAGCTTCTTCTGGTGATCGAACAGCAGGCGGTCTTCGCGACGTCCGGTAAGGATGTGGAGCGCGAAGCGTATGTGCCACAGGAAGGCCTGGCCCTCTTCGAGGCGGCGCAGCTGGCCCGGCGTCAGGAAGTGATGGTCGACGAGTTCGGCGAGCGTGGCCGCGCCGAAATGGCGCTTGGCGACCCAGCCGATTACCTGGATGTCCCGCAGCCCGCCCGGGCTGCTCTTGACGTTGGGCTCGAGGTTGTAGGCCGTGTCGTGGTAGCGATGATGGCGCGCAATCTGCTCCTTGCGCTTTTCCGCGAAGAACCGGTCCGACGGCCACATGCTGGTCGGCGCAATGATTTCCTGCATGGCCTCGAACAGATCGGACGGCCCCGCCAGCAGCCGCGCCTCCATCAGGGTCGTCGCGACGCTCAGGTCGGCCAACGCCTGCTCCCGGCACTGGGCGAGCGTGCGGGCGCTGTGCCCGATCTCGAGGCCGATGTCCCACAAGGCTGTAATGAACCCGGACAGGGCTTCCTCGCCGCCGTCGGGCATCGTATCGGGCAACAGCAGCATGATGTCGACATCGGAGCAGGGGTGCAGCTCGCCCCGACCGTAGCCGCCAACGGCCACGAGCGCGGTGCCCGTCGCGGCGACGTGTTCGCGCCACAGGTCGATAAGCACCTCGTCAATCAGTGACGCACGGGCATGAAGTAGCGCCGCCACCGACTCACCGGCAAGGAAGCGCGCACGCAGATCCTCGCCCGAACTTACCAACGATTCTCTAATATGAGTGTAACTCATTGGAAAAACTACTCTATTCGGTCAGAGGCCCCGAGTGTCAGTACTTCGAAACCGTTTGCCGTCACGAGGCAAGTGTGTTCCCACTGGGCCGAGAGGCTGCGATCGCGCGTGACCACGGTCCAGCCGTCCCGGAGCAGGCGCACGCCGGCCTTGCCGGCATTGACCATGGGCTCGACCGTCAGGGTCATTCCTTCCCTGAGTTCCAGGCCAGTTCCGCGCCTGCCGTAGTGCAATACCTGCGGGTCCTCGTGGAACACGCGCCCGATACCGTGCCCACAATACTCCCTGACGACCGAATAGTTGTGCGCTTCGACGTGCTGCTGGATCGCCGCGCCGACGTCGCCGAGGTGCTTGCCGGGCCCGAGTTCCTCGATGCCGAGCCACATGGCATCCCGGGCGACGGCGGAGAGCCGCTTGGCGAGGATATTTTCCTTGCCAACCATGAACATACGGCTGGTGTCGCCGTGAAAGCCGTCTTTGATGACGGTAATGTCGATATTTATGGCATCGCCCGACTTGAGCGTCTTGTCCCCGGGAATACCGTGGCAGACGACGTTGTTGACCGAAGTGCAGATCGATTTCGGGAAGCCCCGGTAATTGAGCGGGGCGGGGATCGCGTCCAGTTCGGCCGTGATGTAATCGTGGCAGATCCGATCGAGTTCGTCGGTGGTGATACCGGGTTTGACATAATCCGCGATCATGTCGAGCACGTCAGCCGCGAGGCGGCCTGCAACGCGCATTTTGTCTTGCTCTGCGGGAGTTTTGATAGTGACGGTCACGGGGAAAAAGGGCTACAGTCAAAGGGCGCGCTATGGTATAAAGCGCGCGCGCCGGGGGCAACTACGCCTGCGGCGCGACTAATTCACACGCATATCGACACTGCTCGCTGGGTGCCCCGTCGAAAAAGGGGTTGCGGGCCGGGATATGCGGAGGCCTAACCCGGAGAAACACTCATGGCAGACGTAACCATGCGCCAGATGCTAGAGGCTGGCGTGCATTTTGGTCATCAGACCCGTTACTGGAACCCGAAGATGGCGCCGTTCATCTTTGGCCAGCGTAACAAGATCCACATCATCAATCTCGAAAAGAGCCTGCCGATGGCGCGCGAGGCATGCGCGTTCGTCAAGGGCACGGTCGCCGATGGCGGCACCGTGTTGTTCGTCGGCACCAAGCGCGCCGCGCGCGAAGCGATTCGCACGCACGCCGCACGCTGCGAGATGCCCTTCGTCAGCCAGCGCTGGCTCGGCGGCATGCTGACCAACTACAAGACCATACGCCAGTCGGTCAAACGGCTCATGACACTCGAGCAGATGGCCGACGAGGGCGCCTTCGAGGGACTCACGAAGAAAGAAGTCCTCGGCCTCAGCCGCGAGCAGGAAAAACTCGAGCGCAGTCTCGGTGGCATCAAGAAGATGCGCTCGTTGCCCGATGTCATGTTCGTCATCGACGTCGAGCACGAAGACATCGCGATTCGCGAGGCACGCAAGCTGGGCATTCCCGTCGTTGCCGTGGTCGATACGAACTGCTCCCCTGAGGGCGTCGATTACATTGTCCCGGGCAACGACGATGCGATGCGCGCAATCGAGTTGTACACCTCGCTGATTGCGGACGCCGTGCTGGATGGCAAGGCGTCACTGCCCGAGGTAGCGCTCGGCGAGGACGAGTTCGTCGAACTCGACGAGGAGGGCAAGCCGAAGAAGGCCTCGAAGAAGAAGGCGGCCAGGAAGCCGGCGGCCAGAAAAAAGGCAGGCAAGAAGGCCGCCGCGAAGAAGACGGCGAAAAAGGCCCCGGCGAAAAAGGCCGATGCAGACGGCAAGCCCGCGGAAGAGGCCAAGTCTGACAAACCGGCCAAAGAAGCCAAGGCTGACAAGCCGGCCAAAGAAGCCAAGGCTGACAAGCCGGCTAAAGAAGCCAAGGCTGACAAGCCGGCCAAAGAGGCCAAGGCTGACAAGCCGGCTAAAGAAGCCAAGGCTGACAAGCCGGCCAAAGAGGCCAAGGCTGACGATAAGGCGGCAGAGGAAAAAGTAGACGCTGCGGCCGACAAGAAATCCGCCGCACAAGAGAAAGCCGAAGCCAAGGGCGATGCCAAGGCTGCGACGGAGGAGAAGTAATGGCAATCACCGCATCCATGGTAAAGGAACTGCGCGAGCGCACGGGCGCCGGCATGATGGAGTGCAAGAAGGCGCTCGTCGAAGCCGATGGTGATCTCGACGCCGCCGCAGAGGCGCTGCGCAAGGCAGGGGCCGCAAAAGCCGACAAGAAAGCCGGTCGTGTGGCTGCGGACGGTCGCGTTGTCATCAAGGCGAACGGCAGCAAGGCCGCTATCGTTGAAGTCAATTCGGAAACTGACTTCGTGGCCAAGGACGAGAACTTTGCCGCGTTTGCCGACGCCGTGACGGGAATCGTACTCGCGACCGGCGAGACCGACGTTGCCGCACTCGCGGGCCAGGATATCGGTGACGGCCGCACGGTCGAGGCTGCGCGGACCGAACTGATCCAGAAAGTCGGCGAGAACATTTCGGTGCGCCGTGCCGAGATCGTCGCAAGCGACGGTCCGATCGGCTTCTACACGCATGGCGCCCGCATCGGCGCCGTCGTCGCGCTGGAAGGCGGTGACGAGACGCTCGCCCGCGACATCGCGATGCATGTCGCCGCGATCAACCCGGTCTGCGTCGACGAGGCTGGCGTGCCGGCCGCAACGCTGGCGACCGAGAAACGTATCTTTACGGAACAGGCGGAAGCGTCGGGCAAGCCTGCCGAAATCGTCGAGAAGATGGTCACGGGGCGCGTGGCCAAGTTCCTCAAGGAGATCACGCTGGTTGGCCAGCCGTTCGTCAAGGATCCGGACACGACCGTCGGCAAGCTCCTCAAGGGCGCGGGCGCGTCAGCGACGTCTTTCGTACGCTTCGAGGTCGGCGAAGGCATCGAGAAAAAGGAAGAGAACTTCGCTGACGAGGTTATGAAGCAGATCGAAGACGCCAAGGCCCCCAAGGGGCTCTAACCCCCCGAGGGGATCTGAAACGACAACCAGAAAGTCGATATAAGCCTTTGATTTTAGTGAAGCTGAATCCGGTATACGCTAGAATCGACGGCCAGTTCACGAGCGAGGGAAGCGTATGAACGATGGTCCGGTCCAGTACCGACGCGTATTGCTGAAACTCAGCGGCGAAGCGCTGATGGGAGAACTGGAGTACGGCATCGAGCCGCGGGTCATCCAACGTATCGCCGCGGAAATCGCAACCGCGCGTAAGACGGGCGTCGAGATCGCGATCGTGGTAGGTGGCGGCAATATATTCCGCGGCGCAGGCCTCGCGCGCGCCGGCATGGATCGCGTGACGGGCGATCACATGGGCATGCTCGCAACGGTCATGAATGCACTCGCGCTCCAGGATGCCCTCGAGTCGCTCGACGTGCATGCCCGCGTCATGTCTGCACTGCGAGTCAACGCGGTATGCGAGGACTACATTCGGCGGCGCGCCATCCGACACCTCGAGAAAGGCCGCATCGTCATCCTGGCGGCGGGCACGGGCAATCCGTTCTTCACGACGGATACGGCAGCCAGCCTGCGTGCGATTGAGATCGGCGCCGACGTGCTGCTCAAGGCCACGAAGGTCGACGGTGTTTACGACGACGACCCGGCCACGAACCCGAATGCAAACCGCTTCGAAGACGTGACCTACGACCAGGTTATCGAGAACAAGCTCGGGGTCATGGACGCGACCGCGATCGTCATGTGTCGTGACAACCATCTGCCGATCCGGGTCTTTGACCTGTCGCGGGCGAACGCGCTCGTGCAGGCCATGACGGGCGACGAGCTGGGTACGCTGGTATCGGCCTGAGCCGGCTCCGGGACGGCGAACTAACGAGAGAGGGTTACAACCGTGTTGGACGAGATCATGAAAGACGCCGGTGTGCGCATGTCGAAGAGCGTTGCCGCGCTGCAGACAGAGCTCACCAAGATTCGTACCGGCCGAGCGCATACGAGCCTGCTCGACCACATCAACGTCGAGTACTACGGCAGCCAGGTGCCCCTCAACCAGGCCGCCAATGTCGGCGTAGAGGATTCGCGCACCCTGACCGTGACACCCTGGGAAAAGGACATGGTGCCCGTCATCGAAAAGGCGATCATGGGCTCGGATCTCGGACTCAATCCGTCGTCCGCCGGAACGGTCATCCGCGTGCCGCTGCCACCGCTTACGGAGGAACGCCGCAAGGATATGATCCGTGTCGTGCGCCACGAAGCAGAGGGCGGCCGCATCGCGATACGCAACATTCGCCGCGACGCGATGCACGATGTCAAGGAGCTTCTCAAGGAGAAGATGATCGGCGAAGATGAAGAGCGTCGCGCGGAGACGGAGATCCAGACGATCACTGACAAGTACGTCGCGCAGGTTGACGAGGTGCTCGCCGTCAAGGAAGCCGAGCTCATGGAGATCTGACGCGGCATCGCCGGTCCTGCCCATGCACGAAAATCCCGCCAATATCCCTCGCCACGTTGCCGTCATCATGGACGGCAATGGTCGCTGGGCCAGCGCCCGGGGCAAACCGCGTCATGCGGGTCACCGTGCCGGCGTGAAGTCGGTCCGCGCGACTGTCGAGTGCGCCGCCGAGCGCGGCGTCGACTACCTGACACTGTTTGCATTCAGCAGCGAGAACTGGGGCAGGCCCGTCGAGGAAGTCAGTAAGCTCATGGGGCTTTTCGTCGAGGCACTGCGACGAGAAGTCGACGACCTGCATCGTAATAACGTAAAGGTGCGATTCGTCGGGGCGCTCGAGCAACTCAGTGATGGTCTGCAAAAGAAAATCGCCGCGGCCGAATCCAGGACGGCCGACAACACAGGTCTCGTGCTCAACGTTGCCGTTGCCTACGGCGGTCGCTGGGACATTGCGCGTGCGGCGCAGGCGCTGGCGGCGAGGGCGTGCTCGGGTCAGCTGGCGGTGGAAGACATCGGTGAGGATACGCTCGAAGCAGAGCTGCAGTTGGCGGGGGTCCCCGATCCGGACCTGCTTATCAGGACCGGCGGCGAGCAGCGCATCAGTAATTTCCTGCTGTGGAACCTGGCGTACTCGGAGCTGTGGTTCACCGAAGTGCTGTGGCCGGACTTCGACAAGGCGAAATTTGACGCGGCCCTCGCCGCGTACGCACAAAAACAGCGGCGCTTCGGGCACACGGCTGACCAGGTGGAGGTAGCCACGTGCTGAAGGTTCGGGTCATTACGACGCTCGTGGCGCTCGTGGCCATTGCGGCCGTATTGTGGTTCGTGCCAACGCCGTACACCGAGGTTCTGGTCGGTTTGCTGATGTTGGCAGGCGCCTGGGAATGGGCCGGCTTCCTCGGGGCGGAAGGTCCCGCCATACGTATCGGCTACGTGCTGCTCGCGGGTGCGGTAATGGCTGCGGTCTACATGCAATTGCCTGCGCAGACAGAGCTCGTATTGCAGATTGCCTTCGCCTGGTGGCTGATCGCGTTCTTCTGGACTTTCCGGTTCCCGACACCGATCCGGGCCCCGGTGCGCTGGGTTTGCGGCCTGCTGGTGCTCGTACCGCTGTTCGTCGCGCTCGTTACCCTGCTGCGCCTCGGCATCGAGTACCTGCTGTTCGTCCTGTTCATCGTCTGGTTGGCCGATGGCGGCGCGTACTTCGCGGGCAAATGGTTAGGCCGTGTGAAACTGGCGCCCGAAATCAGCCCTGGCAAGACCTGGGAAGGGGTCGGTGGCGGGCTCCTGCTGGTCTCGCTGCTGGCCGTGTCCGTCGCTATGTGGCGGGACATCAGCATCGCCGTTCTGTGGCCGTTCTGCCTCGCGGTCGCGGCGATCTCGATCGTCGGCGACCTGACGGTCAGCATGTTCAAGCGGACCGCGGGGCTCAAGGACAGCGGTTCCCTGTTCCCGGGTCACGGCGGCGTTCTCGACCGTACCGATTCGATCGCAGCGGCGGCGCCGGTGTTCGCGCTCGGACTCAGCTGGCTCGACCTTATATGAGGTGGCGTTCAGAAACGGTTCATCCTGCGCCTGCTACGGTTTGCCGCGAAACTGCGGGAACTGCGGCTAAGCTTATGAGTCAACTTAGGAAATCGCGCGTTTGATGGGCAATATGTTGACCAGTCTCCTCGCCTTCGTCGTCGCGATCAGCGTGCTGGTCGCGATTCACGAATTCGGACATTACATCGTCGGCCGCTGGGCCGGTATGAAGGTATTGCGGTTCTCGATCGGTTTCGGTTCGCCCGTCTGGTCGCGGCGCGCCGGCAAGGACGACACCGAGTATTGCATCGCGGCGATTCCGCTCGGCGGTTACGTTCGCTTTCTCGACAGCCGCGAGGGCGCGGTCGCGCCGGCGGACGAGGGCCGCGCGTTCGACCAGCGCCCGATTCCGCATCGCATCGCCGTGTTGTTCGCCGGCCCCCTGTTCAACTTCCTGTTCGCGATCCTGGCCTACTGGGTGCTCCTGATGCCGGGCGAGCAGGGGCTGGCACCGGTTCTGGGCGAGATCGCAGCGGATTCCTATGCCGACCGGGCGGGCTTGCACGACGGCGACCGGATCGTGGCGGTGGACGACGAGCCGGTGAATGACTGGGAGTCGGCGCTTCTGGCGATCCTCGAATCCATGGTGGCCACCGGGCAGGTGCCGCTGCTAATGCAGGATGAGCGCGGCGGCCAGCACCGGGCGACGCTCGACGTCGGCGACCAGGCATCTCGCCTGACCGAGCCGGGCGCGCTGTTCGAAGGCCTGGGCATTGGCGTCGGCCAGCCGTTCGCTGTCGTCGGTGAGACGACCGAGGACGGAGCGGCGCGCGCGGGCGGGCTGCGCGAAGGCGATCGCATTACAGCCGTGGCCGGCAAGCCGACCAAGTACTGGGGCGATTTGCTCGCTGCGGTCGGCGGCCTGCCCGGCGAGCAGGTCGACGTCGAGTACCTGCGGGACGGCGCCGCGTACCAGGTCAGTTTGACGCTCGGCGAAACCGGTGCCGGCGATTCGCGCCGCGGCATGCTGGGTATTCGCCTGCCGGATTCAGCGGTCGATCACTATTACTTCGAGCGCGAGTACTCGCTGCCCGGTGCGTTTGTTGCCGCGATCGGCGAAACCTGGGAAAAGACGGTGTTCACGGTGCGCATGCTCGGCCGCATGGTCACGGGCGATGTGTCCATCAAGAACATCAGCGGACCGATCAACATCGCCCAGTTCGCCGGCGACTCCGCGGAACGCGGCATCGCGGTATTCGTCGGATTCCTCGCGATCATCAGCATCAGCCTCGGGGTGCTGAATCTGTTGCCGGTGCCGGTACTCGACGGCGGGCAGATCGTCTTCCAGCTGGCTGAAGCAGTGAAAGGCAGCCCGTTGACGGAACGGGCACAGATCATTGGCCAGCAGATCGGCATTTTCGCACTGCTGCTGTTGATGAGTTTTGCGTTCTACAACGACATCGCGAGAATTCTCGAATGAGACAGACAGTTTTTGCCCTGCTCCTGATGGCGCCGTTGACGTCAATGGCAGCCGGCGAATTCGTTGTACGCGATATGCGCGTCGAGGGCCTGCAGCGAATTTCCGAGGGTACGGTATTCAATTACCTGCCGATCAATGTGGGTGACACGGTCGACAACATCCGCATCGGCGAGGCGATTCGTACCCTGTACGGGCAGAACCTGTTCAATGATATCGAGATGCGCCGCGATGGCGACACGCTCGTGGTCGCGGTCAGGGAACGGCCTTCGATAGAGAGCTTCACGATCGAGGGCAACAAGGACATCAAGACCGAGGACCTGATGGACTCGCTGCGCTCGGTCGGACTGGCACGCGGACGCACCTTCGATCGGTCGGTACTCGACAACGTCGAGATGTTCCTGCGCGACCAGTACTACGACCGCGGCAAGTACGGCGTTGCCATCGAATCCGACATCCAGGATCGTCCCAACAACACGGTACGCGTCAAGATCGACGTCAAAGAGGGCGACCGTGCGAAGATCCGCCAGGTGAACATCATCGGCGATGACTCGTTCGACGAGGACGAGATCAGGGCGGACTTCGAACTGGATACGGCGAACTGGCTGTCGTGGATACGCCAGGACGACCGCTACGCGAAAGAGGCACTCGAGGGCGACCTCGAAACCCTGCGCTCGTTCTACATGGACCGCGGCTACGCCGATTTCGAGGTCGAGTCGACGCAGGTCGCGATCTCACCGAACAAGAAAGACATCTTCCTGACGATCAATATCGACGAAGGCGAGGTCTATACGATTTCCGAGGTCAAGCTCGTCGGCGAGATGGCGATCGACGAGGCCTTGCTCAGGCGCCTGGTCCTTGCGCAGCCGGGGTCGATATTCAACCAGTACCTGCTGACGCAGTCGGCCGATGCGATGAGTTTTCGGCTTGGCGCGGAGGGCTATGCCAACGCAGAGATCGAGCCCGTTCCCGAACTCGATCATGAGAACAAGGAAGCCGCGATCACGTTCTATATAAATCCCCAGAACCGTGTCTACGTGCGCAACATTAACTTTCGGGGCGTGGACCAGGTCGATGACGAGGTCCTGCGCAGGGAAATGCGCCAGTTTGAGGGCTCGTTTCTTTCGAATCTGCTGGTCGATCGTTCCAAGATCAGGCTGCAGCGCCTGCCGTATGTCGAGAACGTCCAGGTCGAAAATTCACCTGTACCGGGCAGTCCCGATCTCGTCGACGTGAACTTCGATATCGAATACCGGATGCCCGGCCAGTTCTCGGGCGGTGTTGGTTATTCCGAATCGCAGAAGGTCATGCTGAACGGCAGCGTCGTACACACGAATTTCCTCGGCAGCGGGAATCGTGTTGCCATCGACCTGAACTCGGGCCGTTACCAGAAGCTCTACAGTATTTCGCATACCGACCCGTATCGTACGATGGACGGCGTGCGCCGCACGGTCGGCATCAACTATCGAGACATTACCCAGTTCACATCGGCCGCATCGGATTTCTCGACGACGAGCGCGGGTGCGACGATCGACTACGGATATCCCATTTCGGAGTACCAGACGCTGTCGTTCGGCGCGACCTTCCAGCATTCCGAGTTGCTGTCTTCCGCGAACAGTACGCAACAGTCGCAGGATTGGGTTGCGAACAACGGCAACCCGTTCATTGAAAATATCGGCAGTGGGCTGGTTTTCACGGGTACGGAGTTCGACACGGTCGAACTGATTGCCGGATGGACTTACGACAGCCGTAACCGGGCCCTGTTCGCAAATCGCGGTACCCGCCAGCAGTTTTTCCTGTCGATGGCCGTGCCGGGCAGCGACGTCGAGTTTTACCAGGCGCGTTACAGTTTCACCAAGTACTTCCCGCTGTGGAGTAACAAGTGGACGCTGCGTCTGAATACCGAGCTCGGCATCGGCGAGGCGATGGGCGACACGACGGCGCTGCCGCCGTACAAGCAGTTCTACGGTGGTGGGCCCCAGTCGGTACGCGGCTTCAAGGAATCTTACCTCGGTCCGCGCGACAGTTTCGGCCGGCCCTACGGTGGCAATGTATTGGTTGCGAGTCAGGTAGAGCTTATACTGCCGTTGCCGGAGAAGTTTGCCAGCCAGGCGCGGGCCAGCCTGTTCTACGACATCGGCAACGTGTTCAATACGGGCGAGGTCAGCTTTACCGACAAGCTGGGCGCGCCGATCGAGTACAAGCCCGACTTCGACGACTTGCGTGCGTCAGTGGGTGTGGGCGTACAGTGGCTTGCGCCGCTGGGACTGTTCCGCTTCAGTTACGCATATCCGCTGAATCCGTACAGCGGTAACGACAGGTATTTTGGAGACGAACTGGAACGCTTCCAGTTTTCCATTGGACAAGCCTTTTGAAGAAATGGATGGATCTATGAAGTTTGTAAAGCAACACGTGGTCAAGGTCGTCGCGGCAGTTGCCATGGCAGGTGTATTCGCGATGCCGGCCGCGGCGCAGGAGATGAAGATCGGCGTCGTCGATCTGCAGGCGCTTATCCGCAATGCACCGCAAACCAAGGTGACTATGGAAGCATTGCAGGAAGAGTTCGCACCGCGTCAACGTGAATTCGAAGCCAAGAGCAAGGAGTACGAGGACCTGGCTGCGAAGACGCAGAAGGATCTCGCCGTCATGGGCGAGACTGAACGCCGCAACGCGGAGAAGGACCTCAGGGAATTGCAGCGTGATCTCCAACGCCTGCAGAGCGAATTTCAGGAAGACTTCAACCTGCGCCAGAACGAAGAGATCGGCAAGCTGCAGCGGTCCATGCTCAAAGAAGTCCAGGACTACGCCGAGCAAGAGGGCTACGACCTGATCGTCGGCGACGGGGTGCTGTACGTCAATTCGGCCGTGAACATCACCGATGACGTCCTGCGAACCGTGGAAGCCAACCACCAGGCATCCACCGCCCGATAAGTTGCTTCTCGATGCCGGTCAGCCTCGGAGAACTCGCTGTCCGCTTCGGTTGCGAACTGGTGGGCGACCCGGACGTCGAAGTCAGTAGCGTCGCCTCACTGCCAAACGCGACCCGCGATTCGCTGACGTTCCTGTCGAGTTCCGCTTACAAACGGCAGCTGTCTGAGACCCAGGCAGCTGCCGTTATCTTACGCCCCGCAGATGCCGGCGACTGTCCCGTCGCGGCCATCCTGCATCACGATCCCTACGCGTGCTACGCGCGCATGGCCGCGGTGATTCATCCGCCGCCTGCATTCGATGCGGGCATCCATCCGTCGGCGGTCGTCGACGCATCGGCCAGCATCGCCGACAGTGCCTGCATCGGGCCGCACGTCGTCATCGGCGAACGCGCCATTGTCGGCGCCAACGTGTTCCTCGGCCCGGGCACGGTCGTCGGCCCGGATTGCAGCATCGGTGACGATTGCCGTTTCATCGCCAGCGTAACGCTGGCGCGTGCCGTGCACATGGGCAGGCGCTGCATCATGCATCCGGGCGTCGTACTGGGCGCCGACGGTTTCGGCAATGCGATGACGCCCGAAGGCTGGGTCAAGGTGCCGCAAGTCGGCGGCGTCGTCATCGGCGACGACGTTGAGATAGGCGCCAACACGACGGTCGACTGCGGTGCCATCGACGATACCGTAATTGAGGACGGTGTGCGCATCGACAATCTCTGTATGATTGCGCACAACGTACGCATCGGCGCACACACGGCCATCGCCGGACAGTCGGGCATTGCGGGCAGCACGACGATCGGCAAGCGCTGCATGTTCGCCGGTAGTGCAGGAGCCGTCGGGCACATCTCGATCTGCGACGACGTCGTGGTCCTGGCGCGGGCTGTGGTTACCCGCGATATCACCGAACCCGGCTCATACAGCGGCCTGTTTCCGGCCGAGTCGTCAAGAGCCTGGTCAAAGTTCGTGGGCCGCCTGCGCCGGCTGGAAGCGCTGCAATCGCGCGTCAAGAAACTCGAAGGGAAGTGATGCACTCATGATTCACCCGACAGCAATCATTTCCGACAAGGCCAGCATCGCCGACGATGTCGAGATCGGGCCGTACACCGTCATCGGCGACGACGTGACGATCGCGGGCGGCACGCGTGTAGACAGCCACGTCGTCATCAATGGGCCGACCATCATCGGCAAGGACAATCACATCTACCAATTCGCTTCGCTTGGCGACGATCCGCAGGACAAGAAGTACGCGAACGAGCCGACGAAACTCGTCATCGGTGAGCGCAACACGATCCGTGAATTCTGTACCCTCAGTCGCGGTACGGTCCAGGACCGGGGCGAAACGCGTATCGGCGACGACAACTGGATCATGGCCTACGTGCATATCGCACACGATTGCATCGTCGGCGACAAGACCATCATGGCCAACAACACGACGCTCGCCGGACACGTGCAGGTCGGTGACTGGGTTATCTGCGGCGGCTTTTCGGGTATCCACCAGTTCTGCAAGATCGGCGCCCACGCGTTCCTCGGCATGTACTGCGGTGTCAATCGCGACGTACCGGCTTACACGATGGTCTCGGGCCAGCCCGCGGTGGCGCGCGGTATCAATAGCGAAGGTCTGAAGCGCCGCGACTTTTCGGCCGAGCAGATCCGCAACATCAAGAACGCCTACCGCATCACGTTCCGGCAGGGCAAACGCAAGGATGACGTCATCGAGGAAATCACGGCACTTGCACAGACGCAGCCGGAGCTCATGCCATTCCTGGAGTCCCTGCGCTCGTCGGAACGCGGTCTCGCGCGCTAGGGCGATGAGATTCGGACTCGTTGCTGGCGAGGCATCCGGCGATGTGCTTGGTGCCGGCCTGATTCGCGCCATTCGTTCGCGTGTTCCCGAGGCGGTGTTCGAGGGCGTCGCGGGGACGCATATGGCCGCGGCCGGCTGCGAGGTCTGGGAGCCGTCCGAATCCCTGGCCGTGATGGGGCTGGTCGAACCGTTGCGCCACGTGCCGCGTCTCATGCGCCTGCGCCGGGGTCTCGTGCGCCGCTGGACCGCCTCGCCACCCGACGTGTTCATCGGCATCGATGCACCGGATTTCAATCTCGGGCTGGAGACGAAGCTGCGTGCGGCCGGCATCAGAACCGCGCACTATGTCAGCCCGACCATCTGGGTCTGGCGGGCGGGGCGTGCGCGCAAGGTCGCAAGAGCCGCCGACACGTTGCTGTGCATCCTGCCGTTCGAGCCCGCGTTGTATGAGGATCACGACGTTAACGCCGTGTTCGTCGGGCACCCGAAAGCCGACGAGGCGCCGGGTGTCGTCGACGTGCAGGCGGCGCGCGGGCAGCTCGGTATCGCGGCGTCGGAAGTCGTCGCCGTCATGCCGGGCAGTCGCAGCAGCGAAGTGGCGCGCCTCGGGGGGCTACTGGCGGCAACGATGCGACGCCTTGGCGCCGCGCGCCCGGAGCTGCATTTCGTGATCCCGGCGGCGCGGCCCGATCTTCGCGACCGGATTGCCGCGCAGCTCGCGGAGGCAGGCGTGGATCGGCGGCGCGTTACCTTGCTCGACGGGCAGGCAATGCAGGCGATGTCGGCGGCCGATGTCGTTCTGCAGGCGTCCGGAACGGCCGTCCTCGAGGCCGCGATGCTGCGCAAACCGTCCGTCGCCACCTACCGCGTGGCGCCGTTCACGTACTGGCTGGGCCGCCACGTGTTTCGCATTCGCCTCGAGCAGTTCACGCTGCCGAATCTCCTGACCCAGGAGCCGCTGGTTCCCGAGTTCATCCAGGGCGACGCCGAGCCCGGCCCGCTTGCCGATGCTGTGCTCGAGCTACTCGACGACCCGCAACGGCGACAATTCATCAGCGAGAGATTTGATAGACTGAGGCGGGCGCTGGCGCTCGATGCGGACCAGCGGGCCGCCGATGCCGTCCTCGAGCTCGTGCGGCCGTGACCGGCCTTGACCGGCGAGAGAGGGGCAATACTCACCAGCCATGCCATCCATGCAGCAGGCAAGACTGTTCGAAACGAGCGGGCCCGTCGCGGGGGTCGACGAGGCCGGCCGTGGGCCGCTGGCTGGCCCCGTGGTCGCGGCGGCCGTAATTCTCGATGCGCGCGACCCGATTGCCGGGCTCGCCGATTCCAAGAAACTGGGGGCGTCGAAACGCGCTGCCCTGGCCTGTGAAATCCGCGCCCGGGCGCGGAGCTGGGCCGTGGGCTGGTCCGACCCGGGTGAGATCGACGAGATCAATATCCTCGCGGCGACGATGCTCGCGATGCGGCGCGCGGTCGGACATCTTGCGATCGTCCCCGGGACCGTCAAGGTCGACGGCAACCGGTTGCCCGACCTCATCTTCGGCGAGGCGCGGCTGCACGGTGAGGCCATCGTCGGCGGAGACGGCAAGGTCGATGCGATCAGCGCGGCTTCGATCATCGCCAAGACGACGCGCGACGCTGTCATGGAATATTTCGACCGCATTTACCCCGCTTACGGGTTTGCGCAGCACAAGGGCTACGGTACCGCGCTGCATCTCGAACGCCTGCACCACTACGGCCCCTGTGACCTGCATCGCGCGAGTTACGCGCCGGTGAGGGCCGCGCTGTGAGTCCGCCCCGGTTCGTCCATCTGCATGTCCATACCGAGTATTCGCTGGTGGACAGCACCGTGCGCATACCCGCGCTCATGGCGAGGTGTGCAACGGAGCGCATGCCGGCCGTCGCCCTGACCGACCAGAACAACGTCTTCGGTCTCGTCAAGTTCTATCGCAAGGCACTGGCGGCCGGCGTCAAGCCGCTCGTTGGCGTCGACCTGCGGATCTACAATGACGACGAGCCTGCGCGCCCGTACAAGTTGGTGTTGCTCGTGCAAGACAACGACGGCTACCGCAATCTTTCGAAGCTCGTGACGCAGAGCTATATCGAAGGCCAGTACCGTGGCGAAGCGATGGTGCGGCGCGAGTGGCTCACGGCAAAAAGCTGTGACGGGCTCATCGCGTTGTCGGGCGGCCTGCACGGCGATATCGGTCATGCGCTGCACGCCAAGCACGACGACCAGGCGCGGTCGCTGCTCGACGGCTGGTGCGATGTCTTCCCGAATCGTTTCTATCTCGAACTCGTGCGCACTGGCCGCAGCGGCGAGGAGCAGTGCGTCCGGGCCAGCCTGGCGCTGGCAAGCGAGACCGGAACGCCCGTTGTTGCCACCAATGACGTTCGCTTCATCGAACCCGGAGATTTCAATGCGCACGAGGCGCGCGTGTGTATCCACGAAGGCCGCGTGCTGGCCGACGCCGAGCGCCCGCGCAACTACAGCGCGCAACAGTACCTGCGTTCGGCCGACGAAATGGCCGAGCTATTTGCCGATGCCCCGGAGGCGCTGGCCAACTCGGTCGAGATCGCGAAGCGCTGCAACCTCGACCTGAAGCTCGGCGGCAGCGTGTTGCCCGCGTTCCCGATACCGCAGGGCCAGCACGAGGCGGCCTATCTCGAGACGCAGGCGCGGCGCGGGCTCGACGCGGCGCTTGGGCACATCTTCGAGTCACGCGGCATCGCGGGCAAGGAGCGCGCCGTCATTGCCGCCCCGTACCACGAGCGCCTCGCGAACGAACTCGGCGTGATCCAGTCAATGGGCTTCCCGGGCTACTTCCTGATCGTCGCCGACTTTATTCGCTGGGCGCGCGAAAACGACGTCCCCGTTGGCCCCGGACGCGGCTCGGGCGCAGGTTCGCTGGTCGCGTGGGTGCTTGGCATCACGGATCTCGATCCGCTCGAGCACGACCTGCTGTTCGAGCGTTTCCTGAATCCCGAGCGTGTCTCCATGCCGGACTTCGATGTCGACTTCTGCATGGAAGGGCGCGACAGGGTCATCGAGTATGTTGCGGAACGCTACGGACGCGAACGTGTATCGCAGATCATCACGTTTGGCACGATGGCGGCGAAAGCCGTCATTCGCGACTGCGGCCGCGTGCTCGGCCAGCCTTATGGTTTCGTCGACCGCATCGCCAAGCAGGTGCCGTTCGAACTCGGCATGACGCTCGACAAGGCGCTCGAAGACTCGGATGAGCTCGCGACGATGTACCGCGACGACGAGGAGGTCGCCGCGATCATAGACCTCGCCCGATCGCTCGAGGGTCTCGTCCGCAACGCGGGCAAGCATGCCGGCGGCGTCGTTATCTCGCCCGGGCCGCTGACCGACTTCGCGCCGCTATACTGCGAGGAGGGCGGCAACAACGTCGTTACCCAGCTCGACAAGGACGACGTGGAAGCTGTCGGCCTGGTCAAGTTCGACTTCTTAGGGCTAAAGACGCTGACGATCATCGACTGGGCGGTACGCATCGTCAACGAGATGCACGAGGGCGCCGATCTCGATATCAACCGCATCCCGGCGCGCGATGCGATGACCTTCGAGTTGCTGCGCAGCACGCGCACGGCCGCGGTGTTCCAGCTCGAGTCCAGCGGCATGCGCGACCTGATCAAGCGCATGCGCCCCGATCAGTTCGACGATCTCGTCGCGCTCGTTGCATTGTTCCGGCCGGGTCCGCTGCAGTCGGGCATGGTTGACGATTTCATCACGCGCAAGCATGCCTCGAACCGGGCCGACATCGACTACCTGCACCCTGACCTGAAGCCCGTGCTCGAGGAAACCTACGGCGTGATCCTGTACCAGGAGCAGGTCATGCAGATTGCGCAGGTACTCGCCGGATACACGCTGGGCGGCGCCGACCTGTTACGCCGCGCCATGGGCAAGAAGAAGCCCGAGGAGATGGCCAAGCAGCGCGAGATCTTCGTTGGCGGCGCCACGGAGCGCGGCGTCGCCGAGAAGACGGCGACGCGCATATTCGATCTCATGGAGAAGTTTGCGGGTTACGGCTTCAACAAGTCCCACTCGGCTGCGTACGCGGTCCTGTCGTACCAGACGGCCTACCTCAAGGCGCACTATCCGGCCGCGTTCATGGCGGCCGTCATGAGCGCGGACCTGCAGAATACCGATCGTCTCGTTACGCTCAGGAACGACTGCCGCCAGCTCGGTTTGAAGCTGCTGGGGCCCGACGTCAACGCCTCGGCATACCATTTCAGCGTCGCCGACGATGACACGATTCTCTACGGTCTCGGCGCCATCAAGGGCGTCGGGCGAGGCGCCGTCGAGTCCCTGATCGCGGATCGCGAGGCGCGCGGTCCGTACCGCAGCCTGGTCGAATTCTGCCGGCGCGCCGATCACGAGAAACTCAACCGGCGTGCGATTGAGGCCATGATCAAGTCCGGGGCGCTGGACGGTTTCGGGGAATCACGACGCGGCATGATGCACGGGCTCGCCGATGCTCTGCGCAGCGCCGACCAGCAGGCCCGGGCCGCCGCGGCGGGGCAGAACGACATGTTCGGGCTCGACGAGCCGGCCCCGGCTGCGGTCGAGGTACCGACGCAGACCGCGCAGTTTGCGGAATGGCAGGAACGGGTGCTCCTCAGCAACGAGAAAGAAGCGCTCGGCCTGTACCTGACCGGGCACCCCTTCGACGCGGTGCGTAGCGATGCCCGCAACTTCTCCGAGGGCAGGCTGGCCGACATCGTGGCCGAGCCGCCACCGCAGGCCGTGAAAGGCGAGCGACGCTACGGCGCAACGCGCGAAGCGATCGTGGCGGGACTGATCGTCGACGTGCGCAAGCGCGGCAACCGGGTCAGTGTCGTGCTCGACGACGATACCGGCCGCATGGAAATCGGTTTCTTCAGCGAAGCGTTCCAGGAGTTTCGTCACCTGCTCGTCAAGGACGAGATCGTCGTTGTAACCGGCGGCCTGCGGTACGACGATTTTCTCAATGCCTGGACGATCAACGCCAAATCGGTACTGCACATCGATCGCGCGATCGAGTCGCGCGCCAACGGTCTTGTTCTGAACCTGGTGACGAACGGCCATGGCGAGAGCCTGCTCGTGAAACTGCACGACGTGCTGTTGCCGTTCCGGGAGGGGAACTGCGACGTCTCGGTGCGCTACATCGGCAGCGATGCCGCTGTGCGCCTGTCGCTGGGTCCCGAGTGGACCGTGCGGCCGAGCCGCGAATTGCGCGACAAGTTGACGGAACTGCTCGGTAACAATAATGTGCAGTTACTCTATAGAACCGGGCGTGAGCTGAACTGACTGTGGGAGCGGGTTTACCCGCGATTCCTTACTAGCTGGGGGAGCGGGTTTACCCGCGATACCTTTTATGGACACGAAATTCCTGGATTTCGAGCAGCCGATTGCCGAACTTGAGGCGAAAATCGAGGAGCTGCGCTATGTCGGCGACGATTCCGAGATCAACATCAACGAGGAGGTCGCGCGCCTCAAGGCCAAGAGCGAGTCGCTCACCAAGAGCATCTTCGCCAAGCTGACGCCATGGCAGATTGCGCGCGTCGCGCGCCACGAATCGCGCCCGTATACGCTCGACTACCTGGGGATTATCGCGCCCGACTTCCAGGAACTGCACGGCGATCGCATGTACGCCGATGATCCGGCGATCGTCGGCGGGATCGGGCGCATCGACGGCAGGGCCTGCATGTTCATCGGCCACCAGAAGGGGCGCGACACCAAGGATCGCGTGCGGCGCAATTACGGCATGCCCAAGCCCGAGGGCTATCGCAAGGCGCAACGTCTCATGCGCATGGCCGAGAAGTTCAGCTTGCCGATAGTCACGTTCATCGACACTCCCGGCGCCTATCCCGGTGTCGGCGCCGAAGAGCGTGGGCAGAGCGAGGCCATCGCCTACAGCCTGTACCTGATGTCGGGGCTGAAGACGCCGATAGTGAGCGTCGTCATAGGAGAAGGGGGCTCCGGCGGCGCGCTTGCAATCGGTATCGCGGACCGGCTGCTCATGCTGCAGTACAGCGTCTACTCGGTCATCTCGCCCGAGGGCTGTGCCTCGATCCTGTGGAAGAGCGCGGAAAAAGCCGAGGCCGCGGCCGAGGCCATGCGCATCACGGCCGACAGCCTGAGCGGGTTCAAGCTCGTCGACGAGGTGCTCGAGGAGCCGCTGGGCGGCGCGCACCGCAATCCCCCGCAAGCCGCCGAAATCGTCCGTAATGCGCTCCTCGGGAGCCTCGAGGAACTCGAGAGCCTGTCCATCGAAGAACTGCTCGAAGAGCGCCGACAGCGACTCGCCGGCTTCGGACAGTTCAAGGACGCGTGAGCTTCACGCACGAGCATCTGCTCGAACAACTCGCAGCGCTGCGCACCGAGGTCCCGGCGCCTTCCCGCTATGTGCTGGCGTACAGCGGTGGACTCGATTCCACCGTGCTCGCCCATGCGCTGGCGGCGTCCGCGACGGGCGTACCCGTCATCGCCGTCCACATCGACCACGGCCTGCATGCGGAGTCCAGCCAGTGGAGCGAGCACTGTCGCGACTTCGCGGCAGGACTTGGCATCGAGTTTCGCTGCCGCAAGGTGCTTGTGCAGCTCGAATCGGGCAAGGGGCCCGAAGCGTCGGCACGCGAAGCGCGCTACTCGGCCCTGCATGCCGAAATCGAGCCGGGTGACTGGCTGCTGAGCGCGCATCATCGCGAAGACCAGGCCGAAACGCTGCTGCTCAATCTCGTGCGCGGCAGTGGGCCCGCCGGCATCGCGGGGATCGGCGCCGTGCGGCGCTTCGGTTGCGGCTGGCTCGTCCGGCCCCTGCTGCACGTTGATCGTGAGGCGCTGCAGGGCTATGCGGGCAGGCAGGGCCTGCAGTGGCTAGAGGATCCGTCGAATACCGACCGCCGCTTCGATCGTAATTTCCTGCGCCACGAGGTCCTGCCGAGGCTGAAAACGCGCTGGCCCGATATCGCCGCGCGCCTGCAGCGCTCGGCGCGCCACGCCGGGGAGGCCGCGGCCCTGCTCGCCGACCTCGCCGCCATCGACCTCGACACGCT
>JABDQH010000044.1 GCA_013042375.1 Woeseiaceae bacterium
TCGAGGACTTCGAGATCCTCGAGCCGGCCACGAGCTACTGGCGCCTGTCGATGTGGGGCTCGCTCGCGCTATTGCTGAGCGGCATTGCCCTGCATTTCGCGAGGCCCTACCGGCCTCACTAAGATAATACGTCGCCGAACTCGTCCTCGAGCCTCGCCAAGAGTGCTTCGCCCTCGTCCTGCGGCATCGCAGTGAGCGGCGGCCGCACGTTCGCCCAGCGGGAGTCGCCTGTCGATATCGCCAGCAGGCGTTTCTGCGCCGGGATCGGGCCGTGGGCCTCAACAGCCTTGCGAAACCGCACGACCTTGTCATGCAGCGCCCGCGCCGCGGCGGTATCGCCCTTGTCGTGGAGACGGATAACTTCGGCGATATCGCACGCATTGAGGTTGGCCGTCGCGCTGATACAGCCATGCCCGCCACGCTCCAGTGCCTCGAGAAGCGGCACTTCGGACCCCGGGTAGACGATCATGCCGTCGATATCGAACAGCGCCCGCGTGTTGTCCCAGTCACCCGAGCTGTCCTTGATGCCGACGACATTATCCGGAAACGCTTCATGCAGGCGTGCGGCCAGCGACGGCGGAATGCCGACGACGGCGATCGGCGGTATGTGATAGAGGTACACGCGCGCATCGTCGCCTATGTTTTTAAGCAGGCACTTGAAGTAACGATACAACCCGTCCTCGGTCACGGCCTTGTAGTAAAAAGGCGGCAGCGTCATGACGCCGGCACAGCCGAGGTCGAGGCATGCGCGCGATAGCCGCGCCGTATCCACAACGTTCGACAGTCCCGTGCCCGGGATCATGCGCTTGGGATCTATTCTCGCGTCGACGAGGGATTCGATGGCGGCGACGCGCTCGCCGATTCCGACCGACAGGGCCTCGCCGGTTGTCCCGAACGGCGCAATGCCGGCGCAGCCCTGGTCGAACAGCCGCCTGGCGTGGTCGACGTAGAGGTCCGTTGCGATGGACAGGTCGTCATTGAAGGGCGTGAGAAGCGGCGCGATGACGCCGTGCAGTGCTTGAATCGACATGCGCGTATTCTGCCGCGCGGCAGCCATCGAGCACAATCGCCGCGGCCGTCACTCCAGGCGATACACGTCTCGGAGCAGTCTCGTCTGGAACAGAAAGGTCGACAGCATTGCCATGGCAGACACGCTACCAAGGATTATTGCCATGCGTGTATAGGGAAGCCCCAGCGTCGCACGCATCTGCACAAGATCGTACAGGGTGAAAGCCCACACGATCGTGGCGGCGACGAGCGCGACCTGCGCGAGCCTGGCGACCCAAGGTCGGCGCAGGAATAGCAACCCGATTATCAGCAGCGACGCGGCCACACCGGCTATCGCGCCATCACGCAGGAAGTGGGCGCCCAGCAACAGGAAGCTGAGAACGATCGGGATGTAGGCGAGTGCCTTTTTCAGCGTCGCGCTACCAGCGGCGCACGCGACCCGTGTCCATGTGCACGAAGTCGGATTTCTCGTAGTAGCCGACACCGCCACGCTGCATCCGCAGCGCCGCGTCACGAAGCTGCGCCGTCTTCACGCCTTCGAGCCGCACGTCGATCGCCTCGCCGAGAATGTGGTGGCTTTTTTTCGCGACGCCGCTCGATGCACTGCGATTGCGCAGCATCTCGTTGGTCTTGGGCGAACGGTACGCGGAGATGATCTGGTACGTGCCGTCGCTGCCGAGCGACGCGCGCACATCGTAGATCAGGTCGAGCAGTTCGGGGTCCATCTCGACGATATCGCCGGTGCGAAAGTCCGACAGGAACGCGTTGATCTCTTCCAGCGCGGAATCGAGAAATACGCCGTCCTGCTTGTACACGACGTCGAGACGCAGGCCCGTATGCGTGTGATAGAACGACAGCTGGCGCTCATCGGCGACGGTCATTCCCTGGCTCAGGGTCGCAACACAAGTCAGGACAATCCCGAGTAGCGCCGGGACGAGAAGGCGGCTAGGTTTGAATGTGCTCATAAACTGGTTTGACGCGCCTGCTGCGCGGGCAAAAAGGTTGAACAGGATATGGTGTCTGCGGCCAAAATTTCAAGGACTGGCGTCGCGAAGGCCCGTCGTTACTGGCCTTGGTGGGTCGCAATCGCCCTGGTTGCCTCTCCGGCCGGCGCGTTCGGCGGGATGCATGACCTGCAGTATGAGCGCCTCCAGGGGGCGCTCGGGGAGTATCAGCGGATAGCCGGTGATGGTGGCTGGCCCGCAGTGCCGGCGGGGCCCACGATCGAGCCCGATAGCGACGATCTGCGCGTCGCGACGCTCGCAGGGCGGCTGGCGGTCTCGGGCGACCTTGTCGACGACCCATCCGCCTTTGTCACCTACGACGAGGTGCTGCAGGCGGCCGTGTTGCGCTTCCAGTCCCGTCACGGCCTCGAACAGGATGCCCTGGTCGGCCGCAAAACGCTGGCTGCGCTCAACGTGCCGGTCGAGCAACGGATTCGCCAGGTCCGCCTCAACATGGAACGCCTCAAGGCGCTCGCCGATGCCGAACCGCGGGACTTCGTGCTCGTCAACGTGCCGGCCTTCGAGGCCTACCTGGTGCGTGATGGAGAGCTACTAGCGAGGACCGGCGTCATCGTCGGCGAAACCGAACAGCAGACACCGTTGTTCCAAGCCAGCATGCAATACGTCGTGATCAACCCGACGTGGAACGTGCCGTATAGCATCGCCAGCGAGGAACTGCTGCCGAAGATCCAGAAGGACCTCGGTTTTCTGCGGCGAGGCAGCTACAGCGTCTTCGACCCGGACGGCAATCCGGTCGATCCCGCGAGCGTCGACTGGCAGTCGCTGCACCAGAACCGGTTTCCTCTAACGCTCGTGCAACAGCCGGGCCCTGTCAACGAACTCGGCCGTATCAAGTTCAAGTTTCCCAACAAGTATGGCGTTTGTATGCACGACACGCCCGGCAAACACCTCTTCGCTTACGACACGCGGGCATTCAGCCACGGCTGCATCCGCGTCGAGCAGCCGTTGGGATTCGCGGCGGCGCTTCTCGATGCCGACGGCTGGACTCGTGAGCGGCTCGACGAACAACTTCACTCCGGCGAGACGCATACGATTCTGCTCAGCGAGCCCCTGCCCGTGATCGTCACCTACCTGACGGCCGTGGTGGACGACGGAGGAACCGTGCATTTTTACCGGGATATTTACGATCGGGACAGATATGGCCCGTGAGTGACCCGGGCCGGTCGGAAGGCGACAGGCAAAACCGCGGCACGTCCTTGTGCCGCGTTCAGGGGATGCCTACGACTGCGGCAGGATGACCGCGTCGATGACGTGAATCACGCCGTTAGTGGCGTAGATGTCCGTCTTCAACACCTTGGCGTTGTCGATGCGCACGCCGCTGTCCGCCACGCTGATCGTGACGTCCGAGCCGTTGACGGTCGTCGCCTGGTCGAGCTTGACCACGTCCTTGGCCTTCACCTTGCCGGGCACGACGTGATACGTCAGGATCGCGACGAGCTGGTCACGGTTCTCCGGCTTCAGCAGGTTCTCGACCGTGCCTTCCGGCAGTGCGGCGAAGGCCGCGTCGGTCGGCGCGAACACCGTGAACGGGCCCTTGCCCTTGAGCGTGTCAACCAGACCGGCTGCGTCGAGCGCTGCGGCCAGCGTCGTGAACTGCCCTGCCGCGACCGCGGTGTCTACGATGTCCTTCTTCTCGGCCTTGGCGTGGTGCCCGGCCGAGGCCTGCGATGCGATCAGGGCGAGCTGCATGAACAGTACGACCTGCAGGGTTCTCTGGAACTTCCTAAGCATTGTATTTCTCCTTAATGTGATGATTGTGAGTAATTAATCGATGAAATCGTCGAGCACGATGAGCCCAAGGTCGGTCGCACCGGGCAGCGGATCGCGGGCGACGGCCGTGTAGACGCCGCCGTTCTCGACGCTAATCGTTGCCGGACCGATCGCGGCGGTCTTCGTGCCGGCCGGCACGACCGTTACGTCGTAGCTGCCTGCGGCCAGCGCGAGGAAGCCCGTGTTCGCCTTGAACGGGATGTTCTCGAGCGTCGGCGCTTCGGCATTGATGTCGGCGCCAACCGCGGTGACGTAGATGTCGACATCCTGAGCAGTCGGCGACGCGTGCACAATCCGCACCTTGGCGTTCGTTGCCACGCGGCGCGGGTCATCCGTCAGGATCAGCGGCTCGATGCTCGACAGCGGACCGACCGCCAGTACCGAGTGGCGGACGCCGGCAGCCAGGTCGAGGTTGACCGGGCCGATCGCGATGGCGCCAGGATTGTTCGCAACCGTGACAGACGTGTTGTAAGTGCCTGCGGGTACCTCGACGAAGCCGGTGGCCTGCGGGAACTCGAGACCGGGTACGAGGACGCTGCCTTCTACGACGACGTCGACGGCCGGCGCATCGGGCGATGCGTGCACGACCTGCAGTGACGTCGGCGTGTTGATGTCGTCACGTATGATCGTCGCCGTGCCGTTCATCTCGACCAGCGTGACCGGTGCGGCCCCGCCTCGCGTGTTCGGCAACGCGACCAGCGTCAGGTCGTCGCCACTCTCCAGCGTGCGCGTGCCCCAGTCATAGAGGACGGTAGCAGGATCGCCGGCCGGCGTGACGCGCACCTGGTAATCACCGGCCGCGACTTCGGCGGGGCCGATGGTCTGCTTGAAAGAGAACGTGCCGACAGGCGCGCTCGCCGCAAGGTCTGCGCCCGGCGCCGTCACGTACACGTCGACAGCGGGAGCCGCCGCGGTGCCGTGCAGGACGAACAGGCGGGCCGAGTCCGGTGATACCGGCACGTCGGGCTGCGAGATAACGACGGGCTCGATGGCCGAGACGCTATTGACCGCGGCGACCGTGTAAATCCGGTCGGGCCCGAAGCCGATAGTGGCAGGCCCGATAACCGTCGCGTCGCCGCCCGGCAGGATACCGTCGATGCGGATCTCGCGGTTGCCCGAGTCCAGCTCGACGAGCCCGGAGCCGACCTTGTAGTCGACACCGCTAAACGCCTCGGCGCCATCGACAAACACGTTGACAGCAGGCGCATCGAAAGAGCCATGCAGTACCTGCACTTTGGTGAACGTAGCGGTGTCGTCTGTTGGTACGAGTATGCCGTCACTCGAATCGCAGGCCGCGAGCGTAAATACGCCGAGCGCGAGCAAGACCTTACTAATGAGTTTCATGAATCCTTCTCCGTATCAGGGTTTTGTTGACGGGAAGAAGTGTCCCAGAGGCCCGCGAACGAAGGATTTCGCGGCGGTATCAGGATGTTTCCGGATGTTTCGAGAAGCACCACTTCCTGCGCGAGCCGCCCGGGACGCGATATGATGCGTATATGACAAAAGTGCTGATCATCGATGACGACCGGAAACACTCCGACCTGCTGCAGGCGTATTTCAAGCGCTTCGGCATCAAGCTCATTTGCGCATACGATGCGACGGAAGGCTTCAAGAAGCTTTCCCGCGAAGACCCGGACCTGTTGCTGCTGGACATCATGTTGCCCGGCAAGGACGGCTTTGAGATCTGCCGCGAAGTACGCAAGACGAGCAACATACCGATCATCATGCTGACCGCGCGCGGCGACATCATCGACCGCGTCTCGGGACTCGAGCTCGGTGCCGACGACTACGTCGGCAAACCCTTCGAGCCTCGCGAACTCGTCGCCCGCGTTCAGGCGACATTGCGGCGCTCCGAGTCGACCGGCGGCAGCGTCGACGAGCTCAACTTCGAGGGCCTGTCGATCAACACCGACTCGAGATCCGTGCGCGTCGACGACAAGCCCGTTGACCTGACGTCAATGGAGTACGAGCTGCTGCTGTTGCTTGCGCGCCGGCCCGGCAAGAAACTGTCCCGCGACGACATCCTCAGCGAGCTGCGCGGCATCGACGCCGCGATACTGACGCGCTCCGTCGACATCATGATCAGCAGGCTTCGCCAGAAGCTCGGCGATGCGGTCAAGCCCCCGCGCTTTATCCAGACCGTCTGGGGACGCGGCTACTCGTTTATCGGGCAGCCGCCGGCTGATGCTTAGCTACCTGACGCGTTCCTTATCGTTCCGTCTGATCGCGATCTTCATCGTCCTGGCCGGCCTGTTCGTATTCGGCACGTTCAAGGCGATACAACAGATATACAAGAGCGACGAAGTCCGTAGCCTCATCAGCGGGCACCTGTCGCTGCATGTCAATTACGTGCGGGGCGACATAGGCGTGCCGCCGCGCATCGACCGGGCCATCGCGATAACCGAGCGCGTGCCGGTCGACATCCGGATCTTCGGGCCCGACGTCGACTGGGCGTCAGATCCTGCATTTCCCCGCGTCGATGCGCTCGAGTTTGCACCGAGCCCACGATTCAGTGACGACCCGGACGCGTGGGCGGACGAACTGCCCGGCGTCGATTTCGCGCAGAAGGACCGGCATACGTTCCTGCGCATGCGACAGGGCGGCTATGACATCGTCGTCTCGACGCCACGCATTTCCGAAACGCCAGAAGGCTTGCCCATCACCTTTTTCGTGATCGGTCTCGGTCTGTCGCTGCTGGTGCTCGGGTACGTAGCAGTGCGCTGGCTTTTCAGCCCGATCGCCGCGATTCGCAAGGGTGCCGCACACATCGGCAGGGGCAATTTCAATTATCGCATCGCGGACATTCGCCAGGATCAGCTCGGTGACCTGGCGACGGACATCAATCACATGGCCGCGGACGTCGAAAAGATGCTTGATGCAAAACGCGCGCTGCTGCTCGGTATCAGCCACGAGCTGCGCACGCCGCTGTCGCGGATGCGGCTGGCGCTCGAGTTCTGCGAGGAAGAGGAGACGGCGGAGAGCATGCGCGCCGAGATCAGCGAAATGGAGAAGATCATCGTCTCCCTGTTCGAGGCGGAGCGCCTGAACAGTCGCCATACGCAGCTCTCGCGGACCAAGGTCGTGCTCGGCGAGCTGGTCGACGCATTGATCGACGACTATTTCTCGCGCGACCGGGCGAGAATCGAGGTCGACCTTTCTGCCGGTGAACTGACCGCGTCCCTGGACGAAGCCCGTATATCGCTTCTTCTCAAGAACCTGCTCAGCAATGCACTGCGTTATTCGAAGCCCGAGGACGGCCCCGTGATACTCGCCGTCTCGGCGAACCCTACCGAGATCGTGATGTCGGTGACCGATCGCGGTCCCGGCATTTCGAAGGAACAGGCCGAGCACATCGGCGAGCCGTTCTACCGGGGCGACCCTTCCCGGGCCCGCACGTCGGGCGGCACCGGTCTCGGCCTCTATCTCGCAACGCTGATCGCGAAGGCACATGGCGGCAGCCTGCGCCTGCTGGACCCGGGCGGCAAAGGCGCGAGCTTCGAGGTGCGCATCCCGCGGGTCGATATATAAGCATCCGTACTACCGGCCGTCCGGCCCCGGTGATTGCTCGTAAAACGAAGCGCCCCCGTGGGCATCCACGATTTACTAGCGCGCCACGGCGAGGTAGAAAGCTGGTGGAGGTATGGCTATGAACGAGAAACGCCGGATTCTCGCGATCAACGGCTCCTACCGCGACGGCGGCATGACCGACCAGGTTGTCGAGAATATTATCGAAGACCTGAAGGCCCTGGATGCGGAGGTCGAACACATTCACCTGCGCGATTTTCCGATCGAATTCTGCCGTAATTGCCGGGAATGCATGCAGCAACCGGGCGTCGAGCCCGGCCGGTGCGTTCTCAACGATGGCATGGGCGAGCTCATCAAGAAGATCGAGGCCGCCGATGCCTACATACTCGCGGCGCCGACGAACTTCAGTGCGGTCACGGCTTTGTTCAAGCGCTTCGCGGAGCGCCTTTCTCCATACGGTTACTGGCCGTGGGGCAAGCCCACTCCCGTATTTCGCAAGTCGAAGCTGACCAAGAAGCCCGCGATCATCGTCTCGTCCTGCGCGGCTCCGGGTCTGCTGGGCAGGCTGACCTACGGCACCAACCAGAGCCTCAGGGTCGCTGCAAAGACCATCGGCGGCAAGGTCGTCGGGTCCATGGTGACGGGCATGGTTTCCCAGCAGCGCCATCCACGATTGTCCAGGCGTATGGAGCGCAAGGTATACGCCCTGGCCGAGAAGCTGGCCGCCTGACGGCTGAGGATTTCAGGATACGGTCCAGGCCCGCCACCAGAGGCCAGCCTGGCTGCTGTAGCCGACGTCGCGCCGCACGATACGGCGTTCGCTGTCGAGCACGTAATAGGACGGATAGGCCTGGACGCGCCACTCGCGTGCGATCGTCGCGTCGCCGAGGACGACCGTCACAGTGAGCCCGTGGCGCTCCGCGTAGGTACGGACTTCGTCGGCCGTAGCCCAGTCGAGCGCGACGGCGAGAATCTCGATCTCGTCCGCATCGCGCCAGCGCCGCAGCCGCGCCAGGTTGTCGGCACTCGCGGCGCAGATCTTGCACCACGGCGCGAAGAAGTAGACCAGCGCCGGCCTCGTGCCCGCGTTGTCCAGGTCGTAGGGTTCGCCCGACAGGGTAACGCCGCGCAGTGGCGGCGCGACCTGCCCGTCCATCGACAACATGTTGCGCGACTGGAACGCCGACACAACGAGGAATACCGCGACGACCAGTCCTGCATTGAGGACGAGTGAGCCAAACTTGCGCGCGTCGAGACTGAATCGCGTCATGATCTGAAAGACAGTTGCGGCCGGTCGGACAGTGAGGGTAGCCTGCAACCATCGGGCGGATCCACCGCCAGGCCAATTGACGCATGTTCCCGATCCGCGACGAAAACCCGCAGCTCACGATTCCGTTCGTGACCTACGCCCTGATCGGGATCAACGTGCTGGCCTGGGTATTCGTGCAGGGACTCGGCAGCGATCCCACGCTGATCCGGTCGATCTGCCAGTTCGGGCTCATCCCGGCCGACGTCCTCGGCACCCTCGATCCGTCGCAGTTCGATCAGCGCCCGGTTTGTCCCGTGGACGGCGACGGCAGCTGGGCCACGGTCCTGACCTCGATGTTCATGCACGGCGGCTGGATGCACATCATCGGCAATATGTGGTTCCTGTGGATTTTCGGCGACAACGTCGAGGATGCGATGGGCCGCGTGCGCTTCGCGATCTTCTACGTCCTGTGCGGATTCGCGGCGGCTGCCGCACAGGCGCTGGCGGACCCCGCCTCGGCCGTTCCCATGGTCGGCGCATCCGGCGCCATCGGCGGCGTCATGGGCGCGTACATCGTCCTCTACCCGCGCGTCCACGTGCACATGCTGGTTCTGCTCGGATTCTATGCGACGACGTTCGCCGTGCCGGCCATGTTCATGCTCGGCTACTGGATCCTGATCCAGCTGATCGGCGGCTACAGCAGCATGGGGGCGACCGGCGGGGGCGTCGCGTTCTGGGCCCACGTCGGCGGATTTGTCGCCGGCGCCGTTCTCGTCCTGTTGTTCAGGAACAAGAAGCTGCTCGATTCGCACCCCTATCACGGCTGGCGGCAACGAGAGCACGCGTCGCGCGCGTGGCATCGCAGCGACCGGCGTAGTCGCTAAGACGAGGTGCGAGGCACGCGTACCGCCGTCGCGACAATCTCGAATGTCTTGCCTGGCTTGAACGCCGTCGCTGCGTCGCCGAGATCCTCGGCGTAGTGCGCGGCCTGCTCGACTGTCACTTCTTTCACGACCACTTCGCCCACAAGCGTGACCAGCTTGCCACTAATGTCAGTCGGCACGAAGAATCCGTAGTCCTTGAATGAGACTCGCACGACGCTGTCGCCTTCCTGCGCGATAAAGAAGCAACCCTTTTTGGCACATACTTCCGACACGCGCGTTACGACCCGCACCGTCTTCCCTACAAGCTCTTCACCCGAAGCCGTCACCTGTTCGAGGTCCACGGCCGGAACCGCATCGTCCAGCGGCGAACCGAAAGTCTCGTACTCGGCCGTCTGCTCGACGGGTTCCGACAGGCGAATCACTTTTTCCTGATCTGCGGCCAGGCCCGCGCCCGATACCAGGAGTCCGCTCATCGTTGCGATAGCAATCAGACAGCGCGTCGTCATTGTTCCCACTGGTCGTTCCTCAGGTCGTATAGATGCGCCGAACAATAACGGCTGAGCCTCCCCGAGGCCAGCTGCACCAACGAGCTGCAACAGCTCGCGAGCCGTCGATTGCCCAAATCGATACGCGAATGCAACAATAGCAACCGCAGTTTGTCGAAGTGTGTTCAGGCCTTAGACTAAAACCAAGAATCACCCGGGCCAAGGGGGGGTCCAGATGCGGCTGACGCGTTCCAGCCTTGCTAATCCTGCCGCGGTGGCGATTGTCGCCGCGGTCGTCGTGCTGTTCGGTATTCTCTCCGTGTTCCGCATCCCGGCGCAGTTGCTGCCCCGGATCGAGAAGCCCGTCATGACAGTCGGCGCCGGCTGGCCGGGCGCGTCACCGCGCGAAATCGAATCCGAAATCACGGTCCCGATCGAGGAGGTATTGCAGGGCACGCCCGGCATGACCGAGATGTCGTCGTGGAGCGTCCCGAACTTCTCGTGGTCGCAGCTCGAGTTCGCGCTCGAGACGGACATGACGCACGCGCTTATCGAGGTCATCAGCCGTCTCAACCGGCTGCGCCCGCTGCCCGGCAATGCGGTTCGGCCCAGCGTCAGCATGGGCGAGTGGGGCGACGCGAATGACCAGCTCATCGAGTACTTCGTCGAGCAACTCGAGGGCGGCGAGGCCGACCTCGTGCGCAACAAGCGTCACCTGCGCGAGGTCGTCCGGCCGGAAATTGCCGGGCTGTACGGCGTATCGCGCGTCAGCATGTTCGACGCCAGCGGTACTTCCAGCGATCAGTTACAGATCGTCGTCGACCCGTACAAGGCCGCCGAACTCGGCATCGACATAGCGCGCGCCGTTGATCGCATCGGGCGCTCGGCCAATATCTCCTCGGGCGTCGTCGACGTCGGCCGACGCAGTTACACCCTGCGCGTCGAGGGGCGTTACGACGTCGACGAGCTCGAAGACCTGATACTCGACTGGCGCGGCGGCCTGCCGATCAAACTCGGCGACGTCGCCACGATCGAGTTTGGACCGCCGCAGCGCGAGGGCTTCATTTACCACAACGGCCATGCGGCCGCGCGCTTCTCAATCGCGAAGACCAACGACGCCAACGTGCTCGAGGCGCTCGATGGCGTCAAGGCGCGCATGAACGAACTCAACGAGACGGACTTCAAGGAGCGCAAGCTGTTCGCGTCCTACAGTTTCGACCCGTCTGTCTACATCAAGCGCTCGATCAACCTGCTGACGGGCAATCTCGTCGCCGGCATCCTGCTCGCTATCGGGGTCCTGTGGCTGTTCCTCCGGCAATGGCGCGCGACCCTGATCATCGCGCTCGCGATTCCCGTGTCGCTGCTGACGACGTTCGTCGTGCTGTCGCTCGCCGGCCGGTCCCTGAACGTCATTTCGCTCGCCGGCCTGGCTTTCGCTACCGGCATGGTGCTCGATGCGGCCATCGTCGTGCTCGAGAACATCGTGCGCCTGCGCGAGCGCGGCGAATCCGCCGCCGATGCCAGCGATAAAGGCACATCGCAGGTGTGGGGTGCCCTGCTCGCCTCCACGGCTACGACGGTCGCGATCTTCATCCCGATCATGTTCCTGCGCGATGTCGAGGGGCAGATGTTTGCCGACCTCGCGCTCACGATCGCGATCGGCGTGACCGTATCGCTCCTCGTCGCGATCACGATCCTGCCGACCGCATCGCGTTACTGGATGCACAAGCTGCCCTCGGAGACCATCGACGCATCGGTGTGGGAAAGACTCGCCGACCGTATCGTCGACCTGACGAGCACGCAGAAGCGCCGTCTCGGGTGGATCACGGGACTCATGGCCGGCTCGATCCTGTTTACCGTGATGCTGTGGCCCGAGAGTAACTACCTGCCGCCGGTCAAGCGCGACACGGTCGACAGCTTCCTGTTCTTTCCACCCGGCACCAATGTCGAAACCGCCGATCGCGAGATCGCGCAACTCCTGATCGACCGCCTCGAACCGCACCTCGAGGGCAAGAAAGAGCCGGCTATTCGGGATTACTTCCTGTGGTCCTTCCCGGGCGGCAGCGGCGGCTGGCTGGCAATCAACCCGGCGAGGGGGACGAATCTGGACGAATTCCAGGCCGTAGTTCAGAACGAGATCGTGTCCGGCATTCCCGACATGTTCAGCTTCACGATTCGCCGCAGCCTGTTCGGCGGCTTCGAAAGCTCGAACAGTGTCGAGATGCGCCTCGGCGCCACCGACTCCGATGCGCTCAAACCGGTGGTCGCAAGAGCCATGCAGTTGATTCCACAGCAAATGCCCGGCGCTTCGGCACAGCCGAACCCGGACCCGTTCGCAGAAGCCAACGAACTGCGCTTCACGCCCGACGATGTGCGGCTCGCCGAGGTCGGCTGGACCCGCCAGGACCTGGCGCGCGTCATCATGGAGCTCGGCCAGGGCGTATGGCTCGGTGAATACTTCACGGGCCGCGAACGCGTCGACATCTACCTCAAGACGACGCGCTTCGACACGCCCGAGGAGATGGCGGCTCTGCCCGTCTCGACACCGGCAGGCGGAGTGGTGCCGCTCGGCCAACTCGCGCGCATTGCCGTCGCACCGTCGCCGGCCCAGATTACGCGTATCAACCGCGCCCGCATCTACAGCGTCATCGTCAACCCGCCCGAGGGTATGTCGCTCGAGGCGCTGGTCGACAAACTCGAAACGTCGATCGAACCCGAGCTGCGCGAACTGATGCCGGCCGGCGGAGACATTCAATACGCAGGCAGCGTGCAGGACCTCGAACGCGCCATCGGCACGCTCGGCTTCAATTTCCTGACGGCCGTCGGACTGCTGCTGCTGATCATGGCGGGGCTGTTTCGCTCCCTCAAGGACGCGATACTCGTGGTCATCTCGATTCCGCTCGCGGCCGTCGGCGGCGTGTTTGCCATCACGATCGTCAACTCGATCAAGTTTCAGCCGCTGGACCTGCTCGGCATGATCGGCTTCATCATTCTCGTCGGGCTCGTCGTCAATAACGCGATCCTGCTCGTCGCGCAGACGCGCGCCGCCGAGGCCAGGGGGCTCGACCGCACGGCGGCCGTCAGGCAGGCCTTGAGGTACCGCCTGCGGCCGATCTTCATGAGCACGCTGACGAGCCTGTTCGGTATGCTGCCGCTGCTCGTCGTGCCGGGCGCCGGCAGCGAAATCTATCGCGGCATGGCCGCAGCCATCGTCGGCGGCATGGCCGTATCGACGCTGTTTACGCTGCTGCTGTTGCCGAGCCTGTTGCAACTCAAGCTGCGGGTAGGAGAAGCTCGCGTAATCGCCGCGACGGATTGACCATGCAAACAAGCCACAAAGCGAAGCCCGAGCTGGAACGACTGGCACACCTGGGCGTGCTGGCGATACTGCTGCTGTCGGGCCTGGCCCGCGGCCAGGAAGCAGACTTTGCGTTCCCGCCTGCCCGTGTCGAGGTGGCCACGGCAGAGATGCGCGATATGGCGCCGTCCGTCGACGTCTCGGGCACTGTCGTCAGCCTGAACGACTCGCGCATCGCCAGCGAGATCGAGGGTGTCGTGACATGGCTTGCCGAGGTCGGGGACCCTGTCGCCAAAGGCGACGTCATCGCACGCATCGATCCGCGCCTCATCCGGATCGAGGTCACGCGTGCCGAAGCCGATGTCGCGCGGCTCGAGTCCGATTACAAATACCGTCAGCGCCAGCTCGAGCGCACCGAGGAACTGGCGGCGAAGAACAGTGCCTCGAGGACTTTGCTCGACGAGGCGGTAGCCTTGCGCGACCAGGCGCAGCATCTGCTGGCCGATGCACGTGCCGCGCTCGAGCGTGCGCGCGCAAATCTGGATCGCACGCGTATTCGCGCACCGTTCGCGGGCCACGTAACGGACCGGCTGGCATCGGTGGGCGAGTACATCAGTATCGGCGAAGACGTCGTGCGGCTCGTCGATACGCACCGCATCGAAATTTCCCTGCCCGCGTCCATTGCGCTGACGCGGTTCATCAAGCCGGGAATGAACGTGCCGGTCAGGAGCGGCGCGGTCGAGCGCGAGCACCCGGTCAGGACCGTCGTGCCCGTCGGCGATGCGGTCTCGCGCATGGTCGAAGTACGGCTGGTCGCCAGCGACAGCCATTGGCTCGTGGGCACGCCCGTCCAGGTGAGCCTGCCGAGTGACGCGGCGGTATCGACGGTGGCCGTACCCCGCGACGCGCTCGTCGAACGCGGCGGTCGCTCGTATATATACAAGCTGTCCGATGACGGCACGGCCGAGCAGGTAATGGTCGACATCACGACGATCGTCGGCCTCTGGGTGGGCGTCGCCGACGGCGTCGTGCCCGGCGACCGGGTAATCATCCGCGGCGCGGAACGCCTGTCGCCGGGGCAGGCCGTCGAGGTCATCGGCACGAACGGCGCGCCCTAGCCGTCAGCCAGGCGGCGCGTTCACACCTCGTTCTCGCTGCCTGCGCGCACGGTGATCTCCTCGTCGATACCGATCGAAACCTCGAATACGATCGGACGACAGCACACTTCGCAGTCCTCGACGTACCGCTGCTGCACGACCGACGTGTCGACGAGGACGGAGATCCGCTCGCCGCAGTATGGACAACTAACGAAATTCTCTGCCAGTTCGTGCATGCGCTTGACGTCCCGGTGCGCTTGCTGAGATGTTTGTTCTCGGTGTCGACGGACTCGCGCCGAGGGGAGAAGAAAGCCGATGACCGATGAACGCGTACAGTATGCGTTGCGCGACGGCGTCGCGACAATTCGCATCGACGACGGCAAACGCAACGCGCTTTCGCCCGAGATCCTGCGCGGTCTCTATCGCGCCTTCGATCGCGCCGCAGCGGACGGCGCGACCGTCATCCTGACAGGCCGCGAGGAAGTCTTCTCTGCCGGCTTCGATCTCAAGGTAATGAATCGCGGCGGCGCGAAGGCGCTCAACATGCTGCGCCTCGGCTATGCATTCACGGCCCGCGTCATGGCCTACCCGCATCCCGTCATCGTCGCCTGCAACGGCCACTGCTTCGCGATGGGTGTATTCCTGATGCTGTCGGCCGATTACGTCATCGGCACCCGCGGCGATTTCATGATCTCGGCGAACGAGGTCGCCATCGGGATGACAATGCCGCGCGTTGCCGCGGCAACGCTGCGTCATCGACTGACACCCGCCGCTTACCAGCGCGCGGTAACACTGTCCGAGCACTTCGACGTGGATGCCGCGCTGCACGCGGGCTTGTTCGACGAAACGGTCGATCCGGCGGATCTCATGCCGCGCGCCGAAGCGCATGCTGCCAGGTTCAGGGAACTGGACCCCTGGGCGCACAGACGATCCAAACGCAGGATCCGGCGTGCGACGATTCGCTCGATTCGCTTCGCCTTACCGCTGGATCTCGTCGACGCCGTACTCACGGGGATGCGGCGCTCCAGGGGGTCCTGATGTGGCGCTCGAAGCCTGTTTATCGATAGCCGCCGAGACGTCGGTGTCACATGAGGCAGTAGAACTGTGACCCGGGTCCCAGTTCCTCAGGTACAGCTGCAGGCCGCATGGAAATGCGATTAACTTATATATGAGTAAGTACTGATTGAACGCCCTATCCGGCCGTGAGATAAGCCGCCGTACCAGCGAAAAAAGGTACAGAATTTCGCGTCCTCCGCCCAGGAGTCAGGCATGTCAGGCAAGCACACCCAGGAAGACACCCGGTACCTGTTCAAACGCGACAAGACCTGGTGGGTCAAGCTCGCGGTCCCGAGGGAGCTGCGGGACGTCCTCGGCTACGACTTGCGCCGTTCGCTGCATACACGGGACCTCGAGGAAGCGCGCTCGGCCCGCTGGGATGCCATCGCGGAATTCAGGGAGAAGATCGAGAGCGCGACAGCCGAGCAGATCATGGGTTCGACGCCGTCGGCCGCGGCCAAACGCGAGCACCACGAAGCGGGGCACCAGATCGTCAAGGAACACACGGTCGAGATTGTCAGCGATTCCGGCGAAGGCGCGCAGAAATGCGGCCAGATCTTCGGCCTCGTCTGCGGCAAGATGGGCAACGGCGTATGGACGGTCGAGATCATTCCCGCCGAAATCCAGCCCCCTGCCCGCGAACGCCAGGGCGCCAGCGGCATTCGCGTACGCATGGGCTCGCACTACGTGACCAACATGGGTGACCAGGCGGATCTCGTCGTCGCCTTCAACGAGCAGGTGCTTTACTCGCGAATCGCCAACGGCGCCTACAGAAAAGGCACGGTCGTTCTGCTCGAGAACATGTGGGCCGAGGATCCTGACGAGAAGATTCGCCAGCAATACGCCGAGGCGCTGCAGGACTTTTACGCGCAGGGCCTCATCGTGCACGAGCTGCCGATCCAGAAGGAATGCCTGAAGCTGGTCGAGAACCCGCGCAGGGGCAAGAACATGTTCGTGCTCGGCATGCTGTGCCACATCTACCAGCGCGACGTCGACAAGGCGAAAGAGGAGATTGCGAAGACCTTCCGTAAGAAGAGCGCCAAGGTCGTCGAGATCAACCACAAGCTGTTCGACGCCGGCTATGCGTTCGCGCGCGACAATCTCGACTACGAGTACGAGATCCCGTCAGCGGACGACGAGCGCCTTGCGTCGGCAATCGTCGTCAACGGCAACCAGGCCGCGGGCCTAGGCGTCATGGCGGCGGGCATCGATCTCGTCGCGATGTACCCGATCACGCCGGCGACCTCCGCCTCGCACTACCTCGCCGACGATTTCAACCTGACCGGCGGCTTCGTGCACCAGGCCGAGGACGAAATCGCAGCGATCGGCTTTGCCATCGGCGCGTCCTATGCCGGCAAGACGGCCTGCACGATTACCTCGGGCCCGGGCATGGCGCTCAAGACCGAGATGATCGGCCTCGCCGTCATGGCAGAGCTGCCGCTGGTCATCATCGACGTGCAGCGCGGCGGGCCGTCGACCGGCCTGCCGACCAAGATCGAACAGGGCGATCTCCTCTCGACCCTGTTCGGCGTGCCCGGCGACTCACCCAAGGTCGTGATCGCCGCGGCGACGATCGCCGAGTGCCTCGAATTCGTCAGCGTCGCGCGCAGAATCGCGGAGTCGTTCCGCACGCCCGTCATCGTGCTGACCGACGCGAATCTAGCGACCGGCGTACAGCCCATCGCGCGTCCCGACGTCACCGAGGACTGGTTCCCGCCGCCGCTCGACCAGTCAGACTGGGACGAGGACGTACCGCCCTATGACTGGGACGAGGAAACGGGACTCTCCGAACGTCCGATTCCGGGCATGCGTAACGGCGAGTACATCCTGACGGGTCTCGCGCACAATCGTCAGAGCAAGATCGCCTATGACTCGGCGTCCAACCAGGAGGGCGCGATCATGCGCAGCCGCAAGCTCGCGACGCTGGCGGCAACCCTCAAGCCACCCGAGGTGCACGGTGATGAGACGGGCGATCTGCTCATCGTAAGCTGGGGTTCGACGCACGGCGCCATCGAAGAGGCCGTCGACCGGGCGCGCGATGCCGGCAAGAGTGTGGCGTCGGTGCACCTCAGGTTCCTGTCGCCACTCGAGCCCGGGCTCGAAGAGATCTTCCGCGGCTTTCGCAAGGTCATGACGATCGAGCTCAACTACAGCGACGATCCGGAACACCCGCTGATCAACAAGGAAACGCGGCGTTACGCACAGCTCGCGCAGGTATTGCGCTCGCACACCCTCATGGATATCGACTGCTGGTCTGTCGTCCCGGGCCACCCGCTGTCGCCCGGCAGGATCTGCCAGGTAATCGATACACACCTCGGGAAACTGGAAGGAGTCCACTGATGTTTGGATTGAAAGGCGACTGGTCCCTCGAGGTCAAGGATCGTTACTTCACGCTGGAAGATTACAGCGGCGCGGAACCACGCTGGTGCACGGGTTGCGGCGACCACGGCATACTCGCAGCCGTCCACCGCGTTTGCCGCGACGCGCAGCTCGAGCCGGAGAAGACCGTGGCCGTCTCGGGCATCGGCTGCTCGAGCCGCCTGCCGCACTACATGAATACCTACGGGTTTCACGGCCTGCACGGTCGCGCCCTGCCCGTCGCCTGCGGCATCAAGTCGCGCCGGCCCGACCTCGACGTCTGGGTCGCCACCGGTGACGGCGATTGCTTCTCGATCGGCGCCGCGCACTGGGTGCACGCGATGCGTTACAACATGGACATGACCATGCTCGTGTTCGACAACGGCATTTACGGTCTCACCAAGAAGCAGACCTCGCCGACGACGCCGCTCGACGTGCCGACGAATACACACCCGTCGGGCTCGCTCCTGCCGCCGCTGAACCCGCTGACCGTGACGCTCGGCATCACCAACGTGTCCTTCGTCGCACAGATCGTCGACTGGAACGCCCAGCTTCGCCACCAGGTCATCAAGATGGCGCACGAGCACAAGGGCACGGGGTTCGTGCGCATCATCCAGCGCTGCCCGGTTTACGTCGAGGCGATCGGCAAAGCGCTGCAGAACGAACCCGCACGCATGCGTCTGCTGACACACGAATTCGGCGTCGAGGTGGATGACTCGGTCAAGAGGCTGTTCCCCAACCATGGCGAGCACGACCCGACGGACCTGCCTGCCGCGCTCAAGATCGCTGCCGATGACTCGGTATTGCCGCTCGGCATCCTGTACCGGAATCCCGACGCGCCCTGCTACGACCAGATGTCGAGCGAGGGGCTCGAGATGAGCGCACAGGAGAAACTCGCGGGCCTCAACCAGGCCTTCGACCACTTTGCCATCTGAGCGGAACGCGCAATGAAATCGGTAACGCAAAGCCAGTCGGACAGCCGGGGCGTCACGATCGACGTGCTGCGCCGCTTCCACTATGGCGAACCCGCTGCGGCGTCAGCTACCTCGTTGCCGCAGGCGGGAACCCTGCCGGCGTTGCTGCATCCCTACCGGGACGCCGAGGCAATCCGCTACGACTATCCGCTCTACCTGGCCCCGGTCGCCGACGACGAGGACGAGGAGATCGCGACGCCGCTGGGCTCGCACCTCTCCGCGGCGCTCGCGGCTTTCGCGCTCGGCGAGGACAGCGCGCGCGTCCTCAGGGACAACCTCGCGTGGCTCGAACGCCACCTGCGGCAGGCACTCGAGGGTCCCGATCCCGTCGACGCGCCCGAACTCATCGCCAGGGCGGCGACCGCGCTGCAGGATCATCTCGAGCTCAGGGACGACGCACACGACAAACTACAGGCCGATCTCGACAACCTGCAGGCATCTTTCGCTGCGGGCAGCCTGTTGCTCGGCTACGGCCCGGATACGCCGCTGCACCTTTTCGTCCACGCGGTCCGCCACCGCAATGCCCGGCTGCACGCGCAGCTCGAGGAAGACATCGCCCGCGCGACACGCCGGCTCGGCGCATTGCTCGAGGTCGAGGATGCCAAGGCCGGTACTCGCAACAGCGACGGCGCGAAAGCGGCTGCGCGACACCTGGACACGGACAAGCTTACGAGCCTGCTCGAGACGCGCGTACGCGGTTCGGTCGCGATGCCGCCGGAGCGAAGGGCGCGTATCGGCAAGGCGCTGGACGTATTGCGCGCCTGGAACCACGAGCCCGTGCTCGTGCGCTTCGTCGGCAAGATCGCGAACCCGTGGTTTGCTGCGCAGCCGGACGTCGACGTCATCGGCAGCGATACGCCGTGCAATGATGCCGACGAGGTCTTTGAGCGCGACGCGACTCGCTTCGCGGAGCTGTTTGCCGCGCTCCGCATCGCGGCGCTCGAGATCGACAACAAGTACAGCGCCGCCGTTCACGATTCTTGGTTCGACGAGTTCGACTGGCAGGCATTCTCCGACGAAGAACTGCAGCACGTAACGCGCGTTGTCGCGCTCGTCTCGGCCGATTATCTCGCGGGCGACGGACTGCCCTCGCTCTCTCGGCTGCTCGGCTCGCGCAGACCCGTGCACGTGATCAGCTGGATTCGCGCCTACGACAATCCGGCCGTCCGTCCGGGCGAGGGCCCGTTCGATACCTGGCGCTTCGAACTCGCGTACTTCGGCATCGGGCACCGGCATGTCGTCGTCGCGCAGACCTCGGCAGCGAAGCACGCCGACGTGCTGGCCGGCTTCCTGTGCGCGCTCGACAGCAACCGCACGAGCCTGCATCTCATCAATCGCGGCACCCAGACGCGCACCCGGCAGCCGATCCTCGACCCGTGGTTCGTTGCCAGCGCGGCGCTGGAAAGCCGTGCCCACCCGTTCCTGCTCGTCGATCCCGGCGCGGGCGACCATGCGGCCGAACGCGTGCGCTTCGACGGTAACCTGCAGGCCGATCACGACTGGCCGCTCGAAACGCTCGAGTACCAGCGGCCGGACGACGACCCCGCCACGATGGACCTCGCGTTCACGTTCGCCGACTACGCGCTGCTCATGCCGGCCCTGCACGAGCACTTCCGCGTCGTGCCGGCGGATCTCGAATCGGACGCTCTCGTCGTGGTCGCCGACTACCTCGGCATGGACGAGGAATCGACAGGGCGCAGCGTGCCGTTCGTGTGGGGCATCGACGAGGCCGGCACACTGCTGCGCCTGGCCGTGTCCCGCGCCCTCGTCTTCGCCTGCCGCGACCGCCTCAACTACTGGCGATCGCTGCAGGAACTCGCCGGCGTACACAACGTCTACGTCGAAGCCGCCATCGAGCGCGTGCTCGAAGACGCGCGCGCGTCGGCCGAACACGAACGGAACGAGCTGCTCCGCACGCACGAGCAGGAACTCGATGACGCGCGAACCGCAGCTGCGGGTGATGCGATGGGGCAACTCGTCGACGTGCTCATGGGCGCGGACCTGTCGAGCATCGCGGAACCCGTCGCGCCGGCAACGATGCCGGCGGCAACGCCGGAATCGCCGGCGGTCGAGGACCTCGTCGAACCCGAGGCAGAGGCCGAACCCGCGGTCGACGACGATGACGAGGTCAGCTTCGACGAGCCCTGGCTCGACACGGCCGCGTGCACGACCTGCGACGACTGCATGGGCATCAACAAGATGATGTTCGCCTACAACGACGACAAGCAGGCCTACCTCAGGGACGCGACGGCAGGCACCTACTCGGACCTCGTCCGCGCCGCCGAGATCTGTCCGGCCAAATGCATCCATCCGGGCAAGCCGCTGGACCCGAGTGAGCCCGGCCTCGAGGAACTGATCGCACGCGCCGCACCATTCAACTGATGAACAACCTGCTGACAGCGCCGGCCATAATGACCGGGATCGGCCTGTTCTTCGGAACGGTGCTCGCGGTCGCGCAGCGCTTCCTGCGCGTCGACGAGGACCCGCGCATCGAGGCCACCAACGAGCTGCTGCCGGGCACCAACTGCGGCGCTTGCGGCCAGCCCGGCTGCCTGCCGTTCGCCGAGAAACTCGTCGCCGGCGAGGTAGAGCCGGGGCAGTGCACTGTCAGTACCGACGAAGCCATCGAGAGCATCGCCGAGTTCCTGCAGGTCGATGCCGGGCGCGCCGAGAAACTCGTCGCGCGCCTGCGCTGCGCCGGCGGCAGCCGGCAGGCGCACCAGATCGCCGAGTACCGCGGCTTCGAGGGCTGCCGCGCCGCGGCGGTCGTGTCCGGCGGCGGCAAGGGCTGCGCCTGGGGCTGCCTCGGGCTCGCCGATTGCGAACGCGCCTGCACCTTCGATGCCATTCATATGAACGCCAACGGCCTGCCGCAGGTCGACACCGAGAAGTGTCGCGCCTGCCCCGACTGCGTCGCGGCATGCCCGAAGGACCTGTTCGAACTCGTGCCGCTCAACCAGCACCTGTACGTGCAGTGCAACATACCGCTCGCCGGCGAAGCCGCGACGCAACTCTGCGCCACGGCCTGCGACGCCTGCGGCCGTTGCGCGGCCGATGCCGCGCCCGGCCTCATACGCATGGAAGGCAACCTGCCCGTCATCGATCTCGCGGCCGGCGGTCCGCCGGCACCCGAAGCCGTGTACCGCTGCCCGACCAATGCCATCGTGTGGCTTGACCGCGAGCAGTTCCAGGACCAGGAAACGCGCAAGGCGCGGAACGCGTAGTGGCCGGGCTGCGCGACATCGCAATCCAGTGGTACCGCCGAGCGTTCGGCGCGCCCGCCGGCTCGGACATCCGCGACGAGGGATTCACGACCGTGCTGGACGGCAACGGCGCCGTCGGGTTATCGGAAACCGCGATGTCGAGTCGTGCCGTGACGGACGCCGAGGGTCCGCGCGGCGTGCTCGCCGCGGCGACGGGCCTGACGCTCGCCGGGCATCGGGCGACGGCTTATCTGTCCGGGCACGAGATTGCCGCCGTGCAGGACCTGCTCGTATCGGCCGCGGGCCGCCACGCACCGCTCGTCGTGCACCTGGCGACACGCAGCGCGGCCGCACACGGCGCCGCGCTCGGCAGCGGTCACGACACGGTTCACCTGTCAGCCGATGCCGGTTGCTTCGTGCTGTTCGCCGCGAACGTCCAGGAAGCGGCGGACTTCAGCTTCATAGCGCGGCGCGTCAGCGAGCAAACGCTGGTACCCGGGCTCGTCGTCATGGATGGCGAGCAAACAGCGCTTGCCGCGCAGGACGTACGCCTGCTGTCGCCCAACCAGGTCGCTCGCTTCCTCGGCGCGGCCGGCGAAGAGATCGAAACGCCGACGGCGGCGCAGAAACTGCTGTTCGGTGCGCGCCGGCGTCGGCTGCCTGCCTGGCATGACCTCGACGAGCCGATGCTGACGGGCGCCGTCTTCGACCGCGAGAGCTTCGGGCTCGGCGCCGCGGCGCGGCGACCCTACTTCGACGACTTCGTCGACGATGCGCTGGCGCGGGCGTTCGAGGATTTCGACGACACAACAGGAAGACGCTACGACACCATTTCGCAGCATCGCCTCGACAACGCCAGGCTCGTACTGATCGCCCAGGGAGCCGCGGTCGAAACCGCGCGGCGCACATCCGACCTGTTGCGCAAGCAGCACCGGATTCGTGCGGGCGTCGTCGGCCTGCATGCGTTGCGTCCCTTCCCGGGCGCGGCGATCGCCGATGCGATCGAAGCAGTCGATCGCGTCATCGTGCTCGAACGTGGCGATGCCGCTCTCTCGGGCGGGCCACCCCTGACGCGCGAGATACGCGCGAGCGTCTATGGCACCGGCCGACAACCCGCGTGCCAGACGGCCGTGTACGGGGTCGGCGGCCTGCCCCTTCGCGTCGAAGATCTCATCACGCTGTGTGCCGATGCGGACGACAAGACGCCGGACCCCGCGTTCCTCGGCATCGCGTTCGACGACGACGCCACAAACCAGCCGAAGCGCGAGGTCCTGCTCGACGCACTGCGACGCGCCTACCCGCACGCGGCAGGCATGGGCGTGCGCGCGCGGCAGGATGCCGCGGCGCCACGTCAAAAAGACTCGCTTGCGATCAAGGTGCGACGATCCGGCAAGGGCGCCCGACTCACGCGTGCGGCGGCCGCTCTGCTGCACACGCTCGAAGGCGGCCGCATTCGCAGCCGACCCGGCCCGCCATGCGACTGGCTGATTCACGGCGGCGATCACCTGCTCGACCCCGGCGACGCCATCGGCGCCGACGTTACGCTCGACGTCGCCCGGCGTGTAATCACGCTGCATCGCGAGAACCGCCACTTCCGGGTTCCGGACGGCGAACCGGGCGAAGAGTTGCTGCTCGGTGGATTGTTCGCCGCGCTGCTGCACGGCGGCCTGCTCGAGCAGAAGTCACGCCGCATCGTCGGCGCCCGGCGCAAGCTGCTCGAGCCAGGAGACGCGGAGCGACGTGATGACATGCTGGCCGCTTTTGAAAAGGGGCTCGAGGCGCTCGAAGAAACCGGCGGCCCCAAGATACCTTCACGCCCGCCCTACGAAGACACTCCCGCGCCCGCCGCTGTACGCGCCCTGGGTCGCAGCGACGATCACGTTGCGAGCCTGCCGCGATTCTGGGATCAGACGGGCATCCTGTATCGCGACGGCGAGACCGACCGCCTGACGGCAGACCCCTACTTCGCAACGGGCAGCATGCCGCCGCTCAGCGCAACGTTCGGCGATAACCATGAGCAGCGCGCGTGGTTGCCCGCGTTCGATCCGGCTGCCTGCACGGGATGCGGCAAATGCTGGACCCGTTGTCCCGACAGTGCGATCGGCATCGTCGCGGCCGGCCCGGCCGCGCTCATCGATGCGGGCATTCGCGAGACGGGCGCCGAAGCCGTGCGCCAGGTCGCCGGCAAGCTGGCGTCGCGTATCCTCGCAGACGCCAGGAAGTCCGAATCCCCGCCGCCACGTTTCGGCGATATGCTGGGCGACGCCTGGACATGGCTCATGGAAAAAGCGCCGCTGCCGGACGAACGCAAACAGGCCATTGCCGACGGCGTCGAAAAGATCGATAAGCTGTTCGGCGCCCTGCCCGTCGCGGTTACGGCGCCGTTCTTCGGCGATGCCGAGGCAAAGAACAAGGACAGCGGCGAGTTGCTCTCGCTCGTCGTCAACGCCGATGCCTGCCAGGCCTGCGGCATCTGTGTGCAGGCTTGCGAGCCCGGCGCACTCGAGGCGCGCGATACCGACGCGACGTTCCTCGCCGAGGCCCGGGCGCTGTGGGACGCCTGGTCCGCGACGCCGGATACGCCGGGAGCAACGCTCGTGCGGGCGGCCGGGCACGATGACGTCGGTCCGGCCGCAGCGATGCTGCTGTCGCGCTACTGCCAGTTCGCGATGGCCGGCAGCGACGTCGGCGAAGCAGGCTCGGGCGAAAAGGCGGCGGTGCGGCTGGCGCTGTCCACGATCGAGTATCACCAGCAGCCCGTCGTGCAGCGCTTCGCGAACGAGTTGTCGACCGCCGGCGCCGAGCTCACCACCATGATCCGTGAGACCTTGTCCGGCACGCTGCCCGTCGAAGACCTCGACGCCGTGTCCGAGCAGCTCGAATCGCTCGCGAGCCCGCGTGTCGATCTGTCGACACTCGCCGAGCGCATCTCGGGCGGCGATGTCGACCACTCGGTCGACACCGCCTACCTGCTGCGCCTGATCGAACTGTCCAGGGATGTCGCGTCGGCGCATCACCGCCTCATCGAGGGCGAGTACGGACTGGGCCGCGCGCGCTACGGACTCGCGATCACGGGCGCAACAACCGCAAGCTGGGCGGCGCGATTCCCGGCCAACCCGTTCCAGGTGCCGGCCGTCGTCGACGCGAGCGGCGACGCCCCGCTGCTCGCCAGGGGGCTGGTCGAAGGTCATCTCGAGGAGACGACGAACCTTGCGCGGCTCCTGCGACTGGCCCGCCTCGAGCTCGAGCGACCCGACGGGCTCGACTGGAAACGCGATGCACTCGCCGACCTGCGCTGGCAGGACCTCGATGACGACGAGCTGGCGCTCTGCCCGCCCCTGCTGCTGGTCGGCGGCGACGACATGCTCGCCGGCCGCGGCCTCGCCCAGCTCATCTGGCTGCTGAACGCCGGCCTGCCGGTCAAGGTGCTGTTGCTGAGCTCGCTCGGTCTCGGGCTGACCGGCGCCGAAACACGGGACGCGCACACGGGCGCCGGCATGCTCGCGCTCTCGCAGCGCAATGCGTATGTCGCCCAGTCCTCGATTGCCTGGCCCGATCATTTCAGCGCGAGCCTCGCGCAGGCGCTCGAGTTCCGGGGGCCGGCCCTGATCGAGGTGTATTCGCCGAGCCCGTCGCGCGACGGCTTCGCGGCCGAGAACACGATCGAGCAGGCGCGGCTCGCCGTCGAGACACGCGTCCTGCCGTTGTTCCGTTACGACCCGCGCCGCGACGGCGTCTTCGGCACGCGTATCAGCCTTGAAGGCAATCCCGACGAGAGTGACGCCGGTCCCGCGGACTGGATGCGCGGCCAGGCGCGCTTCGCCGCGCATGCCGATACGCCCGCTCTCGAGACCGCCGCGGATTCGTGCATGCAGAACTGGCAGACCCTGCAGGAGCTGGCCGGCGAGGTCACGCCGTTCACGGCCAAGGTCGAAGAACACATTCGCGCCGACGTCGCGGCTGAGCACCAGGCCGAGCTCGACGCACAGCAACAGGCGGCCGCGGCCGAACTCGCCGAGATTCGCGACAAGACGCGTGCCGAAATCGCGGTCGGCCTGCGCAGCCGCCTGCTCGAGCTGGCCAAGCGCGGGAAAGACCGGTGAAATCGTTTCGTCGCCTGCGCCGCAGTTTCGAGCACGGTGTTCATCCGGCGCATTACAAGGAACAGACCGAAAACCTGCCTACCCAGCGCATGCCTTTCGGCGAGCACTACGTCATGCCACTGGGGCAGCACATCGGCGTGCCGTGTGTGCCCGACGTCGACGAAGGCGAACCGGTCAGGCGCGGACAACTGATTGCCCGCCCGGGCGGCTTCGTTTCGGCGGCGCTGCACAGCCCGGTAACGGGGACAGTGACCAGGATCGGCGACTTTCGCGGCGTCGACGGCGGCTTCACGCAGGCCATCGGCATCGAAGCCGATCCCTTCTCGACGCAGGAAGTCGACCCCGAAGCCGTTCCGGACTGGCAGTCGCTGTCACTCGATGCGTTCATCGAGGCCGTGCAGATGGCCGGCATCGTCGGCATGGGCGGCGCGGCGTTTCCCTCGCACGTCAAGCTCTCGCTGCCCGAAGGTGTCGCGATTCGTCACCTGCTCATCAACGGCGCCGAGTGTGAGCCCTTCCTGACCAACGATCACCGCCTCATGCTCGAACGCCCCGCGGCGCTGCTCGAAGGCGCCGAGATCATGCGGCAAAAACTCGGCGCCGTGGAGACGGTCATCGGCATCGAGGCCAACAAGCCCGACGCCATCGATACGATTCGACGCCACATCCCCGACGGTCACCCCGTGCGCGTCGTGCCGCTCAAGGTCAAGTATCCGCAGGGCGCCGAGAAGATGATGATCCGCAGCGTCTTCGGCGTCGAGGTGCCGGCCGGGCAGCTGCCGCGCGACGTCGGCGTCAACGTCAACAACGTCGGCACGATCGTCGCGATCGCGGACTATTTCCTGCGCGGCATGCCGCTTATCGAACGCGTCGTCACGGTCGCGGGCCCGGGCGTCACCTACCCGGCGAACCTGGTCGTGCCGCTCGGCACGCCGGTCCGCGACGTCATGGAATTCTGCGGCGGGCTCAGGCCGGGCTCGCGCGAGATCGTCATGGGCGGGCCGATGATGGGGCGTCCGGTCGCGAGTCTCGACGTGCCCGTGCTCAAGGGTTGCTCCGGCCTGCTCGTGTTCGCGGAAGCACCGACGACCGAGCGCCGCGAGTATCCCTGCATCCGCTGCGGCCGCTGCCTCGAGGCGTGTCCGTATTTCCTCAACCCGTCGCGCCTCGCGCGCATGTCGCGTGCGCGCATGTACGACGAGATGAAGGACTACCACGTGCAGGACTGCGTCGAGTGCGGCTGCTGCACGTTCGCCTGCCCCTCGAATATCCCGATCGTGCAGCTGATTCGCACGGCCAAGGACGACCTCGCGCATCGCAAGGAACCGGGGGAATGACGGACAAGGAACCCAGGCTGCTCCTGTTCCACGCGCCCTTGCTGCGCCAGGACATGACGACGCCGAGGACCATGCGCGACGTGATCGTCGCGCTGCTGCCGGCCACGGCCGCGGCCGTCTGGTACTTCGGCCTCGGCGCCGTGCTGGTCCTGGCGGCGTCCATACTCGGTGCCGCCGTTGCCGAGTGGCTGTTCGCACCGCGCGCATCCCGCGGCGCGTCGTTGCGCGACGGCAGCGGCCTGCTGACCGGACTGCTGCTGGGCCTGACGCTGCCGCCCGGGCTGCCGATGTGGATGGCGTTCCTCGGTGGTTTTGTCAGCATCTGCCTGGGCAAGGTCATCTGGGGCGGCCTCGGCCACAACCTCTTCAACCCGGCCCTGCTCGGCCGCGCCTTCCTGCTCGCGACGTTCCCGATCGCGATGACGACCTGGCCGGTTATTACGCCCGGCGAGTTCGGCGTACAGGCGGGCAACCTCGCCTTGCCGTTCATGCAGGCCGGTGCGGACGGCGTCAGCGGCGCGACGCCGCTCGGGCTCTTCAAGTTCGAACAGCAGGTCACGCCGCTCGCAGAACTCGCCTTCGGCAAGATCGGCGGTTCGATCGGCGAGACCAGCGGCGCGCTGCTCCTGCTCGGCGGCGTCTACCTGTGGATCCGCAGGGATCTCGACTGGCGTATCCCGGTGAGCATCCTGGCGACGGTCGCGCTGTTCTCACTCGTGCTGGTCCTGTTCGACGCCGAGCGCTTCCCGGCACCGTTGTTCTCGATCTTCTCCGGCGGACTGCTGCTCGGCGCGATCTACATGGCTACCGACCCGGTCACCTCGCCCGTGACGCCCAAGGGCGCCTGGATCTTCGGCATCGGCGTCGGCGTGCTCGTCATGCTGATTCGTGTTTTCGGCGGACTGCCCGAGGGCGTCATGTACGCCATCCTGCTCATGAACGCGGCGACACCGCTGATCGATCGTTACACGCAGCCGCGCGTATTCGGCCACGAGGCGGAATCGTCATGAGCCCGGACACCAGCAAGCTCAATGCTCAGCCGAGCGCGCTGCGTCTCGTGCTGACGCTCGCAGTCGCCGGGTTGATATCGGGTGTCGCGATCATCGGCATCTACGAGTCGACCTTGCCGACGATCACGGCGAACAAGGCACGCGAGCTGCGCGAGGCCGTATTCAAGGTACTGCCAGGCGTCACCCGGATGCAGGCGCTGGTCAGCCGCGACGGCGACCTGGTTGTCGTCTCCGAGCCGGACAAGGACGAGCCGGTCGTGTACGGCGGCTATGACGACACGGGCGACTTTGTCGGCTACGCAATGCCCGGCGCGGGCCCAGGGTTCCAGGACACGATTGCGTTGCTGTACGGCTACAAGCCGGAGGAAGGGCTCGTCGTCGGCATGGAAATCCTCGAGAGCCGCGAGACGCCGGGGCTCGGCGACAAGATCTTCAAGGACGAGGAATTCGTCGCCGAATTCGACGCACTGTCGGTCCGGCCGGAGATCGTAAGCGTCAAGAAAGGCGCAGGCACGGCACCGAATGAGGTCGATTCGATAACCGGCGCAACGATCTCGTCCAAGGCGGTCGTGCGAATCATCAACGAGACGCATGCCGCTTGGGCGGAGAGATTGCCGCCAGCCGGAAAGGAGCCGGCAATCGTGGAGCCGGAGACGGGCGGCACTGGGGCGGGCCCATGAAGAAGAACGAGTCTTACGAAGAATTCCTGAAAGGTATCTGGCGCGATAACCCGGTATTCGCGCAGGTACTCGGCATGTGCCCGATGCTGGCCGTGACGAACTCGGCGGTCAACGCGATTGCCATGGGAATGGCCACGATGTTCGTGCTCGTCGGCTCGAGTTTTCTCGTGTCGACATTCCGCAACGTGATCCCGAAACAGGTTCGCATCTCCTGCTTCATCATCATCATCGCGACCTTCGTCACGATCGCCGACTACACGCTGCTTGCGCTGGTCCCGGGCGTGCACAAGGAGCTCGGCGCGTTCATCCCGCTGATCGTCGCGAACTGCCTGATTCTCGGCCGCCAGGAGGCGTTTGCGTCGCGTTACCCGACCAAGCTTGCCGTTATGGATGCGCTCGGCATGGCCTGCGGTTTCCTCGTCGCCCTCTTCTCGCTGGGTGCGGTGCGCGAGATTCTCGGTGACGGCGCGTTGTTTGGCGTCAAGCTGTTCGGCGACAGCTTCGAGCCCTGGGTCATCATGATCCTGCCGCCCGGCGGCTTCCTGACGCTCGGCGTAATCCTGTTGTTCTTCAACTGGTTCAAATACAAGAAGGACGAGTTCCTCGACGACGTGGCCAGGGCCGAGAGGAGCGGTGCCGATGGATAATCTGCCCTGGATCTTCGTAAGCGCGCTCCTGGTCAACAACTTCGTGCTGACCTACTTCCTGGGGCTGTGTCCGTTCCTCGGCGTGTCCAATTCGCTGGAAACCTCATTCCGGCTCGGGCTCGCCACGACCTTCGTCATGCTGGTCACGGCGATTTGCGCGTGGATTCTGAATACCTACGTACTCGTGTATGCGCCGTACCTCAGGCTCATCTGCTTCATCGTCGTGATCGCGAGCACTGTGCAGTTCATCGAGATGCTGATCAAGAAACTGAGTCCGGCGCTGTTTCGGGCGATGGGCATCTTCCTGCCGCTGATCACGACGAACTGCGCGATCCTCGGCTTGGCGATCTTTGCCACCAATCGCGGCTACGGTTTCTGGGAGGGCATCGTGTACGCGCTCGGCGCGGGCATCGGCTTCACGCTGGCGCTCGTCCTGCTGGCGGGCTTGCGCGAAGAGTCGGAGCTCTCCGACGTGCCGGCACTGATCAAGGGCACGGCCATGAACCTGATCATTGCGGGCGTGTTGTCGATGGCGTTCATGGGCTTTGCCGGCCTGTTCAGTTCAACGTGAGGGCCGTATCGATATGAACTACCTGCTGGCGCTGCTCGCCATGATTGCCCTGTGCGCCGGCTGGGCCGTCTTCCAGATCTGGCTGTCGCGGCACGACCCCGAAGCCAACCAGTGCCTGCGCAACTGCGGCAGCTGCCGTTGCGACAACAGCAGGCGAACATCCTAGGTTCAGGCGACGTTAAGAAAATCGCGCCCGAGGTTCACCCGTGATTCATCCGACCGGCCTTACGCTGGAACTCCATTGGGAGTTCTTGGCTTAAGGAGGTCACCATGAACAAACTCACCATCGGCCTGCTGCTGGCTGCCGGCCTGTTCTTTGTCGACGTTGCGCCAGCCGAGGCACACTCGGGCGTCGAGCGCGTACGTGTGTACGATCAACACGTGCAAATTGCAAGGCGCCACGAAATGCCGCGATGGCTGCAGCGCAACAGGCAGTTTCGTCACTGGTACCGGCGTTCGCCGCTGCGGCATTACCGGCAGATCGGCTGGAGACAGCTGTTCGAAATCTACCGCTCGGAGCGTCGTTACTTCGGATCGCGGCACTACGTCGACTACGACAATGACCGTCGGTGGAACGACAAGCGCAGGCGTCATCGCTTCGACGGTTGACTGATGCGTCAGCAACGAGCGCGGCGGTCCCTCACATGAGGGGCCGCCGTTCGTTTGCAGAACACACCATCGATGCACATCGGGATTGCATTTCGGCTAGAGTCCCCCATCTCGACAACTAGTGTGCGGCCGCGCCGCGGGACAGGAGCCGACATGGCCGATTCGCCTTTTATCATCGACGTCACCCGGGAAAACTACGCCCAGCTCATGGAAGCCTCGTTCGAGGTTCCCGTGCTGCTCGACTTCTGGGCCAGCTGGTGCCAGCCGTGCAAGGTCCTGATGCCGATCCTCGCCGGGCTGACCGACGAATACGGGGGCAAGTTCCTGCTCGGCAAGCTGAACACCGAGGAAGAACAGGAAATCGCGGCGCAGTTCGGTATCCGCAGCATCCCGACGGTCAAGCTCTTCCGCAATGGCGAGCCCGTCGACGAGTTTATGGGCGCGCTCCCCGAAAAGGCGATCCGCGAATTCCTCGACCGGCACGTGGCGCGCGCGTCGGATGCAACCGTCGAACAGGCTCTCGAATACCTCGCGAGCGGCGATGCCCATCGCGCCATCGCATTGCTGACGGCGGCCGGCGAAGACGACCCGGGCAATACGCGCGTCACGCTGGCGCTGGCCCAGGCGCAGGCCATCTCGGGCGATCTCGCGGCCGCGGAGGCAACCCTCGAGAGCCTGCCGGCGGACGAGAGGGATAAACCCGAGGTGGCTGCGCTGCGCGGCCATCTCTATTTCGAGGGCCAGGTCGCGACGGCGCCGACGGTGGCCGAACTCGTGGCCCGGCTGGCCGCCGATCCCGACGATCACGAGGCGCTGCACCAGCTGGCGCTGCGCAAGGTCGTCGACGAGGACTACGATGCCGCCATGAGCCTGTTCTTGCAGCTGATGCAGAAAGACCGCAGTTTCGGCGACGACGCCGGGCGCGAGGGTCTGCTACGCGTGTTCGAGCTGCTCGGGGACGACCCGCGGGTCCGGCAGTATCGCGGCCGCATGGCGAGCCTGTTGCACTGAC
>JABDQH010000059.1 GCA_013042375.1 Woeseiaceae bacterium
TGACCAGCATCGAGTCGGTTGCCCGAAGCTGTTCCATCGCCTCCGGACCGAGGTGCACGCCGTGAACGAAAATCGATTTCGGTCCGGCAATGCCGGCATCGACGAACCGATCCATAATGGGCTTGCCATAGGTCTCGCGTGCCGCACGAACGTCACAAAGATCCTCTGCGACATGTACGTGGAAACCGGCGTCGACGGAAAGGCCCGCTTCTGCGCAGCGATCGAGCGTCTTGGCGCCGAGCGTCATCTGAGCGTGCATGCCGAACAATGCCGTCATCTGCCCATCACCGGTCTCCCGGCATTGGCGGATATAGCGCAGGTTTTCCTCGATGCCCTCCCCTTCGGCATTGCGGTCGGACACTTCGTAGCAAAGACAACCGCTCAGACCCACGTCACGAAACGCTTGCTCGAGATGATCGAGGCTGCCCTCCGAGCAGGACGGAGAGGCATGATGGTCGATGATCGTGGTGCAGCCCTTGCGCGCAGCCTCCATGAGGGCAAGCAGGGCTGAATAGTAAACGTCTTCGGCATCCAGCGCCTTGTCGAGCTTCCACCAGAGTTTGCCGAGTATTTCCTCAAAGTCTGTCGCCGGACTTCCAGGCGGTGTAAAACCCCGGGCAAAGGTCGAATACAGGTGATGGTGCGTGTTGATGAGACCCGGCATCACCACGTTGCCGCCGGCATCGAATTCGCGGTCCGCGCTGACCCCGGGCGCGATCTTTCCGACCGCAACAATGCGCTCGTCTTCGACGTAAACACTGCCGTTCTCGATGCAGCGATTCGCTTCATCGAGCGTGACGAGATGGGCATTACGTATCAGCAGTGAACTCATATCATGCCTCGAACTCCGGGAGCGGCCTGTTGCTCTTCTCGGCAACCGCATCGGCCATGGCGGTCGGCAGAAATGCCGCCGACTGCCGCATTCCCCGAAGCAAGGTGTACATCGCCAACGCGTGCGCGTCGCTGGCGCCATCGCCCTGCAGGTCGATATGGTGAGTGTTGCCTGCGAAGCGTCCGTCCATCGACCAGCCGCCATTCTCGTGGAATATCATGAAGGCGTTGTCCTGCTGCTCATCGAAGTCCTGGCGATTAAGGTACAGCCGCGGCTTGTCGCGATACGGCCGCCCCGATGTCGGGCAAAACGTCGTGCAATTGCCGCACTCGTTGCACAGGTCGGCAATAACGGCAACCTGGAATGCCTGCCTGCCCGGCTCGTCGCTCCTGTAGGTCTGCAGCGCGAGATTCGGGCACACGCCAACGCAAAGGCTGCAAAAGGTATGGCAGTCGAGGCAGCGAGTTGCCTCGGAGCGCGCCTCCTCTTCGACATAGGTACGCATGACTTCAGTATCCCGGTCGCGCGACTCGGTGGGGGTTACAGGGGCGGCTATGCGACGTCGCCGATGGCTGCGGTGGCGCAGGAGCCCGGCAACATCCTGCGGCAGGATCGTTTCGCCACGCGATGGCGCACGGTGCCCGAGGATGCGCCTGGCAATGGCCTTGCCGGCTGCAGCAGCCTTCACGATCGACGCAGGCCCGTCATTGACGGCGTCGCCACCTGCGTAGATCCCGGGTATCGAGGATTCGAATGAATCCGGATTGACGCGGATAAAGCCGCGCTCGTTTACGTCAATCGCCTGTTCGTCGAAGAAATCGAGCAGTGCATGCTGGCTGATCGCGAGAATGATCGCATCCAGCGGCACGTCGAAGTCGGAATCCGGCACCTCGTGCGGGATCTTGCGGCCCGACGCGTCCCGATCCCCCGCGTATGCCGTGCGTCGGCAGGTCAGCGCCCGCAGCCTGCCGTCGCGGACAACGAGGCGTTCGGGTTTGGCAAACTCGACAACCTCGGCACCTTCCTGTAGCAACTGCTCGATCTCTTCCCGGTCCGCCGGCATCTGCTCGATGCTGCGCCGGTAGATCAATTTCACCTCGGTGCCAGGATAACGGCAGGCGGTACGCGCACAGTCCATGGCAGTATCCCCGGCGCCGATAACGCCAATGCGCCGACCGATATCAACAGGCTCCTTCGCTTTCGATCGCCGCAGGAACTCCAGGGCATCGAACACGCCCTGACAGTCTTCGCCTTCGAGGCCGAGCCGTTTGCCGAGCTGCGCGCCGACGGTGATGACCACGGCGTCGAATCCTGCCTCGCGCAGGTCTGCCAGCCGGAAGTCCACACCCGCGCGCTGCTTGTAATGGATTTTTACGCCGAGGTCGGCCAGCGGCCTGAAATCCCGGTCGAATACCGTTCGCGGCAGCCGGTACTCGGGGACGACGCCCCCGACCATACCGCCGGCATAGGCCTGTTGCTCGAAAATTTCGACGCCCGCGCCACCGCGCGCGAGTTCCAGCGCAGCGGCCATGCCGCCCGGCCCTGCGCCAATGATGGCGACCTTCACGCCGGTTGCCGGCGCCACGGGACCGTCCTCCGGAGCCCGCGCGTGGTCGGTAATGAAGCGTTTGATATCCCGAATCGCGAGCGGCTCATCGAGGTGATTGCGAACGCAGGCCCGCTCGCATTCGTGGTCGCATATCCGGCCCAGCACGGACGGCATGGGATTGTCCTCGTGCACGATTCGCCCGGCCAGCGCCAGGTTGCCGTCACGGACCGCGTTCATATACTGCGGCACCTTCTGGTGCAGCGGACACTCGTCGACGCACGGTGCACTGATGCAGTCGAACAGCCCGAGTTCCCGGGCGGCCTTCGTATGCGATTCCGCAAACGCGTCCTTTTTGTAATCTGCATCGCCGCTGACCCGCGCGGCGTAGCGCCGCAGGTTGGCGCGCGCCGCGCTGTTGAGGTCCATACCCTCGCCAGCCAATTCGACGATGAAGTTGTCGATATCGCTCGCACCCGCAGCGGCGAAGGCAGCTTCGAGTGACTCGAAGTAATCCAGCAATCGCAAGTAACCGCCGGTTTTCAACAAGTCGGAACAGACGGTCACGGTGCGCATGCCGGCACTCAGCAGCGAAGCAACATTGAAGCAATTGGCACCCGCCGAGAACGACATCGGCAGGCTACCGTCGAATTCTTCTGCCAGCGTGTGCGCAAGGTTGACAGAAATCGCATGCAGCGGACGGCCCGACAGGTAGGACATATCTTGCGACGCGTCGAACACTGGACGCGCGTTTTCCACCTCGAGCGTATTCGTCAGCTTGACGCCGAACTCCAGTCCGCACTCGGTGGCGCACGTACGCAACCTGGTCAGCATCGGCACTGCATCCGCATAGTCGAGGTCGTGCTCGAACGCCAGGTCTGGCACCGTGATGTCTCTGTAGTTCAGCTCTTGGTTGAGAATTTGCCGAACGCGCTGCGGCCCCAGGAGCGTCGGGTTGAGCTTTACCAGCGTATGCAATCCCCTCTCCCGCAGCAGGTAACTGCTGATACGCTCGATCTCGCCGGGCGGGCAACCGTGCATGGTGGAGAGCGTGACGTTGTCGGAAATGCAATCCGGAATTTCGAGGTCGCGCACGGCGGGATAGAATTTCGCAACCTCGTCGACGACCGACTGTTTGTACTCAGAGCAATCGTGCATCTGATCGAGGAACCACTGCACATTGGGCTGCTGGATGCCCGCAAAGTCGTAGCCGACGCTCATGTTGAACACGACGCCCGGCGCCTCGCCCGAAAAGCCGAGCATATCGTGCAAGGCATGCACGAGGACCCAGGCGCGAAGATACTCGTCGAAGGACTCGTAGACTTTCAGCTCCTGCGACCACTCGACGTTGTAGCCCTCGTCCTCCATGTCGATGCAGGGCTTGCTGACGTCGAGAACGTCGAGCGTTTGCACGGTCTTGAGCTCGATATAGCGGGCGCCACAAAGCCAGGCGGCGACAATGTTCTGGGCCATCTGCGAGTGCGGCCCGGCGGCCGGGCCGATGGGTGTATCGAGCCGCTGGCCGAAGATACGGGTGCGGTACGGCGCATCCGTCGCGGGCACAAAAAAGTAACGGCGGGGAATCCCGAATATCGAGCCCCGATCGTCCAATTCCCTGCCGATCCACGCGACCAGTTGTTCCGTCGCGATCGCTCGGAACAACTCGGACATGGTCCTGCGCCTCCGGTATGCCTTCTTGTGTCGACGAGTGTATTCATTGAACCGCCGACGGCCAGGGAGTCGCCATACGCAATTGCCGCAGGCTATTGATATTACGCGTAATTGCCACCCTTACAGGATGCAGGCGGCTGACTCGCAGTGGTGTGGTGCGAAGGGAGGGGGTGCTTCGCCGGCAGCTTCGCTGGCTGCACGGATTTTTTTCCTACTCGCAGTGTATCATCGGGCGATACTCGGCCAGACAACGCGAACACGGGATGATTGCAGCGGCAGGAAACGGGCAGCAGAAGCGCATCATGAACCTCAGGGTGATGCATGTGTTGAGGGCGCCATTCGGGGGATTGTTCCGGCACGTGCTTGATCTTGTTCGCGGCCAGTGCGAGCGCGGCATCGAGGCAGGCATCGTCTGCGACTCGTCGACCGGCGGCGAGTTTGCGGATACCGAGCTTGGCAAACTGCAGCAGATCTGCTGTCTCGGCGTGCACCGCTTGCCGATGAAGAGAAAGCCTGGCTTGTCGGATTGGCGCGTAATTCGTGAGCTTGACCGGATCTTCCGGGACCAGTCACCGCAGATCCTGCACGGTCACGGCGCCAAGGGCGCTGCGTATGCCCGTCTACTGGCATCGCGGACCGGCGCAAAGGCCGTTTACACGCCCCATGGCGGAGCCCTGCACTACTCGTATGCGACGCTACGCGGCGTCGTCTATCTCGGCCTGGAGCGACTCCTGAAGGGCCGCACGGACGGCGCTGTGTTCGAGAGTGAATTCTCCCGACGATCCTATGTGCAGAATGTCGGGGCTGCAGAGTTCCCGCACCGAGTGGTGCACAACGGCCTGTACGAGCATGAGTTCTCACGGCTGGCGAACGGCAGCGCGGAATACGACTTTGTGTTCGTCGGAGAATTGCGCAACCTGAAAGGTATCTACGTTCTCGCTGACGCCGCGCACCAGGTCAGACAGCAAAGGGAATTCACACTGCTCGCGGTCGGCGCCGGCGACGAGCAATCGAATCTCGAGTCACGGATCGCGGAGCTCGGTCTCGATGGCGTCGTGAACGTATGTCCACCCATTTACCCGGTGACCGAAGCGCTCGCCAAAGGCAGGTGCATCGTCATACCCTCGCTCGCGGAATCGCTGCCGTACGTGGTTCTCGAGACTGTCGCGGCCGCGGTGCCACTACTGACCACCAACGTCGGAGGCATTCCGGAGATCTTCGGGCCGTTTGCCGACCGGCTGTTGCCAGCCGGCGACTCTCGGGCTCTTGCAGGCGCAATGCATCAGTTCCTGGACAATCCGGAGGGCGCACAAACCGCTGCCGAGGGGATCCGTGCGCACGTGAGATCTCAATTCCATGTGTTGCGGATGGTTGACGCGATCAACACATTCTACGGCGAAATATTGCACCGCGATGAGCCGTCGGCCGGGTCAGTATCGTCTGACCTTGAGTGACAAGTTTGTCAGCTGACGTCAAGCCTGCGGAATCGGTGGAACAAGGCAAACGGTACGCCACCCAGGAATAGCTCAACGTTGCGCGTCTGCTGATAATCCCCGTTCAGGGAGATCCGCGGGAGCGCATGCAGATGCTCGCCGTGTTCCGGAAACAGCACCCCTTTACGCGTGCTCACGGCCGTCTGGAAACCGAGTTCCTCCGCCATCTCGAACTCCCGCCGTGCTGCCGAGCCGGCGTCGCCGTACGGGTATGCAAAGTGCCTGGGGCGCTCACCGGTTTGTTGCTCCAGTACGTCTCGACCGCGGCTCATCTCGTCGCGAAGCTCGTCGTCTGAAAGCTTGCTGAGTGCATGGTGATTGACCGTGTGTGCGCCGATCGTCAGAAGTCCGCTGGCCTGCATCTCGGCGATCATCTCCGGCGACAGGTACTCAGCCGGGGACGCGTGTGCATCGGCATCACCGAGGTATTCCTCTCTCAGGTCGCGCATCGTCGCGAGTTGTGCCGCCAGGGGCATTTGTCGAAGCGCCCAGTAGATGCTCTCAAACGCCCGGTACTTTTCTCGCGTCGATTCTGCGGTGAAGACCTGGCGTACGCCGTCGAGCGTAACCTCCAGGCTTTGCTGCTTCAGGACGATCTCCTCCAGGGTACTCCACCACGGATCGGCCGACCCATCCATGAGCCCCGTGCAGAGGTAGATGGTGAATGGAACACGATGCTTCCTGAACACCGGGAATGAATGAACATAATTGTCGGCGTAACCATCGTCCAGCGTAAAGCTCACAAACGGCTTGCGAAAGTCCTTTTCGATGAGCCTCCGCTGCACCTCGTCCAGCGCAACGATGTCGTAGCTGAGATCACGTATGCGCTCAATCGTCCTGTCGAGGAACTCGGGCGTGACGGACAGGATGCGATTCGGTGCGAAGCGATCCTCACCGAGCTCTGGCTGCACGTGATGCAGTGTCAGTAACGCACCTACGCCCCTGAACTGGTTCTTCAGTGCGTGATGCGCGCCGCTGTAATAGAGGCCGTTGAGCGCGCACTTGTAGAAAATAGTTTGGATCGACATCGACAACAGGCCGTAATTCAGGTGCCATGTTTTTAGCACACTATTGCGTGCGCGGCACTGCCTATTGAAAGTGGAAAGATTCTTTACATAATCAAGCATTTACATAATCTTCGCTCACTTGATTAATGGCGCTTTATCCGTTGAAATAGACGCAGGCCTTCGATCGCTGTTTGGGTGCTGGGCCTGCGCGTTTATCGACGCAACAACAAAACAAGAACAAAAAGAAACGGTGCACGATATGACGACTCACGTGGCTGCAGCTCGCGGCCCAAAACTCAGATCTGGCTCACGCATGTTCTCGGAGAGCATCACCAGCGGTCTCGTTGCGCTAGGCGATGCCTTTCTTGTCCTGGTATCCGGATTGCTCATTTGCCTGTACTACGTGCAGCCGGTACCCGGCGAGCTGCCCCGATACGTGACCGTGCTGCTCATCATTGCGTATATGCTGGTGCAGTCGTTTTACATCGCGGGCTTGTACCGATTCAGCGCGATCTCGAAACCATCGCGACAGATCGGGAAGATAACGTCGATATCGACAATCATCTTCCTGTTGGTCGTCGCCGCGGCTTATGCGCTGAAGGCGTCGGATCAGTTCTCCCGTGTTTGGCTATTCAGTACGGCCATTGTCTCGGTTGGTCTTATTAGTCTCGCTCGTGCCGCGACGGTGACGATTCTGCGTAGGCTTGCGGCCAATGGCCGGCTCGTTAAGAACATCATGATCTATGGAACAGGTGAGCAGGCGGAGCGATTCATCGCCAACCTGCGACAGATGGACGAGCCCTGGAACAGGGTCGTCGGCGTTTTCGATGACCGGCAGCGTGACGTCGACGAGGATCAAGATATCATCGGCACGCCTTTTCTCGGCGACCTGGATGACATGATCCGACGCGCTCGCGAGGTGTATGCGGATGACATCGTCGTAGCCCTGCCGTGGAACGCGACGACACGTATCTGGGAAGTGCTTCATGCACTACGGATCCTGCCGGCCAATATCCGGCTCGCGCCGGAACCGAGCTGGCTCGGCCTTCTCAGCCGACGCATTGACTACCAGTACAACGTCCCGCTTGCGTCGGTATTCGACAAACCGCTCTCGGGGTGGCGAGCCGTCATCAAGCGCGTCTTCGACGTCGTCGTCACCTCGCTGACACTCCTGCTACTCTCGCCGCTCCTGCTGACACTGATGCTCTGGGTCAAGCTCGACAGCCGCGGCCCGGTATTTTTCCGGCAGAAGCGCTATGGCTTCAATAACGAAGTGTTTGACGTCTGGAAGTTACGCACGATGTACGTAGATCAGCAAGACGCGGACGCGGAGAAACTCGCAACCGTGGATGATCCGCGCGTTACTCGCGCGGGGCGCTTCCTTCGTCGAAGCAGCCTCGACGAGCTACCGCAACTTCTCAACGTGCTGGTTGGCGATATGTCGCTGGTCGGTCCGCGACCGCATGCCCTGAAGGCCAAAGCTGGCGACGAATTGTATCAGGACGCCGTAGGCGAATATGCGGCGAGACACAAAGTGAGACCGGGCATCACTGGTTGGGCACAGGTGAACGGGTGGCGCGGTGAAACCGATACCCGGGAGAAGATACTCAAGCGCGTCGAGCACGACCTCTACTACATCGACAACTGGTCTGTCTGGCTCGACCTCAAGATCCTGTTGCGTACGCTCCCCGCCCTGCTCAGCCAGGAAAACGCCTACTGAGAACCGGCCGGCGGATCGGCAACTTCGTCACCACGACCCGGCTCCTCGCTATAGTAGCTACGCAGCCTGCCGTGGTATGCCCCCGAATCTCCGTAGTGGTATGCCGCGTGTTTCTTCACGTCGACCATGGTTAGCAGCGCACCAGCAACATGACCTCCCGCACGAGCGAGCTGCCGTATCGCATGCCTGACAACTTCCCGCGGCGTCTTGGTCCAGCGAACGATCAGCACGGTCGTATCCGCCTTCTTGCTCAATGCGCATGCATCAGACGCCGCCATTAGCGGGGGCGTATCGATAACGACGAGATCGTAGTCTTGCTCGACACGCCCCAGCAACTCGTCCAGCGCCCCGGAGTCCAGCAGAGGTAACGGGTCTCCGACCAGCCTTCCCGCACAGAGGACGTCCAGACTTGTCGCCGAATCAGTCACAACTGGGGTCTCACTGTAGTCGCCGAGAAGTACCTCGACGAGGCCGGGGTCCAGTTCATTGCCAGTCAACGTGTGCACGCCGGGATTGCGCGTATCCGCGTCGATCAAAAGCGTTTTCTGTCCGGCCAGGGCCTGCGACCGGGCGATCCCGAGCGCGACGGTGGTCTTTCCTTCACCAGGGTGCGCGGAAGTGACAACGAGCGTGTTCGGCTTGTGATCCAAGGTCAGAGTCGTGCTCCAGAGCGCCGTACGCAACGACTGGCTTAGCGCCGAGCGGGGGTAGCTTACGATGTAGTCGGCCGGCCCTTCGGCTTCTTCATCATTGTCGACGTGTAGCGGCACGAAACCGAGGCCCGTCAAGCCCGTCATTGCCTCGATCTCCTCCCCGCTAACAAAGCCTCGCTGCAGCGTTTCCCGAACGAAGACAGCGATTACTGCCAGCAGGCCCGAGAGCAAGACTACGAGTCCGAGTGTGAACGGCTTGTTCGGGTACGACGGATTCGAGGGCGGATCGCCGCGCGAGATGATCCGCGCATCGGCTCGCTGCGAATTCATCTCGTCCTGGGAACTGACTTCCTTGTAGCGGGCGAGCATGGTGGCCAGCAATGCCTGGTTGGCTTCCGCTTCTCGTTCGAGTGCCCGCAGCTGAATCTCGCTGTCATTGGAAAGCGCCATTGCGGCCTTGAGCCGCCCCAGCTCCTCCTCCAGGGATGCCTCCCGCGCCGATGCGATGGCCACTTCGTTTCTCAAGCTCGCGACGATCTTGTTCACTTCACCCGCGATGCTGTCCTCCAGGTCCTGTTGCTCTGCCCGCAGCTGGATCATCCTCGGATGCGAAGGGCCATACTCGGCTGCAAGTTCCGCGACCCTGCGCTCGATTTGCGACTGCTGCTCCTTCAGCCGCTGGATGAGCTGCGAATCCAGCACTTCGCTGGCGGTGGCGATACCGTCCGAGGACTCGACCAGGCGAGACAATTGCCGCAGGCGCGCACTTGCCTGTGCGGCCTCCGCTCGCGCGAGAATCAGCTGGCCGTTTAATTCAGCCATTTGTTGCGCTGTCAGAGTGACACCCTGCGTCTGCAGCAAACCCGCATCCCGGCGGAAATCCTCGACCGACTGCTCGGATGACGCCACCTGCTCCCTGAGTTCTTCGACACGATCATTCAGCCACGTGTGCGCAACTTTTGCCGCTTCGAACTTCGTCTCGAGTTGGGCCAGGAGATACTGGTCAGCAAGCGTGTTTGCGACCAGGGCGGCCTTGCCCCGATCGACAGACGTGAAGTTCACGGATATGACGCGCGAGCCCTTTACCGGAAAGACGTCGAGCCGCTCGAGGAAAGCATCGACAACTTTCGCAAAAGCAATTTCCCCGGACGTATCGCTACGGCTGTCCGCGTCTCCCCAGATCCTCCCCAGGAACCCTGCCGGACGAAGCGCCGCGTTGAACTCGGGGTCGGTGTCCAGCGCAAGCGCTCGGACTGTGGCGGCGGCGAGACCCCGCGAACGCAGGACCTCCGCCTCACTGAGAACCGATTGATCGTCGCCTGCCAGGCCTGTCAGCACGGAGTCGATATTGGGTATCGTGGTCTGGCGGTTGTCGATCAGCAGCAGAGTCTCCGCGCTAAAGCGCGGCGTCACTTGCTGCAGGTATATTCCGGTCAGCACGGTGCTTACCAGGACCACGGCGACAATCATCCATTTCTGTCGGTACACGACGTTGAACAATTCTGCCAACCCCGCGTCACGATCCGGCAAAACCGGGTTCGGAATTTGCGCACGACCAGCGTTGCGTTGGCGCCGACCCCGCGGCCTCTCCGGGCTGTTATCCTGATCGTCAGCCAGTTGCATTGCAATAAGATCTACCATTTCAGAAAAACCGCTCCGGGACTTCAATTACATCGCCGGGCAAAACCGGCGTATCCGCCGTCGCACGAATCTGCAACTGCGCGTCTTCAGCTTTTCGAGAGATCGTTACCCTGGATGTGCGGGCACGATACGTGTAGCCGCCGGCGAGCGCCACGGCCTTGACCAGCGTCATACCGTTGACAAACGGGTAGCCGCCGGGATTGTTGATCTCGCCGAGAATATAAAACGGCCGATAGTTAAGGACTTCGATACTCACCTTCGGGTGCTTCAGGAAATCCGGGCTTAGTTTGCCAGCAATCGCCTGCTCCAGTTCCGCGATTGACAGGCCGCTCGCCGCCACGTCCTGGATTAGAGGCAGAGAGACCTTGCCCTCGCTGTCCAAATCGAACTCGCCCGACAGATCGTCGTGACCGTAGACGGTGACCTTGATGCGGTCACCCGAATCAAGTCGATAGGCGGTGTCCTCCTCCGCGGCCACAGCAGACATAAACAAAAAGCCTGCGATAGCGACTGTCAGCAAGGCAGCCACACTCGGTTGAATTCGGGTTTTTTTCATACTCATCATTACCAGTGAATTCTTGCAGAGAGACTAATCATGTCCCGGGAGTACCTGAATCCCGTCGCGGTAACCGGGCTGGAATCACGATCCCGATGGCTGTACGCCAGGACCAGTTCTGCCCGTCGATTCATCAGGTACCTCGCGGAAAAATCAACTGTGTCGATATCGTCTTTGCGGAGGATGCCGTCGAAGTCCTCGTCGACCTTGCTCCACTCCAGGCCGAGAATCAGGTTACGCCGCAACTCGTGATCCACACGCAAGCCGAAGCGCGTTTCGACAATGCCTGAGACATCGACGATGGTTGTGGGTTCCACCGAGCGTCGTCCGGAGATGCTCAAGGTCGTCAACCCGGTGATGTTCCAGGCGAGATTGGCACCGAAAGACGACCCGTCGATATCCGCGAACCGCGGGTCGCTGTACTTGTCTGATCGACGGCCAACGAAGATATCGCCGAAAATCAGGCCCGAATAATCGACTGCAACGCCGAACGATATTTCATCAGCGTCCGAGTCACGTTGGAAGCCGGCATCATCGATTTGATCGTCGTATCTGGTGGAGCGCGTCTCCGCCTGCAGGAATAGCGAATAATACGGCGTGGGCGCATAGCCCAGACGAAGCGTGCCGCTGAGCACGCGCCTGTCGCGGTCGGCATTATTGATCAGACCCGACGGGCCAAGCGTGTCCTCGAAAGCGAAGTCACGATATTCACCTTCGAGACGTGCATACAAGCGGTTCACGTCAGGGCGAATTCGATAGGAGACGGCGACCGAATTGACATCGAAAGCGGTACGTTCCAGGCCTTGCAGGTCATTGGGTGATTCGCGGTCTTCATGACGTCGCGCATGCCGCATTTCGCTCGCCAGATGTCCGGAGCGGCTCACATCGACGCGCCCCCCAGCCCAGATTGTATAGTCTTCGTGGTCCTCTCCGCCGTTGTCCCTGAATCGACGGATGGCCGCATGGACGCCAGCATCCAATGCATGCCTGCTCCAGTTCGACGTCAGCTCTATTCTCGGTTCGAACACATAGGTGACATCGCTGGTCTTGTCGTCCTCGCGCGCGAATATATTGTCGTTTTGGACCGCAGCGATTTCGAGCTCTGGAAATAGCTGAAAGCCGCCCACGCGTATGCCGAGCGGATCCAGCGCAGGTCGATAACGATTCGCAACAGTCTCGTTGGCCGCAAGTTCTTGCGCTACCGATGGCTGCCAGATAAGCGACATACCGATGGCAAGCAGAATGTTGCGGCACCAAAAATTCTTGTTCATGTTCTTCGTGGTGTGGTGCCAGGGACTAATAGTTTACGAGTAGACCTCGCTGCATGCCACCTCGAAATACTGGTGCTTGTTCAAGTACCTGCGCCCTTCGGGAACGGCGCGCATTCTGTTCAACATAACGCCGCTCGGCACCGCCGTTTCCTGCGTCATTAGTGGCGCGCAGTCTTTGTTTGACATAAGCCTGCGCGGCACCGCTTTTCCTTGCGTCAGTAGCGGCGCGGAGTTTTGTTAAACAGAATGCCGCGTCGAGGGCGCTGCGCGCTCGCGGTCGAATGCCACGGTCAGGGCCCAGAGCATTGCGAGCAGCAGCCAGAGATGCCGCCAATGCGTGCTGTCGATGAAAAAACTCTGCAGCAAGGTTCCCGACAGCGCGGCGAACACAACCTGCAGATCGATCCGGTGTTTCCACTGCCCGGTAATCCGGGACAGCCCGCGCGTGAGACTCAGGATCAGGAACAGGACAAAGCCAATGCCCGCGATCCAGCCGCCTTCGATAGTCACGTGCAAATAGAGATTATGCGGCTGCAAGCCCAACCAGCTCGCGGACATGCCCGGGCCGACACCCAGCGGTTTTGCGCCAATATCCCGGAGCGCCTGCCCCTGCGTATCGAAACGCCCGCCCCGTGCGGTATCGTACTCCTGGAAGAGGGTCGTTCGAGCCGCAAACTGCTGGCCCGCCGTCGTGCTGGTGACCATGAAGGTCACGACCGAGGCCGCCGTCAGGGCCAGTATGGCCGCCACCAGGACGAGACGAACCTTGTCGCCCAACGCCCTGGCAGACGCGAACTGCAGTAACATGAAAATCGTAAATGCGAACAGGAAATTCAGCCAGGCGCCGCGCGAGAATGCCAGCAACAGCCCGGAGACGAGAATGATCATCTTGACAATCTCGTAGCCGAGTTGCGGACCGCGGGAGTTCATAATCCGCGCCGCGGTATACAGCGCCACGGGCACCAGGAACGGTGCGTAAACGTTCGCATCCTTGAACGGCCCACTCGCTCTGTACAGATTGGGTCCGCGCAGGGCGTCGGGCAACAGCCCAAAGTAGCCGAGATTGCCCCATACCACGGCCAGCAGCGCCGCAATCGTGTAGCCCTGCCACAGGACTCGGAACATCGCGCCTGGACTGGCTGTCAGAACACACGCAAACAGTAACCAGCTGAGTACCATGTACGTCCTGATGAACAATGGACGCGCCGTCATCGCCGGGTTGCCCGAAGCGGCCGAGGCGGCGAAATTACCCACCACGAAGAGCGCAAGCAGGAACACAGCCACGTGGATTTCGCGCGGCACGCGCAGGCCCATTAAGAACATCGCACCCAGACTTGATAGAACGAGCAGGTCATACGGCGCCGGTTCGAAGAGCACGATTGAGCTCACGGCCATCGTGAGCAAGACCAGGCCCGAAAACCACCTGGGATGTTCGGACCGCGCGAGTATTTGCTGTGGTGCTAACAAGGGGGGACGCGGGCGCAACTCGGCGAGTTTTCGGACCAAGCCGGTTCCTTCACCGTGGCGCTGCACGCCCGCTCGCCAGCGCTTTTCGAGGTCCCCGCTTGCGCGTCCGGCTGTGCCGAGATAGAAACTGTGTATGAGCTGGACTTCATAGGCCTCTCGGGACGTTTGCCCGATACCCTGTGGGCGACAACGCAAAAAAAACAAGTGCATCAATACTGCCACAAAGTCGTTACGTCGAGCAGCTTCGCGTGAGCGCACAACCTGCCCACAGGCTTCCGGGGATATTCCTCAACTCTGCTTTCGTCTTCGCCTGTCGCATTACAGGAGCCGCTCTGGTGCTCGTACTGCAAGTGATGCTGGCTCGCTGGATGGGCGCTGCTGAAGTCGGCGTGTACGTGCTGGCCTTTTCCTGGTGCATCTTGCTGGCGGCGATCAGCACGCTCGGTCTCGCCTCGACGTCGCTGCGCATCATCGGCCAGGCCGTTAGCCAGAACAATCCCGGCGTGATCCGGGGATTCCTCAGGCGCAGCATGCAGGTGGTGGTGGCGACCAGCCTGGCAGTCGCGCTGATCGGGGCGGTGGCCGCTCTCTCGTCCGGCGGGTCGCTACCGGGGGGCGAGGCCGCGCCCTTCCTGTGGTCACTGGCCAGCGTCCCCATAGTCTCGGGCATCAACGTGCTGTGCGTGGTGGCCGTGGCGTTCCAATGGTTCGGGCTGGCCCATCTGCCGACCTTGGTGTTCCGCCCCGCTGCGATTCTCGCCATTATTGCCCTCGTCTGGGCCGTCACGAATCAGCTCACTGCATCCACCGTCTTGCTGGTGCAATTCATGGTGCTGGTCGCGACCCTGCTGATCCTGGTCGCGACACTGACACGGCGCCTCCCGCGACAGGTTGCCGCCGCGTCACCCGTGTTCGAGACACGAACCTGGATGCAGATCGCACTGCCGCTGCTCATCATCGAGCTGTTCAGCAATTTCTTTCCGGAGATCATGCTGATCCTGCTTGGCATGCACGTGCCGAGCGACCAGGTTGCGATCTTCAATGCGAGCTACCGGCTTGCGATGGTGGTGACATTCGGTCTGATCGCCATCGATGCGGTTACCTCACCGATCGCGGCGCGGCTCTATGCAGCGCGGGAGATCAACGAACTTCAGTCCGTTGTGGCGCGCGCCACCCGGCTGGGCTTCTGGTCCAGCCTGGCTGCGGTTGCCGGCTTCGCCATACTTGGCACGTCGTTGTTGGGACTGTTCGGTCCAGAGTTCGTCGCCGGGTACGACGCTATGATTATCCTGCTCATGGCACAGCTGTTGCGCTCCGCGGCTGGTCCGGTGATTCCACTACTCTCGGTGACCGGTCATCAGCAGCGGTGCCTTGCGGTCTTCGGGAGCGCGTTGTTTGCGGTGGTAGTACTGGTTTTCATCCTGGTCCCGACGTTCGGGATCCGCGGCGGAGCAGTCGCTGTCTTCCTCGTTACGTTGCTCTGGACCATTTGGCTGCATCGACTCGTGGTCGCGCACATCGGCATCAGGCCTTCCATATTTGGCATCTACGCGCGTGGTTAAAACGCCCATGAACGCAACAGTCCGACTCATGGGCGCAGGAAGATCGCCACACTGCTGCGGGCGCCGCCGCAATTCTCGTCAAAGCGCGTTGCAACGAGGTGGGTTCACCGGCATGCTACCAACAGCATCGATGCACGGAAAATGGAAGTGAAACGCGACGCAATCAAGACGACTATTTTCGATTCCTTTGATGATGCCGAGTCTGTATGGCGCCGTTTTGAGCGAGAGGGAGAGTGCTATGCCTTTCAGTCTTTTGGGTGGCTGAAGGACTGGTATACCGAGATCGGCTGCCATAGCTCTGTCCGTCCCTGCATCGTGTCTGTCGAATGCACGGACGGCACTCCCCTGATGCTGCTGCCCCTGGCAATCCAGAGACGGGGCCTGGTTTCCTGTCTCGAGTGGCTCGGAGGGACGATTAGCGATTATCAAGGTCCCATAGTCAGCAACGACCTCTCGGATAAAATCAGCAAGAGTCTGTTTCTGGAAATATGGAAAGACGTATTGGCAAAACTCCCGCGCTTCAATGCCGTCTTGCTGGAGAATCAACCGGAATACATAAACAAGCAAAAAAATCCTTTTATGCATCTTCCGTGTGAGCCACATGCAAGCAGCGCATATTTTACGCAGATAAGCGGGACGCTCGATTCTTTCCTCAAAGAGAAACGGTCAAGCAAGTCGCGCAGCACCGAGCGAAGGAAATTCAGGCGCCTCGCAGAGCACGGGACGCTCGAGTTTGTCGTGACCGCTAATGAGGAGGATTTAGATTCCACTTTGAACACAATGTTCGAGCAGAAGTCCGAAAGCTACAAGGAGATGGGCGTAACCGACCTGTTCGAACAGTCCATTTATCGCGATTTCTTCAAGAGCATGACTGAACACTACGTTCGCGACGGCTTTATACAGTTGTGCGCCCTGAAACTGGATGAGCAAATATTGGCTACACACTGGGGCATGGTGTTCAAGAACCGTTTTTATTTTTTCATGCCGACCTACGCTCGCGGTGAGCTTGCCCGATATGCGCCGGGCAATCTCTTGATGCAACATATGTTTGACTGGTGCCTGTCGAATGACGTGCAGATTTTCGACTTTACGGTTGGCGATGAACCCTACAAGAAACTATGGTGCGATGAGAGACTGGATCTCTACAATTCTTCCGAAGCACGCACTTTCCTGGGTCTTTTCTATGTGTGGCTGGTAAGAATGCGTTGGCGCCTGAAACGCAAGATCAAACACTCGCCTGGCCTTTTCAAGGCGGCCTCCAGGCTAAGAAAATCGCTAGCCAGATTTAAGCACTGACTATTTCTCGATCGTAATAGCCTGTCGTCCTGGCCTGTTCCGTTACGCTGCGGGGCGCGAAGCGCCTTGCCGGGAAGACCGCCGCAGGCGCCCGAACAAAACCTTTACCAACCTCCACGGCATGTGCGCCCAGAACAGCAAGCCGGGGCGCATGTCATCCCAGCTGAACTCCGCCACGACCACGGGTTTGCCAAAAAACCCCCTCACCCACTTCACAGGCGACAGCTGGCCTTTCAGCATCATCAGGCCGGCAGATCTGAATTCGTCACGCAGATGGATCCAAAGGACCGGCACGCGGTAGTCAAGAGCCGGCTTGACACTCCCCGGAGACACGGCGTCCTGGTAGGCGACCCAGGGAAAATCGGCGCCTGCAGCAATCGCCAGGGCGCTCGTCCGCACTGCCCGGGTATTGATTTCGATCAGCCTGGTTTTACCGCTGCGCGCATCTCGTTTGAATTCCGCGCAGCCAATACCCCTGTAATTCAAAGTCTTGAAAAGCTCGGTGGCAAGGTCGACAACTTCTGCATCATCGACCGACTCGGTCGCCGCGCAATAGCCGAAACCGGGAGGATACTGACGCAGCTTCTTGCGTACACAGCCCGTCAGAGTATTTCCATCGCTGTCAATATAGCCGAGAAACGTGAGTAGATTCTCAGTCGGCCCCGGCACAATCTCCTGAACCATGAATTCACTCGACAGTGACAGCAGCGTCTTGCACGAATCGATCAGTTGTCCGGGCTCTGCAACTTCCAGCGCCTTGACGCGCCCGAAAACCCTTGTCACTTCCGGACGCTTCCAGTCAGGCGAGTAGAGCGGCTTGATAATGACCGGGTAAGAAACTGAGTCAGCAATGTTCGGCAGCTCATCCGGATTAGTGGGGAAATGCGTTTCTGGCACCGGTATTCCGGCAGCCTCGGCAATCTCTATCAAGCGACGTTTGTTTTGCGTATTGCCAATGCAAGTTGCAGAGGGCGTGGTGAGTGCGAAGTGTGCGCTCAACGCTTCTTCGTTATCCGCGATAAACTGGGCGGCGCCATCCGACGATGGAAACAGGACCGGTCGCTGGGACTTCGCATCTGCAAACTCAACAAGAGCATCCACCAGACTCGCTGGATCCTCATAAAGATTGGGGCACGGCACATGAACGCAGTAGCGGGATGAGAGATCCATGACGGACCGGTTTGGATGAAACCGGTAGACCGGGACTCCATGGCGTCCCAGGCTTCGTGTCAGGGCGAGCGCGATTTCGTTCATCGAACGATTATTGGCATCCTCTCCGAGATTACCGCTGAGGACTACGGCCGGTATGTCCATCTTATCTGTACGCACGTGTTTCCTAAATTGTAGCCGGCAGCCAAAGGCTGATTGAGCGCGCCAATACTAAACTATATGAGCCCGCATACAACAGGATAACTTTCAGATTCCCAGGAGCACCCAATTGGGCCTTGCCTCTGAAACTGGTTTCAGGACAAACCTCCTTCTATCCGGATCGCCCTGACTCTCTTGCGCATCATTTTAGTGCGAGAGACGGGCGAAAGACCGGCGCATCCCCCTCCACATCACAAGCACGATAATCGTCTTGGAGAGCAGGATACCTATAGCAGCGCCTTCGAGACCGAGCCAGTCGATGGCAAGACTCGCTGAGACAACCGCAAAGATCGCCGCGAACATTGCGGATGTGAAAATCGGCAGGGTGGTTTCCAGCGCCCGCAACCCGGAGCGCAGCGGAAGAACAAAGACGTTGACGGTGTACGCCAGTGCCCACCAACGCACCAGTTCACCGTACTCGACAAACTCTTCCCCGAAGAACAGACGAAGCCAGAAGGCCGGTGCTATGGCGAAGACGAGACAAATCGCTGCGGTCGCGACGCCCGCCATCCAGGCGACTTTCTGCAGATATCCGGATAACGCTGCCAGGCCACCGCGACTGTAGTGCTTCGCCGCGCTTATCTGAACCACATTAATCAAACCCAGGAATAGAATTTGTGCGATTCCCATCATGTTCTGGGCCGCCCTTAATGCCCCGACGCCGGCCGAGCCAACAAGGCTACCCGCACCAAAGTAGAAGGCATATTCACTCACTCTCTCCAGAGGCGCCGATAGCGTCGGCCATTTCGAGGACCGATAATGACGGACCGCAATTTCTCGGGTCCAATGCCATGACCAGGTAACCTTGCCCATGACGAACGGACAGGCAAGAATCGGGATTGCCGCTGTGGCAGCCGTAATCCACATCGCTCGGCCACTATCCAGCGCTTCCGGGAAAAAACCGAACAAGACAATTAGAGCCGCGATCTGCCCGAGGTAGCGGATAGCATCAAACGCGAAAGCCAAAGCAGGTCTTTCCCGTGTAAAAAAGTATCGCCGGAAGAACTCCTGCCACGTCGCTGCAAACGTCGCGATAGCAAGCGGCCACAGGAGCTGCCGTATTCCCCAGTCGGGAACCAATAAGCCGCTCAGATAGACTCCAACGCCAACCAGCAGTGTGCCAATAATCGATACGGCGAGGTTCTGGACAAGGACGGCACCATAGTATCCCGGTGCGTCTTCTTCTGAGTATGCAGGCCCGATGCTCATCATGGCGCCCATGACGAGCGGTGTGTGAATGCTGCCTATAAAGACTAAGACCAACCATCCAAGGGTATAAATCCCGAACCCCTCGACGCCAAGGAAACGGGCCAGCAGAATACCGGTCAAGAAGTTAGCCCCGCTTACCATACCTTGATCGGCAAGCGCCCAGTTGATGTGGCTAAAGCGTCGAATCAGTCGGTTCATCAATGGAATGCATCCTTGCGAACGTATGCCGCAACCCTGGATCAGAGCATGAGCGCATGTGGGAAATCGAGCATATCAGGCTGCATTAGTGGCGAACACTGCCGGGGGTTCTTTGGCAGTGCACGGTCCAAAGAGGGAGGGATGGACTCGGATCGCCTTGAGGCGATCCTCACCCCTGCGGGGCGCGCTGCGCGCGTCCAAAACGCTGGCGCGTTTTGTCGAACAACGGCCCTCATCTCCATCCTTCTCCGACAAGCAAAACGAAAAAAGGGCCCGCTGGGCCCTTTCTTCGATTTGCTGGCGGAGAGGGAGGGATTCGAACCCTCGGTACGGTATCACCGTACACCCGCTTTCCAGGCGGGCACCTTAAACCACTCAGCCACCTCTCCGAATTCTGTTCTGCCGTATCGCTACTTCTTGCTCCCGATCGATGGCGGTTCGTCGTTGCAGGTACCGGGCGGCAGCTGCGGCACATCGGGATCCGCCCTCGGGATAGGCATTTCGGCCAGTTCGTTCAGTGGATCGAGCCCCGCGGGCACCTTCACGCGCTTGCCTTCGACGCGATTCTGGTACTTCAGGTTCGCCTCGCAGTCGATCACCCTGGTGTCATTGCCACCGCACGCCGCCAGCGTAGCCGCCAGCACAGCAATCGCGACAAAATCTGTATTCCTCATGTGTTCTTCCCCGTGCCGACGCCTGCCGTGCGCATCGCCGTCCGCATCTCGTCATGATATTGCGCCGAGAACGGCGTCAGCGGCAAGCGGATATGCGGCTCGATGAGCCCCATCTCGCTAACGACCCATTTGACCGGGATCGGGTTGGACTCGATAAACAGCATCCTGTTCAGCGGCTGCAATGTCGCGTCGAGCGCCCTCGCCTCGTCGATTTTCCCTTCCCGCGCAAGACGGCACAGGCTCGCGAGTTGTCGCGGCGCCACGTTACCGCTGACGGTCACGACGCCGTGGCCGCCGCGTTCCATGAACTCGAGCGCCGTGAAGTCGTCACCGCTGTAGATCATGAAGTCATCATCGACGAGCGCCCTGATCGCCTCGAGCCGATCCATGTCGCCCGTCGCTTCCTTCACGCCGAAGATATTCCCGTGCGTCGCGAGCCGGGCCACGGTCTCGGGCAGCATGTCCGCCACGGTACGGCCCGGCACGTTGTACATGAGCAGGGGCTTGTCGATGGCGTCGGCAATCGCCATATAGTGTTCGTATATACCTTGCTGCGTCGGCTTGTTGTAATAAGGCACGACAGCCATGTAAGCGGCCAGGCGCGGGTCGGCGACCGCTTTCGACAACTCGATCGACTGCCACGTCGAGTTCGAACCGGTTCCCGCGATGACCGGGATGCGCCCATCGGCGATATCGAGCGCGCGGCCGATCAGCTCGATGTGCTCCGAACGCCTGAGCGTCGGCGACTCGCCGGTCGTCCCGGCAATCACGATACCGTCGGAGCCCTGTTCGACATGGAAGTCGATCAGGCGCTTGAGACTTGCGTGATCGGCCCGATCCTCGCCGTCGAACGGCGTCACGAGTGCTACCAGGCTGCCAGTAAACACACACAATCCTCGCCACGAATGAGGCGGCGATGTTACTGTTCATATCCGGTGGTGGCAAGGCCTCGCCGACCACGGATCAAAATCAAGAGAAAATCTAGATAAATGCCACAACTTATTGTTATTTCTGCAGTTGGGACGGACAGGACTGGCGTTGTCCAGGACCTGAGCAAGGTCGTGCTGTCTTGTGGCGGCAACATCGAGGAAAGCCGCATGACGACCCTGGGCTCGGAATTTGCGATGCTGCTGCTCGTTTCGGGCAACTGGCACACGCTGGGCCGCCTCGAAAAGGACCTCGAAAAGCTCTGCGAATCCGGCGACCTGACGGTCTCGGTCAAGAAGACGGACTTCAAGCCGGTGGACGACGACCGCATGCCCTACGCCGTCGACGTGGTCGCGCTCGACCAGCAGGGTATCGTTTTCAATCTCGCCAACTTCTTTGCATCGCGCGACATCGAGATCGCCGACGTCGCGACGCGCAGCTACGCGGCCGCGCACACGGGTGCTCCGATGTTCGCCGTGCAGATGACGGTCAACGTGCCGTCGTCGATACACGTTTCACAGCTGCGGGACGAGTTTCTCGATCTCAGCGATCGCCTCAACCTGGACGCAATACTGGAGCCGGTGAAAGGTTGACCCTGTTCCGGCCACAAGGAGACAGCGCATGAGTGGACCCCGCATGAACCGGGTCGTCGGTGATTTCAAGGCCACTGCGACGGGCGACAAGACGATTCGCCTCAAGGACCTGCGCGGCAAGCACGTCGTCATCTATTTCTACCCCAAGGACAGCACGCCCGGCTGCACGACCGAAGGCCGTGATTTCAGCGCGCTGCACAACAAGTTCAGGCGCGCGCGCACCGTGATTCTCGGCGTTTCCCGCGACAGCATCGCGTCGCACGAGAAATTCAAGGCAAAACAGGAATTTCCCTTCGATCTCATTTCCGATCCCGATGAAGTCCTGTGCCGGAAGTTCGACGTCATCAGGGAGAAGACCCTGTACGGGCGCAAGTTCATGGGCATCGTGCGCAGCACCTTCCTGATCGATGCGCAGGGCAAACTGCGTCATGAATGGCGCAACGTAAAGGTCGCGGGGCATGCCGAGGAAGTCCTCGAGGCCGTGAAAGCGCTTTGACCCGGAGGGAACGAGCAGCCTCCCGACCGGTCGGATCGTGGTAGGCGACAGGAACAACATGATCAAAGGCCTCGCAAAACGTATATCGCTCGTCACGACGCTCGGCGTACTGACCTTCGCGGCCGGCGCGGGCGCTGACGACGTCCGCCTCCCTGACATGGGCAGTCCGGCCGACGCGATCCTGAGCAACACCGACGAGGCGCGCCTCGGGCGGATGATCATGCGCGATATCCGTAACAGCGGGCAGGTGGTCGAGGATCCGCTCATCACCGAGTACCTTAACGACATCGGCAGTCGTATCGCCGCTCAGACCAACGATGGCGCGCACAACTTCAGTTTCTTCGCCATCGACGACGAGCGTATCAATGCCTTTGCGCTGCCCGGCGGCTATATCGGCGTGCACACGGGCCTGCTCGAAGCCGCGCGCAGCGAAGACGAACTGGCCGGAGTCATGGCGCATGAAGTCGCGCACGTGACGCAACGGCACATCGCGAGGGCCATACACGCCAACTCGCGCCAGAGTATCCTGACCACCGCGATGATGCTCGGCGCGATCATCGTCGCCGCGGCCGGCGGGAGTTCGGACGCCGTGCAGGGCGCGATGGCCGTCGCCCAGGGAACTGCGGCGCAACAGCAGATCAACTTCACGCGCAACAACGAATACGAGGCCGATCGCGTAGGTATCGCGGCCCTGGCCGATGCCGGATTCGATCCATATGGCATGGCGTCGTTTTTCGAGGTCATTTCGCGACAGCAGACCACGAGCCCCGAGATGCGCGCACCCGAGTTCCTGCGCACGCATCCGGTGACGACCGCGCGTATTGCCGAGGCCCGCAACCGCGCCCGTGACTACGCGCCCGTTCTCAGCGACGACACAACGAGTTACGGCATCGCCCGCATGCGGGCAATCGTCATGAGATTCGATACGCCGGAGCAAGCGGTCGCCTGGTTCGAAAGTCGCGCACACGACAGGCAAAGTGGCATCGAGCGCTACGGTCGGGCGGTCGCCTACCAGAAGGCGAACCGGCACTTCGAAGCGCTGCCGATATTCGAAGGCTTGCTCGAGGAAGACCAGTCGGTGATTGCATATCACATCGGGCTTGGCCAGACGCTCGTGGCACTCGACCAGTGGAGCGATGCCGTCAAACTCTTCGAGCGTGCGCTCGAGCTCTTCCCGCGCAATGTGCCGCTCGTGATTGCGTACGGCGAACGCCTGCTCGATATGGGGCAGCCGAAAAAGGCGCACACCATGTTGCTCGACCTGATGAACAACGTGCCGCCAACGCCCGAACAGGTTCGGCTTCTCGCACGCGCCGCGAGCCTCGCCGGCGAAGAGGCCGAAGCCTATTACTACCTGTCCGAGTACCGACTCATGATCGGTGACCTGAACGGGGGTATCGGCTACCTGCAGCAGGCGCTGCGACTGCCGGACCTTAAGGACATACAGCGTGCACGCTTCCAGGCCCGCATCGATTTCATTCGCGAGTTCATGACCGAGGAGCAGCTCCGCAACATGCGTGCCCAGCCGGTCGGTCTCGCAATCGCACGATGAAATCGCTGGCGTGCATCCTGACGACGGTCTTGCTGACGGCCGGGTGCGCCGCGACGCCCGAGGACCAACGCGTCGACCATGATCCGCTCGAGGGCCTCAACCGCGGCATCTACGGAATCAATGATGCGCTCGACCGCGCGTTGACGAAACCCATCGCGCGCGGGTACCAGAAGATCGTGCCCGAGCCCGCCCGCAAGGGGGTCACGAACTTCAGCAACAACCTGTTTACGCCACGCTCGGCACTGAATAACTTCCTGCAGGGCAAACCGCGCCAGGGCTTCGGCGAATTGTCCCGTTTCGTGCTCAACAGTACCTTCGGTCTTGCCGGCCTCGTCGACGTCGCGGCCGCGAGCGGACTGGAAGCCAATGCTGAAGATTTCGGGCAGACTCTCGCAGTCTGGGGCGCACCGCCGGGCCCGTACCTGGTGCTGCCGTTTCGCGGACCGACGACGCTGCGCGACGCCCTGATGATGCCGCTCGATATCCAGGCCGATCCGCTCTATCACTACGAGAATACTTCGGTCCGCGACAAACTCTACGTGCTGCGGCTGATCAACCTGCGCGCGCGGCTTCTTGCGCTCGACGAGATGCTCGCCGACTCGGCCGACCCGTACGTGACGATCCGCGAGTCCTACCTGCAGAACCGGGAATTCGAGATATACGACGGCGACCCGCCCGTCGACGAAGAGGAAGACGACCTGTTCGACGAATTCTTCGAGGACGAAGACTACTAGCGGCAGCGGTCTAGGCGCCCTCGGGCGCTTCGATGAACCCCGACCAGCGCTCGCCGCGCGACAGCAGTTGCTCGACCTCGGTAGTGCGCGCAATCGCGTCGATCTTGTCGGGTATCTTTTCGAAACGAATCTCGCGGACGCTGTGATTGGCCCAGGTCACCCACTCGAGTAGCAACGCGAGACCGGCAGAGTCGCTGTCCGTGACGCCGGACAGGTCGATTTCGAGCTGGGTGTGCTCTTCGAACGGGCCTTCGCTGGACCTGAGGATCGTCTCGGCGGTCGCGAAGGTCAGTTCGCCGCTCAGCGCGAAGCGCCCGTGCCCGAGATCCTGAAGCGTGAAATCACTCATCCGCCGCGATGCCCGCCTCGCCCTCGAGCCTCGCGATCACGGCCTCCAGGCTCGTCGACTTGATCTCGGAATCGAATTCGCTGCGGAAATTGCGCACGTAGGACACGCCCTCGATAACCACGTTGAAAACCAGCCACCCCGCCTTGCGTTTTACGAGTTCGTAGTCGACGGCTGCCTTGCTGCCGTCGTCGAGATCGACCGTGCTGCGCACCTTGCTGCGCTTCTTCGTCGTGTCGCCGCGAAACGGCAGAACCGTGATCTTGTCGGGGTCGAACTCGAGGATACCGTCGGAGTACTTGCGCAGCAGCGCCTGGTAGAACGCCTCGATGAAGCGTTGCTGCTGCTCCGGGCTCGCCGTGCGCCAGTGCCGGGCGAGGACGAGCTGCGCCGCAAAACGGCGATCGAAGCGCGGCAGCAGGATGCCGTCAATAATCTCGTACAGTTGGTCGCGATTCTCGGCCAGCTCTTCTTTACGGCCATCGAGCTGCTCTGCGAGCAGCGTTACCGCATCCTGCACCACGGCGTTGGGCGAATCATCGGCCGCTGCGCCGCCCGCGATTAGCAGAAAGGCCGCAATGGCGAGTTGAACGCTACGTATCATGATCTGCTACTCCTCGTCCTTGGAACCGGCATTCACGAGGAACTTGCCGATCAGGTTCTCGAGTACGATCGCCGACTGCGTGAACAGGATCTCGCTGCCATCCTCGAGGTAGATGTCGGAACCGCCGGCCTGCAGGCCGACGTACTGGCTGCCGAGGATGCCCGAGGTCAGGATGCTGGCGTCCGTGTCTTCCGGGATCTGGTCGTAGCGCGCATCGATAACAAACTCGACGACGGCCTCGAGTGTCAGCGGATCGAAGTTGACACCCGTCACGCGCCCGATCGTGACACCCGACATCGTAACCGGCGCCCGTTCACGCAGGCTGCCGATATTCTCGAAACGCGCCTCCACGACGAACACGGAATCGGCTTCGAAATCGTCGCCGCCGGTCGTCTGCGTTGTCAGGAAGAACAAGGCGCTCATCCCGAGCAGAACGAACAATCCGGTTCCTATCTCAACTGAGCGGGTCTGCCGCATGTCGCATCCTCAAATAAGTACAGCCGTTATCATAAAGTCGAATACAAGCACCGTTATAGCTGTTATTACTACCGTGCGCGTCGTCGCGCGTCCGACACCTTCTGCCGTCGGGACCGTATTATAACCTTCCCAAACGGCGATCAGGCTCGCCGCGATGCCGAACACGATGCTCTTGTAAATTCCCTCACGCACATCGGCAGGTTCGACCATGAGCTGGATTTGCTGCCAGAACGAGCCGACGTCGACCTGGAACAGCTCAACCCCGACGAGGTGCGCACCGAACAGGCCTACCGCGCTGAAGACGGCAGCCAGCAACGGCATCGCGATGACGCCGCCGAGAAAGCGCGGCACGACGACGCGGCGCACGGGGTTGACCGCCATCATCTCCATGGCCGACAGCTGGTCGGTCGCCTTCATCAACCCGATTTCGGAGGTCAGCGCCGTTCCGGCCCTGCCTGCAAACAGGATGGCCGTCATCACGGGCCCCAGCTCTTTCAGGAGCGCCAGCGCAGCGGCCACACCGGTCCAGTCCTCCGCATTGAAACGCGACATGTTCGAGTAGGCCTGCAGTGCCAGCACGGCACCAACGAAGAGACCACACACCATGACGATAACGAGCGACAACGCGCCCGCATTGTAGACCTGCCCGACGACGACTCCGAAGCGGCTCGTCAGCATCGACGGCGAATGCCGCAGCAGCCGCAGGAAGAACAGCTGAAACGCGCCGAACGTTCGCGCGAACTCGACGAAGCTGTCGTAGATGTCCTGGGCCGTCCGGTGCATCAGGAGTCCCTGCCGAGCAGCTGCTCTTCGTAACTGGGCGCATCGTAGTGAAAGGCCACGGGACCGTCGGCCATACCGTGCATGAACTGGCGTACGAGAACCGACGTGGCCGTGCTCAGTTCATCCGGGCTGCCCGACGCCGCGACCTGACCGTCCGACAGCAGGTAGCTGCAGTCCGCGACCGTCGCAACCTCCTGGACATCGTGGCTGACGATGATGCTCGTAATGCCGAGCGCGTCGTTCATGCGCCGCACGAGGCGCACGATGACGCCCATCGAGATCGGATCGAGGCCGACAAACGGCTCATCGTAGATCAGGATATCCGGGTCCATGACCATGGCACGCGCGAGCGCAACGCGCCGTGCCATACCGCCGGACAGCTCCGCCGGCATCAGGCCGGCCGCGCCGCGCAGGCCCACGGCATGCAGCTTGGTCAGAACGATATGGCGAATCAGCCGATCGCTCAGGTTGGTGTGCTCGCGCAGCGGAAACGCGACATTTTCGAACACGCTGAGATCGGTCAGCAACGCACCATTCTGGAACAGCATGCCGAAGCGTCGCCGCAGCTGGTACAAGTGGCTGGTATTGAGCGTCGAGATATCGATGCCATCGACGAGAATCGTGCCCTGCTGCGGAATCAGCTGGCGCGTGATGAGCCTGAGCAGCGTCGTCTTGCCCGTGCCGCTCGGGCCCATGATCGCCGTAACCTCACCGCGCCGGATATTCAGGTCCAGGCCATCGAAGATCGGCCTCGCCCCCCGGGAGTATTTCAGGTTCCGTATCTCGATCAGGTTGTCTGAGCCATCGCCCAAGGTTCGCTCCCCCGTTTGAAGCCGTTGAACGGGCCCTAGCCGCGGACCGGTCCGAGGCCGCGTAGGATAGCAAAAGGCCGTGTCGACTTACCCGATTATTGCTGAAAAATGTGGCCCCGGAGCTGAATCAGGACTAAAATAGTCCCCTATGCTGAGAATCTCCCGACTTACAGACTACGGCACGGTGGTCCTGGCTCACCTCGCAACCCACCAGGCGGGCGTGTGCAGCGCTGCCGGGGTCGCTCAGGCGACGGGTATCGCGCCGCCCACGGTCAGCAAGCTGCTCAAGCTGCTGGCACGCGCGGAGCTCGTTTCCTCGACGCGCGGCGCCAACGGCGGTTACCGGCTGTCGCGCCCCCCGCAGGCGGTGACGGCCGCCGACATCATCGATGCGCTCGATGGGCCGGTTTCGATCACCGAGTGCAGCACCGCGGAGGGAGACTGTGAACACGAGGGCGTTTGCACCGTCGGCAACGCCTGGCAACGCATTAACGTGGCGATTCGGCGCGCCTTGCAGGACGTCACTCTGAATGACCTGGTCGTCGCTGACGGCCCGGTGCCGACATTCCGCTTCGCCGGAGTGCCGATCGCCGTAGAGACCACAGCGGAAAATCATGGCAACTGAATCAGAACAACTCGAAAGCCTCGTCAACCGGCGCTATGAGCACGGCTTCGTCACGGACATCGCGACGGACAGCCTGCCCCCCGGCCTTGACGAAAACGTCGTACGCGCCATTTCGGCGCGTAAGAACGAACCGGAATGGCTGCTCGAATGGCGGCTGCAGGCCTATCGCCAGTGGCTCGAGATGGACGAACCCGAGTGGGCGCATGTGCATTACCCGAAGATCGATTACGACGCGATCTCCTACTACTCTGCACCCAAGTCCGACGAAGATCGCCCGAAGAGCCTCGATGAAGTCGATCCGAAGCTCCTCGAAACCTACGACAAGCTCGGTATCCCCCTGCATGAACGGGCCCGCCTCGCGGGCGTTGCCGTCGATGCCGTATTCGACAGCGTCTCGGTAACGACGACGTTCAAGGAAAAGCTCTCCGAGGCCGGCGTCATTTTCTGCTCCTTCTCGGAAGCCGTGCAGGACCACCCGGACCTCGTGCGCAAGTACCTCGGCTCGGTCGTGCCGCGGCGCGACAACTTTTTCGCGGCACTTAATTCCGCGGTCTTCAGCGATGGCTCGTTCGTCTATATCCCGAAGGGCGTACGCTGCCCGATGGAATTGTCGACCTACTTCCGCATCAATGCCGCCAACACGGGCCAGTTCGAACGTACGCTGGTCGTCGCCGACGAGGGCAGCTACGTGTCCTACCTCGAGGGCTGCACGGCGCCGATGCGCGACGAAAACCAGCTGCATGCGGCCGTCGTCGAACTGGTCGCGCTTGACGATGCCGAGATCAAGTACTCGACGGTGCAGAACTGGTACCCGGGCGACGAGCAAGGCAGGGGCGGCATTTACAACTTCGTCACCAAGCGCGGCGACTGCCGCGGGGCGAATTCCAAGATCTCGTGGACACAGGTCGAGACCGGCTCGGCCATCACGTGGAAGTATCCGAGCTGCCTGCTGCGCGGCGAAAACTCGGTCGGCGAGTTCTACTCGGTTGCCGTCACCAATAACCTGCAGCAAGCGGACACCGGGACGAAGATGATTCACATCGGGCGCAACACGCGTTCGACCATCGTCTCGAAAGGCATCTCGGCGGGCCGGGCCCAGCAGTCCTACCGCGGGCTCGTGCGGGTCATGCCGCAGGCAGCGGGGGCGCGCAACCATACGCAGTGCGACTCGCTCCTGATTGGCAAGGACTGCGGCGCACACACGTTTCCCTACATGGAAATCAAACACCCGTCTGCGAAAGTCGAGCACGAGGCAACAACGTCGAAGATCTCGGCGAACCAGCTCTTCTACTGCAGGCAACGCGGCATTTCCGAAGAAGATGCCGTCAACATGATCGTCAACGGCTTCTGCAAGGAAGTCTTCAAGGAACTCCCGATGGAATTCGCCGTCGAGGCACAGGCACTGCTGAATGTCAGCCTCGAAGGCGCGGTCGGCTAGGAATAGACATGCTCGAAATCAAGAACCTGAAAGCCCGCGTCGCGGGCAACGACATACTGCACGGACTCTCGCTCGCCGTGAATGCCGGCGAGGTGCATGCCATCATGGGCCCGAACGGCTCAGGCAAAAGCACGCTCGCGCAGGTCATCGCCGGCCACGAGGACTACGAAGTCACGCATGGCTCGGTGACCTTCAAGGGGCAGAACCTGTTCGACCTCGAACCCGAGGAGCGCGCACGCGAAGGCCTGTTCCTCGGCTTCCAGTACCCGGTCGAAATTCCCGGCGTCAACAATGCCTATCTACTCAAGACGGCGCTGAACGCGAGGCGTGCGCACCAGGGACTCGACGAGATCGACGCATTCGAGTTCCTGAAGACGGCGCGCGAGAAGATGGCCGCACTCGGCATGGACCCGAAATTCCTCAATCGCGGCGTCAACGAGGGGTTCTCGGGCGGCGAGAAGAAGCGCAACGAGATCCTGCAGATGGCCATGCTTGAACCCGAGCTGGCCATTCTCGACGAGACGGACTCGGGCCTCGACATCGATGCGCTCAAGGCCGTCGCGCAGGGCGTCAACGCACTCAGGAGCCCGGATCGCGCGATCGTACTCGTGACGCACTACCAGCGGCTGCTCGACTACATCGAGCCGGACTTTGTGCACGTGCTGTCGGAAGGCCGCATCGCCCGCTCGGGCGACAAGACCCTGGCCCACGAGCTCGAAGAGAAGGGCTACGACTGGATTCGCGAGGCGGCCAACGCATGATCACTACGCCCATCGATGCGCTGCGCGATATCGTCGGGCGCTTTCCGACGACCCGTGACGAGGACTGGAAGTACACCGACCTCGCCCGGGCGCGCGACATCTCGTCGCGCTGGCTTGATGAAGGCGGTACCCGTCCGTCCGAGACACCCGATATCGCAGACCTCGTCGGCGATATCGACGCCGACTGGTTCGTCATAGCCAACGGCCGGCTTGCCGACATCCCGATCGTCGACGGCGTCTCGGTGGAGAAGATCAACGAGCTGCCGGCCGGCGACAACGCGCTCGCCGAATTCAACGCCGCCCTGCTCGATTCCGGCCTGCGTCTGCGCATCGAGGGACGGCCGGGCAAACCAGTCGGGCTGCTGTTCATCGACGAAGCCGGCTCCCCGTCGGTATCGCAGGGCTTTGTCGAGGTCGCTTTCGAGCCCGGCTCCCGCGGCGAAGTCTTCGAATATCACGCCTCGCGGGGCACGGGTGAGCACTACAGCAATACGATTCTGTGCATCGACATCGGTGACGATGCCGTCGCGCATCACGTGCGCCTGCAGGATCGCGCGCTCGATCACGTGCAGACGCATCGCACGACGGTCAGCGTTGGCCGCGATGCGCACTTCGAATCGGCCAGTTTCGACCTCGGCGGCGGGCTCGTGCGCAACGACGTCGCCATCGACATCGCCCAGCCGGGCGCCACGGTAAATTTCGCCGGCCTGTACCTGGCCGGCGACGGCCAGCACGTCGACAACCACACGCGCGTCGATCACCGTGTGGGGCCCGCGACGTCACGCCAGGAATATCGCGGCATCCTGAACGGCAAATGCCGCTGCGTCTGGAACGGCAAGGCGATCGTCCATGAGGGTGCCGACGGTACCGATGCCGACCAGGCCAATCACAATCTCTTGCTCTCGGCCCACGCGGAGATCGATGCCAAGCCGGAACTCGAAATCTACACCGACGACGTCAAGTGCAGTCACGGCACGACGGTCGGTCAGCTCGACGAGACGGCGCTCTTCTACCTGCGGACGCGTGGACTCGACCCGCAACGCGCCACCGAGGTGCTGACGCACGCGTTTGCAGCCGGACTCGTATCCCGTATACCGGTCGAGGCGGCGCAAGAGCCGGTATCGCGCCTCATGGAACGACGGCTCGGCGAGCTGATCCGTTCCGAGGAGGACTACACGGCATGATCGCCAGGGCAGAGATGGTCAACGCACATCACTGGCGGGCGGACTTCCCTGCGCTCGACCAGTCGGTGCACGGCAATCCGCTGATCTATCTCGACAGCGCGGCGTCGGCCCAGCAGCCGGCATCCGTCATCGACACCGTGGCGCGCTACCAGCGTGAGGATCACTCCAATGTCCACCGCGGCGTGCATACACTCAGTCATCGCGCGACCGAAGCTTACGAGGGTGCTCGCGACAAGATCGCGGGTTTCATCAATGCGAACTCGCGCACCGAGATCGTGCTGACCAGCGGCACGACCGAATCGATCAATCTCGTCGCGCAGAGTTTTTGCCGCCCTCGCCTGCAGCCGGGTGACACGATCGTAATCAGCCATCTCGAGCATCACGCCAACATCGTGCCGTGGCAACTCGTGTGCGAACAAACCGGCGCCGAACTTGCCGTCGCGCCGATCGATGAGCGCGGCGAAATCGATGTCGAGGCGATGCTCGCGCTCATCGATGACAAGACTTTCCTGGTCGGCATTTCGCACGTCGCGAATGCGCTGGGCACGATCTGCCCGGTCGAACGCATCATCGAACACGCCCGGGCGCGTGAAATTCCGGTTCTCGTCGACGGTGCGCAAGCCGTCCCGCACATGCAGGTCGACGTCCAGGCACTCGACTGCGACTTCTATGCATTCTCCGGACACAAGATGTTCGGCCCTACGGGCACGGGTGTCCTGTGGGGCCGTGAAGACCTGCTCGACACCATGCCCCCGTGGCAAGGCGGGGGCGACATGATCCTTGAAGTCACCTTCGACCGGACGACGTGGAACGAACTGCCCTACAAGTTCGAAGCCGGTACGCCCAACATCTCGGGCGTCATCGGCCTCGGCGCCGCCATCGACTACCTGCGGGACATCGGCATGCAAAACGTCGCAGCCTACGAGAACGACGTGCATGACTACATGGTTGCCGAACTAGCGAAGGTCGACGGTATTCGCCTGGTCGGCGAAGCCCGCCGCAAGGCGAGTGTGCAGTCCTTCCTGCTCGACGATATCCACTCACACGATGTCGGTACGATCCTCGACCATCAGGGCGTCGCCATCCGCACCGGTCACCACTGCGCCATGCCGGTCATGCAGTACTTCGGGATTCCGGGCACGGCCCGCGCCTCGTTGGCCCTCTATAACAACCGCGAGGACATCGACCGCCTCGTCGCCGCACTGCAAAAAGCGCGGGAAATCTTCGCGTGACCGAGATGCAGGATCTTTATCGCGAGCTGATTCTCGACCACTCGAGGAAACCACGGCATTTCGGCTGCCTGGAAGACGCGACGCATACGGCGGACGGCATCAATGCGTTGTGTGGCGACAGGCTGACGTTGTATGTGCAGGTCGACGATCACGGGCTGATCCGTCGTTCGAGCTTCGACGGCAGCGGCTGCGCCATCTCGGTCGCGTCGGCATCGCTGATGACCGCTGCCATCACGGGACTGCACGTGACCCGGGCCGCATCCTGCATCGACGAAATTGCCGCACGACTCACGGAAGGCGCGGCCAGCACCGGGGTGAGCCCCGAGCTCGAGAAGCTCGTTGCTCTCGATGGCGTGCGCCGCTATCCCGGGCGCGTCAAGTGTGCGACGCTCGCCTGGCGGACCTTGCAGGCCGCTCTCAACAACGCCGGCACGCCGGCGACGACGGAGTAAGGACACACGATGTTCGGGCACGATAACGAACCCGTAACGCTGACGCGTGACGTCAGGGCGATCGTTGTACCTATCGGCGAGGCCATCACGCTCGACAAGGGCACCGAAGGCTTTATCACGCAGGCGCTTGGCGGCAGTTTCACCGTGTACATCGAAGGCAACCTGTTCCGCATCTCGGGCATCGACGCCGACGCCCTCGGCAAGGAACCCGTCGAGCCGCCGTCGGTACCCGAAAACGCCACCGACGCCGATATCCAAAGTGTAATCTGGGAACAACTCAAGACCTGCTACGACCCGGAAATTCCGGTGGATATCGTCAATCTCGGCCTGGTCTACAAGTGCGAGGTCACGCCGCTCGGCAACGGCGAACGCTCGGTCGATGTAGAAATGACGCTCACGGCACCGGGTTGCGGCATGGGCGACGTCATCGTCCAGGATGCGCGCGAGAAAATCGCAATCGTGCCCACGGTGTCCGACGTGAAGGTCGAACTGGTGTTCGATCCGCCGTGGAACATCGGTATGATGAGCGACGAGGCGCGCCTGCAAACGGGCATGATGTAGCGGCGCGCCAAGATAGTGTGAGCAGGACCAAAATGAAGACGCTGACGATCGTTCGCCACGCAAAGTCGAGCTGGAAAGACGCGACACTGCCGGACCGCAAACGCCCGCTGAACAAGCGCGGCGAGCGCGACGCTCCCGAGATGGGCCGGCGAATCAAGGAATATGGCATCCGCCCGTCCCTGATCATCTCGAGCCCGGCGACGCGCGCCTGGACCACCGCCCGCATCGTTGCCCTCGAGATTGGCTACCCGCGCGAGTTCCTGCATAAGGAAGACAGCCTGTACCTCGCTTCAGTCGACGAGATCCTCGATGTGATCGTTGCGCAGGACGCAGGCTTCAACAACCTGATGCTGGTCGGCCACAATCCCGGCCTGACCGATCTCGTCAATTATTTCGTGCCGGGTCTGACCGGCAACCTGCCTACGGCCGGCATCGTGTCGGTCGAAATCGATAGCGACGACTGGAGCCTCTACGATCGGCCCGAGGCGACACTGCTGGTTCACGACTGGCCGAAGAAAACCTGACTCGGCGGCTGCGCCCGGTTAGCACTCGGGAACGTTGACCGCGAGCCCGCCCTGCGACGTTTCCTTGTAACGTGCCGACATGTCGAGGCCCGTCTGCCGCATGGTCGCGATGACCTGGTCGAGCGTGACCTTGTGCGTGCCGTCACCGTGCATGGCCAGCCGCGCGGCATTGATCGCCTTGACCGCGCCCATCGCATTGCGCTCGATGCAGGGGATCTGGACGAGCCCGCCAATCGGGTCGCAGGTCAGCCCGAGATTGTGTTCCATGCCGATCTCCGCGGCCTCCTCCACGTGATCGTTGGAACCGCCAAGCGTCGCCGCCAGCCCGCCTGCCGCCATGGAGCACGCAACACCGACCTCACCCTGGCAGCCCATCTCGGCCCCGGATATCGACGCGTTGACCTTGTAAAGGATGCCGATCGCGCCGGCCGTCAGCAGGAAACGCCGGACGCCGTCGTCGGATGCCTTCGGGACGAAGGTCGCATAGTAGCGAATCACGGCCGGAATAATACCCGCGGCACCGTTCGTCGGCGACGTTACGACACGCCCCCCGGCCGCATTCTCCTCGTTGACGGCGATCGCCCAGGCATTCACCCACTCCATGGCATCCGGCGCCTGGGGCTCACCGCGGCCTGACAGCGATCGATACAATTTCGATGCGCGGCGAGCGACCGCCATCTTGCCCGGCAACACGCCTTCGGTACGCAGGCCGCGATCCATACAGGCCTGCATCGCAGTCCAGATAGCATCGAGTCCCTCGCGGATCGCGGCTTCGCTGCGCCACGCCATCTCGTTGTGCATGACCAGCTCGGCGATCGCCATGCGCTCGGTGGCGGCGGTCTCGAGCAAGGACTTGCTCGTCGTATACGGCAGCCTCGCCACGATGTCCTGGCCGGCCGGCTCCACCTCGTCGCCGCGTGCGATGAAACCGCCACCGAGCGAGTAATAGGTCTCCTGCTGCAGCACGTTGCCGTCGTTGCCGAGAGCCGCGAAGACCATGCCGTTGGTATGTCGCTCGAGCTCACGTTCATAGTCGAAGTCGATGTCGACCCGACCCTGGCTGCGAATGGCGGCGAGGATGTCATCGATCGCATCCGGGTCAATGCTCTCGGGTTCATGGCCGGCCAGGCCCAGCAGGATCGCGGCATCGGTACCGTGCCCCTTGCCGGTCCAGGCCAGCGAGCCATGCAGGGTCACACGATACCGGGCTGCTCCGACATCGCTGGCCGACATCGCAAATGCACGTGCCGCCTTCATCGGCCCGACCGTGTGCGAGCTGGACGGGCCGATGCCTACCTTGAAGATATCGAAAACGCTGATCGCCATCGAGGCCCGCCCGCGTCAGTCCGATCCCATCGTCAGCAGGCTCGCGTTGCCGCCCACGGCCGAGATGTTGTTGCTCAACGTGAACTCGGTGCCGAATCGCTGCACGTAGTTCGGGCCACCCGCTTTCGGACCCGTGCCGGACAGTCCCCGCCCACCGAAGGGCTGCACGCCGACGACGGCACCGATCATGTTGCGGTTGACGTAGAGATTCCCGGCACCCGAGTCCGCGGCGAGTCCGGCCATGCGTGAGTCGATGCGGCTGTGCAGCCCCATGGTCAGGCCGAACCCGGTCCCGTTCACAGCCTGCACCATCTTGTCGAGGTGACGACCCTTGAACTTGACGACGTGCAGGACCGGACCGAACTGCTCTTCGGTCAGCGCGCCGATGTCGTCGATCTCGACCAGCGTCGGCGCAAAATACGTACCTGCCTGGTGCTCATGCGACAAGGCGCAGCGATATACGACCGTCTGTTCCCTGCCCATGCGTTCGACATGCGCCGCGAGTATCTGTCGCGACGGATCGTCGATACACGGTCCGACGTCCGTCGACAGGTGCCTCGGATCGCCGATCGTCAGCTCCTCCATGTAGCCCTTGAGCAGGTCCAGCGTCCGCGGTTCGATCTCCTCCTGCACGCACAGCACGCGCAACGCGGAACAACGCTGACCGGCGCTGTTGAAGGCTGAGTAGATGGCGTCATGCACGACCTGTTCGGGCAATGCCGAGCTGTCGACGAACATGGCGTTCTGGCCACCGGTCTCGGCGATCAGTGTGCCGATCGGGCCGTCCCGATGCGCCAGCGTCTGGTTGATGGTCTGCGCGACTTCTGTCGAGCCGGTGAAGACCACGCCTGCGATGCGCGGGTCGGCAACAGCGCGCTCACCAATCAGGCGACCGCTGCCGGGCACGAAATGCAATACGTCGGCCGGGACGCCGGCCTCATGTAACAGCTGGACGGCACGATAGCCGATAAGCGTTGTCGGCGCCGCCGGTTTGGCCAGGACCGCGTTGCCGGCAGCGAGCGCGGCCGTGATCTGCCCGGTATAGATGGCCAGCGGGAAGTTCCAGGGGCTAATCGCGATGAACACACCCTTGCCGCGCATGCTGAGCGTATTGCGCTCACCCGTCGGACCCGGCAACACGATCGGCTCGCCGAAGTGCTTTTCCGCCTGCGCACCGTAGTAACGCATGAAATCGACGGCTTCACGGAGCTCGGAAATCGCATCCGGGATCGAGCGCCCCCCCTCTCTCACGATCAGGCCGAGCAACTCGTCCCGGTGGCTCTCATAGAGGTCCGCGGCGCGGTTCAGGATTGCCGCGCGCCGATGCCCGCCGAGGCGGTCCCACCCGGACTGGGCGGCGAGCGAAATCTCGATCGCCTTGTCGATACCATCCGCCGTTACCTGGTGACAGACGCCCACGGTCTCGGACGTGTCCGCCGGGTTCACCGATGGCTCTTCGACGCCACTCATTTCCTTGCCACCAACGATCGGCCTGGCCGTCAGTTCCCGCTCGCTGGCCGCATCCAGGTCGGCGAGCAACGCCGAGCTGACGCTGCGGTCGGCGAGATTGACGCCGCTTGAATTGACCCGCTCCGGCTGGAAAATATCGCACGGCGCCGGGATACGATCGTGCGCCTCATAGTCGTGTCTCGCTGCGGTCTCGAGCGGGTCCGCGATGATTTCCGAAACCTCGATCGTCTCGTCGGCAATCTTGTTGACGAAAGACGTATTGGAGCCGTTCTCCAGCAAGCGCCTCACGAGATACGGCAACAGGTCCTCGTGATTCCCGACCGGGGCATACACGCGGCAGGGCCGGTCGTGCTTCTCCGGGTCCACGACCTCGGCGTAGAGTTCCTCGCCCATGCCGTGCAGGCGCTGGAATTCGTAGTCGCGACGCGAACCCGCATAGTGCAGCACGCTGGCCAGCGTGTGCGCATTGTGCGTCGCGAACTGCGCGTAGATCCTGTCGCCCGCCGCCAGCGCCGCGCGAGCCGCCGCGAGATAGGACACGTCCGAATGTGATTTACGTGTGAAGACAGGGTAGCTGTCGAGTCCCTGCTCCTGCGCCCACTTCACTTCGCTGTCCCAGTAAGCACCCTTGACGAGGCGCACCGGTATGCGCCGCCCGACGTCGCCGGCGAGATCGATGAGAAATCGCATGCCGTCGCGGCCGCGCCGCTGGTAGGTCTGCAACGCGACGCCGAAACCCTCGTAGTCGCGGAGCGACGCGTCGCGATAGACGCGCTCGAAGATCGCAAGCCACATCTCGAATCGATGCGCCTCTTCCGAATCGATGGTCAGGCCGATGCCGACGTCCCTCGCATGCTTGGCGAGTTCGAGAACGGCCGGCACCAGTTCGGCCATGACGCGTTCTTCCTGCGAGTATTCAAAGCGCGGGTGCAGCGCCGATAGTTTGACCGAGATGCCGGGCGCGGAGAAGATGTCGGCCGATTCGACATGCGCGTCGCCGATGCTCTTGATGCCCTCATGGTAGCTCTCGAGGTAGCGCGTCGCGTCTGCTGCCGTCAGCGCCGACTCGCCGAGCATGTCGAAAGAATATCGATACGGCAGGTCGGTACTCCGCACCGCGCGCTTCAGCGCGTCGCCGATCGTGCGCCCCATGACGAACTGGTGTCCCATGATCTTCATCGCCTGGCGCATGGCGGCACGCACGACAGGCTCGCCTGCCCGGCTGACGAGCTTGCGCAGCAGGTTGACCGGATTGCCGGTCTCGAAGTCTTCGACCGTCAGTATCTTGCCCGTCAGCATCAGCCCCCAGGTCGACGCGTTGACGAACAGTGAGTCGCTGGTGCCGACATGGTCCTGCCAATGCGCGGCGGTGATCTTGTCGGCGATGAGCCGGTCCGCCGTGTCGGCGTCGGGAATGCGCAACAAGGCCTCGGCGATACACATCAGCAGTACGCCCTCACCCGACGACAGGTCGTATTGCTGCAGGAAGGCCTCGATGCCGCCGTCGTTCTTCGTGTTCTTGCGCACGGCCCGCACGAGCTGCTCGGCAGTCGTCAATATCTTGTGTCGGGCCGACTCGCCGGGATCGGCCTCGTCCGCGAGCTGGCGGACCAGCGCCTGCTCGTCGGCAAGGTAATTATCGTCGATGTAGGGAATGCTGCTTTTCTGAGCAGCCGGCTGGTCGAGAAATCTCATCCGATTACTCCTTTATTATGCCCGCGATGATAGCCTATCGGCGGCGAAACGGGGATCGGTATAGCCCCGGATTCGCGTATAATCGCGGCACCGTCAAAACAAAGAGAATTCCCGTGCCGGCATCCTTTCTCGCGTCGCTCGCGGAGCAGACCGACGCTCTCAAATCCGAGGGTCTTTTCAAACAGGAACGCCTGATCGCAGGCCCGCAGCAGGCGGCCATCGGCGTACGCTTGGACGGCCATACCGAGGAAGTCCTGAACCTGTGCGCCAACAATTACCTGGGATTGGCCAACCACCCCGAGGTCATCGAGGCGGCGCACAAGGCCCTCGACGAGTTTGGCTACGGCATGGCCTCGGTGCGCTTCATTTGCGGCACGCAGACCATCCACAAGCTACTCGAAGAGCGCATCAGTGCGTTTCTCGGTACCGAGGATACGATCCTGTATCCGTCCTGCTTCGACGCCAACGGCGGCCTGTTCGAAACCGTGCTCGGCCCCGAAGACGCGGTCGTCAGCGACGCCCTCAACCATGCCAGCATCATCGATGGCATACGCCTGTGCAAGGCCGGCCGCTACCGCTACGCCAACAACGATATGCACGACCTCAAGGTGCAGCTGGAAGAGGCGCAAGGTGCGGGCACCCGACTCATCGTGACGGACGGCGTATTTTCGATGGACGGCACCATTGCCAACCTGTCGGCCATCTGTGACCTGGCCGATGAATACGATGCATTGACCATGATCGACGACTGTCATGCCACCGGCTTCCTCGGCGAGAACGGCCGCGGCACGCACGAGTATCGCGGGGTCATGGGTCGCATCGACATCATCACGGGTACGCTCGGCAAGGCGCTCGGCGGCGCCTCGGGTGGATTCACGTCCGGTCGTAAGGAAATCGTCGGCTGGCTGCGGCAGCGCTCCCGCCCTTACCTGTTTTCAAACTCGGTAGCGCCGGTGATCGTGGCGGCGTCGATCGCCGTGCTGGACCTGCTCCAGCGCGATGACTCGCTCAAGGGCCAGCTGCACGAAAACGCAGCGTATTTCCGCGCGCGCATGACCGAGCGCGGCTTCGATCTCAAACCCGGCGAGCACCCGATCATCCCGGTCATGCTCGGCGACGCAAAGCTCGCCACCGCGATGGCCGACAAGCTGCTCGAACGCGGCATCTACGTCATCGGCTTCTCCTTCCCGGTCGTGCCGAGGGGCGAGGCCCGCATCCGGACCCAGATGTCCGCCGGACTCACCCGCGACCAGCTCGACCGCGCGATCGACGCATTCACGGATGTCGGGCGCGAACTCGGCGTTATTGGCTAGTCGCTCCGATCGAGGGAACGAATATGAAAGCGCTGGTGAAGGCAAAAGCCGAACGCGGCATCTGGATGGAAGACGTCGACAAACCGCGTGTCGGCCACAACGACGTATTGATCAAGGTCAGGCGCACGGCGATCTGCGGCACCGATATTCACATTTTCAAGTGGGACGACTGGGCGCAGGCGACGATACCGGTACCGATGGCCGTGGGTCATGAATTCAGCGGTGAGATCGTCGAGAAAGGCATCGAGGTCAAAGGCTACGAGATTGGCGACCGGGTGTCGGCCGAAGGGCATATCACCTGTGGCTATTGCCGCAACTGTCGTGCCGGGCGACGACACCTGTGCATGAATACGGTCGGCGTGGGCGTGAACCGCCCGGGCGCATTTGCCGAGTACATCGCGGTGCCCGCCTTCAACGTGTTCAAACTGCCCGACGCGATTTCCGACGACATGGCGTCGATCCTCGACCCGCTCGGCAACGCGACACACACGGCCCTGTCATTCGATCTCGTCGGCGAGGACGTGCTGATTACGGGCGCCGGACCGATCGGCATCATGGCCGTCGCGATCGCCCGGCACGCGGGTGCGCGCCATGTCGTCATCACCGACGTCAACGACTACCGCCTGGACCTCGCGCGCAAGATGGGAGCCACTCGTGCCATCAACGTTGCGAGCCAGACCATCGACGAGACGATGCAGGACCTCGGCATGACCGAGGGATTCGATGTCGGCATGGAGATGTCGGGTAACCCGCAGGCGTTTCGCGACCTGCTGCGTACGATGCACCACGGCGGCAAGGTCGCGATCCTGGGGATTCCTCCCGGTGATATGGCGATCGACTGGAACGAGGTGATCTTCAAGGGCCTCGTTCTCAAAGGCGTATATGGACGCGAGATGTTCGAGACCTGGTACAAGATGTCGAGCATGCTGCAAAGCGGCCTCGACATGTCGCCGATCATCACGCATCACTTCGACATCGGCGAGTTCCTGCCCGCGTTCGAACTCATGGAGTCCGGGCAGTCGGGCAAGGTCATTCTCGACTGGGCTTGACGATTACTCGATCTCGCAGAAGCAGTAGGCGTAGACCCCCATTGGATCATTGAACCGCGCGACGTTCGCCAACAGCGCCTCGAAGCGATTGGCGAACCGCTCGACGAGCGTCGGCGACGATGTAAATGCCACGGGATCGATTCCCACGCCCTTGCCGACATACAGGAGGTCGAGAATCAGCTGCTCGGTCGGTGACAGCTCCTGCTCGAGCAGCACCTGGCCGTAAGACTCGAGGCCCGCCAACTCCGCGGCGCCTTCGATAGCCATCTTGAGGCCGCCGAGTTCGTCGACGAGCCCGTTGGAGAGCGCTTCTTCGCCGGTCCAGACTTTGCCCTGCCCGATCTGGTCGACGTACTCGACCTCGAGCTCGCGGCCTTCGGCAACGCCGGTAATGAAGTCCTGGTAACCGTCATTGATGACCGCCTGGAACAGGGCTTTGGTCTCGTCGTTCATCTCGCGGTCCGGGCGCAACTGGCCCGACCACGGCGTCGTGCCGACACCGTCGTTGTAGATGCCGACGGCAGCCAGCGTTCGCTGGAAGGTCGGGAACATGCCGAGGATACCGATGGAACCCGTGATCGTCGTCGGGCTCGCGTAGATCTTGTCCGCGAACATCGAGATCCAGTAGCCGCCCGATGCCGCGACGCTGCCCATCGATGCGACGACCGGCTTGCCCGCTTCCTGCAGCTCGCGAATCTCTTCCGCAATGACTTCGGAGGCGAACGCGCTGCCCCCGCCGCTGTCGACACGCAGCACGACGGCCTTGACCGCCTCGTCCTCGAGCGCGCGCCTCAGCAGCGCCGCCGTCGAGTCGCCACCGATCGTGCCCGGAGGCTGCGTGCCGTCGAGGATATTGCCCGACGCAATGATGACCCCGACATTCTCCGAGTTCGACTTGTCGTCGGCGCCACGCAGGCGTAACTGCGCCAGGTAGTCGCCGAGCCAGACCTTGGCGTAGGTCGACTCGTCGTCCTCGTCGACGCCGACCCGCTCGATAAAGAGTTCGCGAATCGCCGTCCGCCCCAGCAGGTCGTCGACGAGTCCACGGTCGCGTGCCGCGATCGCAAGATCGCCACCGGCCGCCTCGGTGTGCGCCACGAGATTCTGCGTGTAATCGTCGACGGCTCCCTCGGCGAGACCGCGCGCCGCAACGATGTGCTCATCATATGACTCCCAGAGATGCCGCGTGATGCGCGCGCGAAATTCGCGGTCCTCGGGCGACATGTCGGTTCTCGTGTACGGCTCGACGAACGACTTGTGCGTCCCGACCTTGAATACGTTCCAGTCGATGCGCAGCAGTTCGATGGCGTCCTTGTAGTAGTCGCGGTACGAACCATAGCCCTGGATGAACACGACGCCGTCGGGATTCAGGTAGACCTCGTCCGCATGCGCGGCGAGATAGTAGGCCTGTTGCGTGTAAAAATCCGCCGTCGCGATAACCGGCTTGCCCGATTCCTGGAAGGTGTCGATCGCCGCCGCAACACGCCTGAGTTTGTCCATGCCGCCCGATGTGACGGACGAGAGCTCGAGGTGCACGGCGCTGATGCGGTCGTCGTCGCCTGCCGCTTCCAGCGCATCGACGACATCCTGCACGAGCGTTTCGGGTTGCGCATCACCGGTCAGCTCGGCGATGGCGCGCTCGTACGGATCCCCGGAGAGCTGTTCGACGAGCGCACCGGCCGGCTGCACGACCAGGGCAGCACTCTTGGGCAGGATCGGTGGGGCCTCACCGGACATCACGCCAAAGAACAGCATGAAGATGATGAGGAGCAGGATCAGGTGCAGGAACTTGCGCAGGGCGTTGAGGCCGCGCCAGACAGCACGGAAAAAGCGCACGAAGACATTACTGCTGCTCATTGAGTCGTTCCTCTACTGAGTCCCACCGGAATAGGAAATGCGATATATCTTCCCTGCGAAGTCGTCGCTGACCAGCAGGGATCCATCCTCTTTGACAAGCAGGTCGACCGGCCGACCAGACGCCTGCTCGTTCTGCAACCACCCTTCAGCGAACGGCTCATAACGAACGGCCTCGTCGCCGTCGAGCGTGACGAGTGTCACGCGATAGCCGATCTTCTTCGACCGGTTCCAGGAGCCGTGTTCCGCGATGAAAATCTGGCCGCGGTACTCGGGCGGAAACATGTCGCCAGTATAGAACGTCAGACCGAGCGGCGCGACGTGCGGGCCGAGTTTCTGCACGGGCGCCGAATAATCCTCACAGCTCTTTCGCTTGCCGTATTTCGGGTCGGGGATGTCGCCGCCATGGCAGTAGGGAAAACCAAAATGCTGGCCTGGACGGCTCGCGTGATTGAGTTCGCACGGCGGTATGTCGTCGCCCATCATGTCGCGGCCGTTGTCGGTGAACCAGAGGTCCCCGGTCTCGGGGTGCCACGTGAAACCGACCGAGTTGCGGATCCCCGATGCGTAGGTTTCCCGGCCCGACCCGTCGGGATTGACGCGGATGATCTCGGCGAAGCCTTCGTCGTCGCAGACGTTACAGGGTGCGCCAATGCTGATGTACAGCATCCCGTCGGGGCCGAAACCGATGTAGCGCCAGCCATGGCGGCGCTCTGACGGCAGGTCGATATCGAGCACTTCCGGGTCGGGCACGGATTCGAGATTGTCCTCTATGTCCCGGTAACGCAGCACGCGATCGATCTCGGCAACATACAAATCGCCGTCCTTGAACGCTATGCCGTTAGGCGTGCTCAGGTTGTCGGCAAGCTCGATCGTGCGCGTCGAGCCATCGCCGCTCTCGACGACGGCATAGATGGAGCGAGCCTTGCGCGTCGAAACGAACAGCGTCCCCTGGTCGCCGAAGACCAGCGAGCGGGCCCTCGGCACGTCGGCATAAACCTCGATCGCGAAGCCGGGCGGCAATTGCACCTCGTCGAGCGATGCAAACGCGAGCGGTGCGCTCAGCGCGACGAGAATCGTTGCAGCGAGTCTGGATACCACGTGACACCTCGTTTGATTATTGGCCGGATACGAATACCAGCGACAGGCCCGGCCAGAACGCTATCAGGATTACGGACAGGAGCAAAATCATGAGGAACGGGAACGTCGCCGAATACACGTGCAGGATCGGTTTCTCGAAGCGGTAACTGGCGATGAACAGGTTTAGGCCGACCGGGGGCGTGAGATAACCGAGCTGCATCGCCGCCAGGAACACGATACCGAGATGGACTTCGTTGATACCGAAGCCCGCCGCGATGGGCAGGATGAGGGGCACGACAAGCACGATGGCGGAAAAGATATCGAGGATAGCGCCAAGTACTAACAGAAACAGCAGCAGCAGCACGAGGAAGGACAGCGGCGAACTGACGAGGCCGGCAACGAAAGCCAGCAGTTTCTGCGGCACTTCCGTGTCGATCATATAGTACGTGGATGCGAGGGAGACTCCGAGGATCATGAGGATGCCGCCCACCAGGACCATCGACTCACGAATGACCTGCGGCAGATCGCGGATTGCAATCTCGCGATTGATAAGGACTTCGGCGATGAAGACATACAGCGCGGTGATGGCAGCCGCCTCGGACACGGCAAAGAAGCCCGAGTAGATTCCACCCAGCACGACGATCGGTAACGGCAATTCCCAAATCGCTTCGCGCAGCGCTGCACCGACTTCGCGCATCGAGAAAGAACTGACCGGTCTGCGGTTGTCCCGATTCACCCAGATGCTGTAACCCGACAGCATGACGAGCATGACGAGCCCCGGGACGATGCCGGCACGAAACAGGTCATCGATACTGACCTCGGCGACGACACCGTAGAGAATCAGCGGCAGCGACGGTGCAAACAAAAGGCCAAGGCTGCCGGAAGAGGTAACGAGTCCGAGGTTGAAGCGGTCACCGTAGCCGTCCTGCTTGAGCGCCGGGTACAGGATCGCGCCCAGCGCGATAATGGTCACGCCCGAGGCACCCGTGAATGCCGTGAAGAATGCACACGCGGCCAGGCAAACGAGCGCGAGCCCCCCCGGCATCCATCCGAACATCGCATTGGTCAGGCGCACGAGTCGCTGCGGCGCGTTGCTTTCGCTGAGCAGGTATCCGGCAAATGTAAATAGCGGGATCGCCGTCAGGATCGGCATCTGGGCAATGCTCATGAGTTCCAGCGCAATCGTCATGAGCTCGGTGCCGCTGTTGTGGAACCCGACCATGGCGCTCGTCGCAATGATGACGAACAGCGGCGCGCCGAGGATGGCGAGTACGATGAGTAGCAGGCTGAGGAGGATCACGGCCGCGACTCCGCGGGCCGCAAGACGTCGAGCAGCAGCTTCAGGACTCGCACGAGGAACTGGTAGCTGATCAGTACGAAAGCCAGCGGTACGATCGCGTGTGCGATCCACAGCGGAACGTTATCCAGCACGGTGTCGCCCCAGCTCATTTCCTCGCGGACGAGACGCCAGGCCTGCCAGGCGATCATCGCGCACACGGCAGCGGCGAACAGGTCGACGACGATCTTGATCCAGGACACGATACGCCCCGACAGGATGTGCGTAATCAGGTCGATACGAATGTGCTTGTTATCGCGGCAAGCGGCAATGGATCCGACCATCGCGAGCCACAACACCGTGAACTTGACGAATTCGTCCGCCCAGGCGATCGTGAATGCACCGCTGAGAAGCTGGCGATTGACGATCTGAAAGACGGATACGCCGATCATCGCCGCGAGCAGCACGACGAGCGCTGTATTCTCGGCGTGCTTTCCTGCTCGCTCGAGGCTATCGAGCGCTTTGCTCAAAAAGTCTGTTCCACGGCCGCTGCCTGTCGCGACCGAAACTCCTCGATATGAGCGAGCATCTGCGTGTACAGGTCAGGCGTGTAGAGGTCTTCTTCGCCGAGTTCCGCCGTCGATTCCATCAGGACGTCACGGACCCTGTCGTATTCCGACATATCGACCGCCACGCTTTGCAGTCCCGCATTGATTAGTGCTTCGCGCGCACCGCGGTTGTCGACCAGGTTCACTTCATTGAGTTTGGCGTACGTTTGCTCCATGACGTCGCGAACTATCGCCTTGTCGGCATCATCGAGTTTGTTGAACGCACGCTTGTCGACGGCCATGAAGCCGAACGTATAGACGAGCGGCAGCTCGGTTATGTACTTGACCTTGGTGTGCCACTGCAGCACCAGCGCGCCGATGGGCGACATGGCGACGATGTCGATGAGACCGGTCTGCAACCCCGTCAAGACGTCGGTGAGCGGCAGCGTGACCGGCGAGAGCGACAGGGCCTCCATCGAATAGCGGCTGACCGTGTCGCCTTCGGGAATCCAGACTTTCTTGCCCTTGAGATCGTCGAGCGAGCGAACGGGCTTATTCGACATCAGGATCGCGAATCCGCCCGCCGCGAAGCCGAAGTTGACCCACCCGGCATCCTCGAGGCCGGCCTGCAGTGTCGCATCCATGCGCTCGCGCACATAGGCCGCTTCTTCCTCGGAGTCGAATACCATCGGCAGGCCGTAGAGATTGAGGTCCGGGTATTGCGAGGCCAGCGCCGACGGCGTGAATGCGCCGCCCTGCAGTGCACCGATGCGGATACGACTCAGGACCTTCTGATCGCTGCCCATGACGCCGCCGCCATAGTACTTGATCTGCACGCGCCCCTCAGTCCGCTCCTTGATCTCCCGGGCACTCGCGCGCATTTGTTCCATCCACTGTGAGCCTTCGGGCGTCACCGTGGCAATCTTGAGGGTCGCAGCCTGCAGCGGCAGGCTCAGTACGAGCAGCGCGATTCCCAGCGTGAGTCTGTTCATAGTCGATCCGTTCAAAAATAGTCGTCGGCTTCGGCCAGCAGGGCCTCCGCCTGTTCCTGGGCGAGCACATTACCCAATGTAAATCCGTCGTGGTACGGACTTGATGCCATGACGTCATTGAGCAATTCGTCATGTAATTCGCGTTCGTAGAGGAGCTTCGCGTAGCCGCGCGCATACTCCACCTTGGCGGACAGGTCCCGGCCTTCCGTTACTTCTATCGCTTTTTCGAAATACTCCCGAGCGCGCTCCGGCTCGCCGCCGAGGGCCGGTGGGCGCAGCGTCAGCAATATTCCCATGTAGGTGTACACCGCGCTGTTAACTTCGTCACCGCTTATGTCCATATAGCGGCTGAACAGCGCCTCCATCTGCGGCAGCTCGGCCAGCGAGTTCCAGTCGGAACTGTGTGCACGCAAAAAGACCAGCGAGGCGAAACCATACGCGTACAGATACTCGGCGTGCTTCTTCCCCATTCCGTCGAGGATGGCGACAAATTCGTCGTACGTCGCCTCCCGCCAGCCACAGGACGGTTCATACACGACGCAGATGGCCGTCGTCGCGTAATTGCGTGCACGCGTCGTCAGCCGCGACGCCCGCACCGGGTCTTCCGCGAAGATGGCGCCATAAGACGCATAAAGTGTCGCGGTCGCCGTCAGGAGGTCGGGATCGTCAGGATTGTCGTAGACCAGCCCGTCCAGAGTCACCATGTAGGTCGGCAGGGCCGCCCTGGCGATCTCCGGGTCGTCCTGGTTGAGCACCGAATTGGAAATGCTGTTGCCCAGCCCCGAGGCTGCCGACGAGACAACGACAGCGCAGCCACTCAGGAAGCAGCCGAGAATGCCGAGGAGCAATACCTGTTTCATAGGATCACGGACCCCGCCGAACCCGAATGGTTCAGACTGTTGGACCAGCGCGCAGTATAACGAGATTCACCCCGGCGACCTGGCACCCGGGTCACGGAAACGCGGAGCGTCTCAGATCTTCTCTTTGATACGAGCGGCCTTGCCCGTACGGCCGCGCAGGTAGTACAGCTTGGCACGCCGCACGTCGCCACGGCGTTTCACCGCGACGGAGTCGACCAGCGGGCTGTACGTCTGGAAAACGCGTTCCACGCCCTCGCCGTGCGAGATCTTGCGAACCGTGAACGAGGAGTTCAGGCCGCGATTGCGCTTGGCGATGACGACGCCTTCGAACGCCTGCAGACGCTCGCGGTCGCCTTCCTTGACCTTCACCTGGACAACGATGGTATCGCCCGGAGAAAACTCGGGGATGTCCTTTTCCATCTGTTCGCTTTCGATTGCGTCGATAATCTTGCTCATTGTCTCTGCTCTTTCAGATACTCATCGAGCAATGCTTGCTGCTCATCGCTCAGTTCCAGTTTTTCAACCAGGTCCGGCCGTCGCTCGTACGTCCGGCCCAGGGCCTGTTTCAATCGCCACCGCGCGATTTGCGCGTGGTCGCCGGACAACAACACGTCCGGCACGTTCCGGCCTTCGATCTCCTCGGGCCGCGTGTAGTGCGGGCAATCCAGCAGTCCTTCCATGAAGGAATCCTGGGCTGCCGACTCGTCGTCGCCCAATACGCCGGGCAACAGCCGCACGACGGCATCGATGACCGCCATCGCGGCAACCTCACCGCCCGACAGCACAAAGTCGCCGATCGACAACTCTTCGTCGACCTGCGACTCGATGAATCGCTCGTCGACGCCTTCGTAGCGACCCGCCAGCAGCACCAGCCCGGGTAAGCGGGCGTACCGCCTGGCCGCCGCCTGGTCGAACACCCTGCCCTGCGGCGAGAGGTACACGACCGGACTGCCCGCGGGCGATCGCTCGCGCGCAGCTGCGACTGCCCCGGCCAGCGGTGCATATTTCATCACCATGCCGGGCCCACCGCCGTACGGACGATCGTCGACCGTGCGGTGCACGTCGCTCGTGTAATCGCGCGGATTCTCGATATCCAGCGTGACCAGCGCGTTGCGCCGTGCGCGCCCGACGACACCGTAGTCGGCAATCGTCGCGACCATGTCTGGAAACAGGGTGACTACACCAATATGCATCAGTCCCATTCCCAGTCGACTTCGATCTCGCCCTTGTCGATATCGACGCCGAGTACAACCTTGTCTGTGACGAACGGAATCAGCAGTTCCTGTTCGCCTTCGACGACCATCACATCGTTGGCGCCGGTCTCGAGCAGGTAGGCAACCCTTCCGAGTTCCGTGCCGTCGCGATGCACAACCCGGAGTCCCTCGAGATCGGACCAATAGTACCGATCTTCCCCGGCCTCCGGCAGCGCCGCCCGCGGCACTGCAATCTCGGCACCGATAAGTGCCGCCGCCTGCTCACGATCGTCATATCCCTCGATGCGGGCAATGACCGTCTTGCCGTGTCGCTGTCCTTCAGCGACTGTCGCTTCGTGCCAACCGTCCTTGTCGGAAAGCAGCCAGCGACCGTAATCCAGTACCGCTTCGCGCGGCTCGGTGTACGAATACACCTTGACCCAGCCTCGCACGCCGAACAGGCCCGATATCCGGCCCAGGACGACGGGCTGCGTCGTCATCTACCGTCAGTTTGCCGCGGCAGCCTTGCGGTGCTTCTTGAGCAGTGAGGCAACGCGCTCCGACGGCTGCGCGCCCTGGCTCAGCCAGTAATCCACGCGCTCGAGGTCGACACGCAGGTTCTCCTCGTGCTCAAGCCCAACCGGATTGAAGTAGCCGACACGCTCGATGTACCGGCCGTCCCGGCGATTGCGCGAGTCGGTGACCACCAGGTGATAAAAAGGACGCTTCTTCGCGCCCGAGCGCGAAAGTCGAATGCTAACCATGTTTCTTCCGTATTTCGTGCCCGGTCAGGGCAGACACGCCTTGACCCGGGCTGACCCGAGTAGACGGCGCATTGTACGGGTTTTGCGCCAAATGTGAAGCGTTTTATAGTCGAAAATTCTCAGTAAATTCAAATACTTGAATCAACCATGCCGCGATTGGCGCCGAACGCGCCCGAATCGGGGCCGATTTACCGCGATTTTCGCCGATTTCAGCGGAAACCGGGTGGCATGCCGCCGGGGGGCATGCGACCGCCCATGCCGCGCATGAGCTTCTTCATGCCGCCTTTCGACATCTTCTTCATCATCCTTTCCATCTGCACGTGTTGCTTCAGGAGGCGGTTGACGTCCTGGATCTGCTGGCCCGCGCCGGCCGCGATGCGCTTCTTGCGCGAGCCGTTGATGGTCTTCGGAAAGCGGCGCTCGTCGGGCGTCATCGAATTGATGATGGCGATCTGGCGCCGGATCTTCTGTTCGTTGGCCTGATCCTGCAGCGCGGCCGGATTGATGTTACCCGGTAACGGCAATTTCTCGAGCATCGATGCAATGCCGCCCATGTTCATCATCTGCTCGAGCTGGTCTTTGAGGTCGGACAGATCGAAGCCCCGGCCCTTCTGCAGCTTCTTGGCGAGTTTCTCGGTCTTGTCCTTGCTGACCTTTTGTTCGATCTCCTCGACCAGCGTCAGCACGTCGCCCATACCGAGGATGCGCGATGCCATGCGATCCGGGTGAAACGCCTCGAGCGCGTCGGTCTTTTCGCCCACACCCATGAAGCGAATCGGCTTGCCCGTAATTTCGCGCACCGACAGCGCAACGCCACCCTTCGCGTCGCCGTCGGCCTTGGTGAGCACGACCCCGGTCAGCGGCAGAGTCTCGTCGAACGCCCTGGCCGAATTGACGGCATCCTGGCCGGCCATGCTGTCGACGACGAACAGCGTCTCCTGCGGTGCCGCCGCCTCGTGCACGGCGCGCACCTCCTCCATCATTCCCGCGTCGATATGGAGGCGGCCCGCGGTATCGACGATCAATACATCCGCATGCAGGCGCCTGGCTTCATCGATTGCGCGCGCGACGATCGCCGTCGGCTTCTCGTCGGCCGAACTTGCGCAGTGCAACACGCCGATCTCGCCGGCCAGCGTTTCGAGCTGCAGGATGGCAGCGGGGCGGTGCACGTCGACACTCACGAGCATGACCTTCTTCTTCTCCGCTTCTTTCAGGCGACGCGCGAGCTTGGCGGCCGTTGTCGTCTTGCCCGCGCCCTGCAGGCCCGCGAGGAAGATGACGACCGGTGGCTGCGCACGCAGGTCGAGCGGCACGGATTCGCCGCCGAGGATCTGCACGAGCTCGGCATGAATGACTTTGACCAGCTGCTGTCCCGGCGTCAGGCTCTTGCCGACCTCTTCGCCGAGCGCACGCTCACGAATGCGCTCGATGAACGATTTGACGACGGGCAGCGCGACGTCCGCCTCGAGCAGCGCAAGCCGCACCTGGCGCAGCGTGTCCTTGATATTGGATTCGGTCAGCCGGCCCTTGCCGGTCAGCTGCCGCGCGGCGTCTGACAGACGCCCGCTCAGATTCTCGAACATGCGCGGATGATACGGTGTCGGTCACCACTTTTCGACAGGCAATGCGGTGCCAGTCACCTTATTTCGGGTCCAGAGGTGCCGGACACTTTAGACCCGAAATAAGGTGACTGGCACCCAATTAGACGGTCAGAACAGTGCCTCGCGAGAGCATGTGGAAATCGCGGTCCGGCGAGGCGCGGCGCACCTGATCGAGTATCGTCTCTTCCTCGCCCGGTTTCATGCCGGTCAGCCAGATCTGCGGCTCATGCCGCAACTGCTGGAGATCGGCCAGCAATGTTGTTGGCGTGTAGTGGCCCGCCTCGACCGCGAGGTCTTGCTGCTCATCGGGGAACGACACCTCGATGACGAGCACGCGCAGGTCATCGCAGGCGTTGAGCGCCGGCCACAGCGTTTCGTTGCGCTTGGTGTCGCCGCTGACCGCGAACGCCGATTGTGAGTTCTGCACCGTGAAGCCGAGGGACGGCACCGTGTGCTGGACCTCGACGGCACCGAACCGACGACCCGCAATGTCGATCGAATCACCGGGGCTGCAAACGCGGTACTGCAGCATCGGGTTCTGCGGCGTCGGCAAGTTGGAAAAGTCGGGCCAGATGACGTCATTGAACAGGTGGTCCTGGACCGCCCGCAGCGTCTCTTCACGGGCATACACGGTCAGCGGCACGGCGAAATTCTCGTCGAAAACGCGGTCCACGAGCATCGGCAGCCCGGCGACATGGTCGAGATGCGAGTGCGTGAGGAACACGTGGCGAATCGAGTCGATGTCGGCCAGTTCCAAATCGCCGATACCGGTGCCCGCATCGATCAACACGTCGTCGTCGATGAGCATCGCCGACGTGCGAACGCCGGCGCCGATACCTCCGCTACATCCGAGAATTCGAATTCTCATCGCCAGGGTTCTCTTGCCTTGGCCCTTATGGGATGATTGCAAATTAGGTCAACGCCTATCCGGTTTCTGTGTCTCAAATCACAATTCTATCGCTGTACCTGTTGGCTGCCGTGGCTTTCACGACCAGCCGCCTGCCCCGCTTCGAGTCCCGTGCGCGCCCATTGTACATCGTCGCGTTGCTCCTCGGAGCGACCGGTGCCGTCATGCACGGCCAGGCAATATTCGGCCTGATCCTGCCCCGCTACGGCTTCGACCTGACGATGGGTAACGCCGTCGCGCTGATCGGCTTCGAACTCGCCGTGATCGGCCTGATCGCGGCACTTGAGCCGACGCTGCGTGGCATCAGCGGCGGACTGATCTTGCTCGCCGCCTTTACCGTCATGCTCATGGGACCGTCGGGGGACACGCTCGACAGCGCCTCCCTGTCATGGCAGGTGCGCGCCCACGTTCTGATCGCCCTGCTTTCCTACGGCCTCCTGACCGTCGGAGCCATCGTCGCGCTGTTCGCACTCGTTCAGGAGCGGCGCCTGCAAGCCGCGCGGATTTCGCCCGTCAACCACCTGTTTGCGCCACTGGAAACGACCGAGAGACTGCTGTTCGGGGTCGCGGGCGCCGGATTCGCCGGCCTGACGCTCGCCATCGCGTCCGGCTCGTTGTTCGTCAACGATCTGCTGGAACAACACCTGGCGCACAAGTTCGGCCTGTCACTCCTTGCGTGGCTCGTCTTCAGCATCTTGCTGGCCGGCCGCTTCTTTCGCGGCTGGCGGGGCAAACGCGCGGTCAGGCTGTACCTTGGCGGATTCGCGCTTTTGTGCCTCGCTTACTTCGGCAGCCGCTTCATCCTCGAGGAGATCTTCCAGCGCAGCTGGGGGTGAGGCCCGATCTATTGACACTCTGTCGGCAGACTGCTCAACTGACAACGTTCTGATTCCTCGTGAGGTGCCCCTCGTTGGGCGATGATGCGCCATTGGCAGGTCTCGTCGGCCTGCTTCTCTTGCTACTGCTGCTTTCCGCCTTTTTCTCCGGTTCGGAAACGGCCCTCATGAGCCTCAACCGCTACCAGCTGCGCCACAAGGCCCGCCAAGGTCATCGCGGTGCGCGGCTGGCCGAGAGTCTGCTCAAACGCCCGGATCGGGTCATCGGGCTGATCCTGCTCGGCAACAACCTGGTCAACTTCTCCGCCGCGTCACTGGTCGGCGTCATCGCGTTCAACATGGGTGGGGAGCCCGCCGTCGCTCTCGGCACCATCATCCTGACCCTGATCGTGCTCATATTCGCCGAAGCGGCCCCGAAAACCCTCGCAGCCCTGCATCCCGAGCGCCTTGCGTTTCGTGCCTCGCTCGTTTACTACCCGTTGCTGAAGATCACCTACCCGATCGTCTGGCTGACCAATACCGCATCGAACGGCGTATTGCGCCTGTTCGGCGTGCGTGGCGGCGACACCGAGCTGCAGTCCTTGACGCGTGAAGAACTGCGCACCGTCGTGTTCGAGGCCGGCGCACGCATTTCCTCGAGGTACCGGACGATGCTGCTCAGCATCCTCGATCTCGAGAAAGTCTCGGTCGACGACGTCATGGTGCCGCACAACGAGATTATTGGCATCGACCTCGATGACGACGACAACGAGATCGAACGCATCATTGCCGAGGCGGAACACACGCGCTTACCGGTCTATCGCGACAATATCGACCAGGTGATCGGCATCCTGCACCTGCGGAAGATCGCCAACCTCGCAAAAACGGAGCTGAACAAGTCGACGCTGCGGCACCTCGTGGACGAACCCTACTTTGTCCCCGAAGGTACGCCATTGAGTACGCAGCTGGTGCAGTTCCAGCGGCGCCGCCAACGCGTCGCCCTCGTCGTCGACGAGTATGGCGACATCCAGGGAATCGTGACGCTCGAGGACATCCTCGAGGAGATCGTCGGCGAGTTCACGACCGATCCGGCCGATGACACCGACGACGTCGTCCGCGAGAGCGCGAGTACATTCCTGGTCGATGCAACTGCCAACATCCGCGACCTCAATCGATCGCAGGACTGGGATCTCCCAACGGACGGGCCCAAGACGCTGAACGGGCTGATCGTCGAACTGCTCGAGACGATTCCGGACCCGGACACCTGCCTCGAAGTCTGCGGCTACCCGATCGAGATCGTCGAGACCGACGACAATCGCATCCGCACCGTGCGCATCGGCCCTCGCGAGGTCGAGGCCCTGGTCGAAAACTGAGTCAGAATGCCAGCTCGAGCGCGTCGGTCAGCCGCCTGACGCCGACAACGTCGATGCCCTGCGGGACCTGTCTGGGTACGTTGCCGTGCGGCACGATCGCTTTCTCGAACCCCTGTTTGGCCGCCGCGGCTATACGTTCGGTGCCGAAACGAACCGGCCGAATCTCGCCGGCAAGCCCAATCTCGCCGAAACAAACGAGGCGCTCAGGCATGGCGCGATCCCTGAAACTCGACAGGACCGCCAGCAGAATGGGCAGGTCCATCGCGGTCTCGGCTATGCGCAATCCGCCAACGACGTTGACGAAAACGTCCTCGTCGCCAACGACAACACCGCCGTGCTTGTGCAGCACTGCAAGTAACAGCGCGAGACGGTTCTGGTCCACGCCCTGGGCCAGGCGCTTCGGATAGTGGCCGCTCGTATCGGCAACGAGAGCCTGGATCTCGACGAGCAACGGTCGGCTCCCCTCCCACGCAACCGAGACGATGCTGCCCGGCTCGTCGATCGATTCTCGTGACAGAAAGATCGCCGACGGGTTGGCGACCTCGCGAAAACCCGACTCCGTCATGGCGAAAACACCCATCTCGCCGCTGGCACCGAACCGGTTCTTCACCGTGCGAATCAACGTATAGCGACTCGAAGGATCGCTTTCGAAATACAGCACCGTGTCGACCATGTGTTCGACCACGCGCGGTCCGGCTATCGCCCCTTCCTTGGTGACGTGCCCGATGACGAACACGGACACTTCGTTCTGCTTTGCGAATCGCACGATGCGCCCGACGCCCTCGCGTAGCTGTGCGACCGAGCCGGGAGCGGATGGCAGTTCCTCGCAGGTCATCGTCTGGATAGAATCAATGACGAGAACCCTGGCATTGCAGCGCGCCGCCTGGGCAAGCACGTTCTCTAGCGACGTATCGGCTAGCAGGTTCATGCCGGACGCGTCGAGCCCCAGGCGCAACGAGCGCTGGCCGATCTGGCGCAGCGACTCCTCGCCCGTCGCGTAGCAGGCGGCGAGATCCCGCATCAGCCGGGCCGAGACCTGTTGCAGCAAAGTGGACTTGCCAACGCCCGGATCACCACCGAGCAGGGTGACCGCGCCCGGCACCAACCCACCACCGAGTACGCGATCGAATTCGGCGAATCCCGTTGCATAGCGTGTTTCGAAGTCGTCAGGCAGCGCATCGAGCGTCGTCGCTTCCATGCCCTCCGACACGGCGCGCCGCGGCGCATTGACCGTGGTCGGGGTCAAGGTATTCCACGAACCGCATTCCGGGCATTGTCCGGCCCACTTGACGCTGTGGGCGCCGCAGGCAGAGCACAAATAGGCGGTCCTGGCTTTTGCCATCTTATTTAAGTCTTTGTTTTATATCGAAAAATAAAAGGAGGCAAACCATGGGGCGACCGTGACGAGGATTATTGTTAAATTGCGGACGGAGCGCCAAGGCTGATGATAGCACCGCACCGGGCGACGGGTTTACATAAAAAGTGCCAACCCTTTCTCATTTCCCAAGGTCGCAATTCCCTATACTTTCGCCCTGAAAACAGGGACATGTCCGATTTTGAACCAGGCCGATACACGACAACGCAACCGCTTTATTGCCCTCGCATTCGTCAGCGTGCTCCTGCTGCTGATGTACGGGCCGCTTGCGCAGTGGTTCATTGGCGCCGATCGTGTTCTCTATGACCAGCTCGCCGGCGGGCGCCCGACCAAGGCACTGGACAACGGCTACATCGTCACGATCGACCCGCAACGCAAGTCGTCGGCCGAGATTCTCGACCAGTACGGGCAGGTTCTCGAAAGACTGCAGGCTTCAGGAGCGGCACGCATCGTGCTTCCGAATCCCCCTGCGATCCCGGACAACGTGGAGCTGCCGGCCTGGTCTTCCCTGCTGACCGGCGGCGCGCCCGTTTTCGTACCGTCACAGCATCGCCTCGCCGAGGTATCGGGAAAGGCGGGCATCGTACAGATCTCTGCCGACAGCGACAGCGTGCTGCGGCGCTCAAACCTGTGGCACCTGAACAGCGGCGTGATGTCGCCGTCCCTGGCCCTGGCCATCGCGCTCGACAGCTCGGCAACAGCGACAACGCCGCGCTTGTCCGGCACCGACGACATAGTCTTCTTGTCGAGCTACAAGGAAGTCCCGCGCATCGAAGCCGACGACCTGTTGCGGGCCTCCGGCGGTACCGTGCTCGATGGCGCAACCGTATTTGTCGATACCGACGTGCCGATCAAAGACGCCGCCGCCGTGCTGCCGTCGGGACAGCTCGTCACCTACACGGAAGTGACTGCCGCATTGCTGGCAGATATAGAGAACGGCCGTATGATCATCGCGCCCTCGTGGGCCAAGGCGATGGAATTTCTGATTCCCGTGCTGTTCGCGATCGTGGCCATCCTGTTCATGCCCGATCGGGAACGCAAGGACATCACGGTGCTCATGGTCATGGGCGTACTTGCCCTGTTGCTGTTCCAGGCAATGCTGCTGGTCGCCGCGCACACGCGCATCGACCTTGGCCGCGCGATCCTGATGTTCCTGGGCGTGGGCGCACTCAGCATACTCCTTATCAGGAACGTGAAACGCGTTTCGAAGAATGCGTTCAAACGCGGTGCCGACTTTCTTTCGGCGGGACGCCTCGAACCGGCCTTTGCGGAATTCCGGCGTTGCAACCCGTCGGAGACTGTGTCGGCGATGATGTACAAGCTGTCACTGGCCTTCGAGCAACAGGCAAAGCCGGAGCGCGCGGAGGCCGTTCTTGACTGGATGAAACGCACGCACGTTGTCCATCAGAGCCCGATCACGCGCGCCCAGAAGCAAGGCGACGGAGTACCGCAACGGCTCGGACGTTACGTGGTTGAGAAAAGCCTCGGTCGTGGCGCCATGGGTGCCGTCTATCTCGCCAAGGATCCGCGGATCAATCGTGCCGTCGCGGTCAAAGCGATTCCGATCGAGGAAGAGTTTGAAGACGAAGAGCTCAAGGAAGCCCGCTTGCGCTTCTATCGCGAAGCCGAATCGGCCGGTCGGCTTACCCATCCGAACATCATCACGGTCTTTGACGCCGGTGAGGACAAGGGCCTCGCCTATATCGCGATGGAATATGTTCCGGGCATTCCGCTGCGCGACTTTACGGACCCGAATCGACTGCTGGCTCCGAAGCGCGCTCTCGAGCTCGCGGCACAAGCGGCCGATGCGCTCGACTATGCGCACAACCAGGGCGTCGTTCACCGCGACATCAAGCCGGCGAACCTCTTGTATATCCCGAAGGAGGGGGTGCTCAAGATAAGTGATTTCGGCGTGGCTCGCCTGACCGACAACAACCGCACCAAGACAGGGATCGTACTGGGCACGCCGATGTATATGTCGCCGGAACAGCTCGGCGCGGAGAAGCTGACCGGACAGTCGGACTTGTTCTCTCTTGGTGTTACCCTATACGAGCTACTGGTTGGCGAGGTGCCGTTCAAAGCAACGAACATCGCGGTATTGATGACCAAAATCACATCCGAGGAAGCGGCACCGGTATCGTCGCAGCGCTCGGGCATCCCGCCCAGCGTCGATACCGTGCTGGCGAAAGCCATGGCCAAAAACCCGGGTAACCGTTTCTCCTGTGGCGCCGAGATGGCGATCGCACTGAGAAACTGCGTGAGAATTTCTTAGGTAACCAAAGCGAAACTGAACCAACCATGAGCCTGCGCGGAAAAATTGACTTTGCCGAACTCACCGATACGGGACAAGTTCGCGAGCACAACGAGGATGCGATCGGCACCATTCCCGATATCGGTCTCATGGTGCTGGCCGACGGTATGGGCGGCTATAGTGCGGGCGAAGTCGCGAGCGGCATCGCCGTTCAGATCGTAACGGATCTGGCCAGCGAGGCTGCCGATCGCGAGGAACTGCACCTCATCGACGCGCACAGCGGCCTCATGCGGCCGTCTATCATCCTGCGCGACGCCATCTACCGCTCCAACAAGATCATCTACCAGACCGCGCAAAGCCAGACACATTGCGAGGGAATGGGCACGACGATCGTCGCCTGTATGTTCTATGACAACAAGGTCTCCATCGCGCACGTAGGGGACTCGCGAGCCTATCGAATGCGCGGCGGCAAGCTCGAGCAAATGACGCTGGATCACTCGTTGCTACAGGAACTCGTCGATCGCGGGTTCTACTCGCACGAGGAAGCGCAACGCTCGACCAACCGCAACTATGTGACGCGGGCCCTGGGTGTCGAACCAACCGTCGAGGTCGAAGTCCACGAGTACGAGGTGCAGCCCGACGACATCTACCTGCTGTGCTCGGACGGCCTGCCGGACATGGTCGAAGATGACGATATTCACTTAACGATCAGTACTTTTAATGATAGTCTTGACGTGGTTGGTCAACAGCTGGTCGATTTGGCGAACGACCACGGCGGACGTGACAACATCTCGGTGATGCTCGCGCAGGTTAAGGAAGCCTTTCCGGCAAAAAGAGGCCTGTTCGCGATGCTCGCGCGACTGTTCCGTTCGTAAACGTATGCACCCGAAGAGCGAGAAACAATGGCACGTTTAATTCTGAGCCTGGACAACCAGGTCCTGGCTGAATACAACATGACCAAGGAGCGCTATACGATCGGCCGCCTCCCCGACAATGACGTGCGCATCGACAATCCCGCCGTCAGCGGCCACCACTCGCTCATCATCAACATTCTCAACGATTCGTTCCTCGAAGACCTGAACAGCACGAACGGGACTTACGTCAACGGCAAGCTGATCAAGAAGCACGCGCTGCAGCACGGCGACGTGATCACTATCGGCCACCACCAGCTGCGCTTTTCCGACCAGCAGGCGCCGGAAACGGAGCAGGACGAGTTCGAGAGCACGATGGTCATACCATCAGGCCAGCAGAATGCCGAGCAACTGGCGAAGGCCGAGGCGGCGGCGGATATGGCCGCGGCTGCAGCAACCCAGCCGGACGAAGGCGCAGTCGCCACGTCGGTCATGCTCGATGACGAGGATGCCGAGGCCCTCAAGCAGGACGCCGAGCCCAAGCGGCACGCTGACACGATGGCGGAGACGGTTGCCACGGGCACGGCCGCGGGCATCAGTGTCGAGAACGCGCCCAATGCACTGCCGCTCGCCAAGTTACAGGTATTGAGCGGCGCATTCGCGGGACGCGAGCTGGAGCTCACGAAGGCGCTGACGACGCTCGGCCGCCCTGGCGTCCAGGTCGCCGCAATTACGCGCCGCGCCGAAGGCTATTTCATCGTCCACGTCGAATCGGGCAAGACCGATGACTTCCCGCTCGTCAACGGTAAGCCCATCGGCCAGCAGGCGCGTGAACTCCATGACCACGATGTCGTGCAGCTTGCCGGCGTCAAGATGGGATTCTTCGCGGACTGACCACCCCGCAGGCCCGATTATCCCGCTTGACGGGATAGTATCCCGCCTGACGGGAGACGGTCCCTGGTGCGCTAGTTGTATCCTTCCGGCGGCGGAAAGTCGCCGTAGTTGTCCGGTACCCAATTCTCGAATTTCGTGTAGCGCCCGACGAATGTCAGCGGGAACTCTCCTGTCGGGCCATTGCGCTGCTTCGCAATCGAGATGTCCGCCACGCCCTTGCGCGGCGTGTTCGGGTCGTATTGTTCTTCACGATAGATGAAAACGATCAGGTCTGCGTCCTGCTCGATAGCGCCGGACTCGCGCAGGTCCGACATGACCGGTCGCTTGTCCTGACGCTGCTCGACGCTGCGGTTGAGCTGCGACAGTGCGATCACGGGCACATCCAGTTCCTTGGCCAGCGCCTTCAGGCCGCGCGATATCTCGGAAATTTCCGTCGCGCGGTTCTCTTTCGTTCCCTCGATCTGCATGAGCTGCAGGTAGTCGATGACGATCAGGTCGAGCCCGTGCTCGCGATGCAGGCGACGTGCCCGGGCACGAATTTCGGTCGGCGACAGGCTCGGCGTATCGTCGATGAAAATGGGCGCGTCGGACATGAGCTGCACGGCCGTGTTGATGCGTGACCAGTCTTCGTCCGGAAAATCGCCGGTGCGCAGGTGCTTCTGGTCGACTCGCCCCAGCGACGAGATCATGCGGAACGCCAGCTGCTGTTGCGGCATTTCCATCGAGAAGATTGCCGTACTCTGACGTGCGCCGATGGCCGCATTCTCGGCGATGTTCATGGCGAGGGTCGTTTTACCCATCGACGGGCGGCCCGCGACGATTATGAGGTCGCCGCCCTGCAGGCCAGCCGTCATCTCGTCGAACTTGCTGAAGCCGCTCGAAATACCGGTGATGCTACCGTCTGACTGGTGCAGCTCGTCAATACGATCCACGGCCGCGGGCAGAATATCCTTCAGGGCCTTGAAGCCCTTGCGCCCGCGGCTGCCTTTCTCGGCGATCTCGAAAACCATTCGCTCTGCGTCGTCGAGGATCTGGGAAGCCGAACGGCCGTCGCTCGCGAAGGCGCTGCCGCTGATCTCATTGCCGGCGTTAATCAGGGCCCGCAGCGTGGATCGTTCGCGGATGATCTTGGCATAGGCGCGGGCATTGGCGGCGCCCGCCGTTTCGTTCGCCAGCATCGCCAGGTACTCGAGCCCGCCGGCTTTTTCCAGTTCGCCACGGTTATCGAGGTGTTCAGACACCGTGACGACATCACAGGGACTGCCGTCATCGATGAGACGATCGATTGCCTCGAAGACGAGACGATGGTCCTTGCGGTAGAAGTCAGCGGCCGAGATGACGTCCGCGATTCTGTCCCAGGCCTGCGCGTTGAGCATCAGCCCCCCGATAAGGGACTGTTCCGCCTCTATGGAGCTGGGCGGCACCTTGAGGCGCTGTTCTGCGCCGCTGTCAGCCATCCCGTCGTCCAGCGCTCGGACCATGCTTTATCCCCGCGTCGTGTGCCTGCCCCCCGCAAAAGAAAGTAGCACACTTTATACGACGTCTCTCAGGCCTCTTCGCCGACGACCTTGACCAGTACCTCGGCGTTGACCTCACTGTGCAGGTGCACGCCGATCGTATATTCACCGATATCCTGGATCGGGCCTTCCGGCATGCGAACCTCGGCGCGTTCGGCCTCGACCTGCACGGCAGACAGCGCCTCGACGATGTCGATCGGGCCAACCGAGCCAAACAGCTTGCCCTCGGATCCCGCATTGGCGTGCACGACGACCTCGAGATTCTCGAAGGCCTTGGCACGCTCCTTCGCCTTCGCGAGTTCCTCGGCAGCCGTCTTCTCGAGTTCGGCGCGGCGCGCTTCGATCTGCTTCATGTTCTCGGGCGTCGCCAGCGCGGCCTTGCCCTGTGGCAACAGGTAGTTACGGCCATATCCCGGCTTAACCTTGACGAGATCGCCGATCGACCCGAGATTCTCCACACTTTCCAACAGAATTACGTTCATTGTCGTGAACCTTTAGCTTCCAGCAAACGACGCCTGAGTCGAACCATGGCGTCCATCAAACCAACGACGGCAATTGCCATCACCGCAAAACCCTGCAGCACCAGCAGGGACCCGTAGGCCAGGAATACGACCATAACGGGCGCGTACTCCCGGGCATGCAGCCAGTGTACGACCGCAAACCCCTGCAGCATAAATGCTGTCAGAAACAAAAAACCCACCTGGCGCAGCATGCTCAGGTCCGCAAGCCACGCCAGGACCGTCACCGCCACAAACGCTAGCGCGAGTGTGCGGCCAAAATCCAGGTCGCGCACGCGGAAAAAGCGCGACTTTTCGCCCGGGAGCTTGTCGCGCAGCGCCCCGCCCAGGACAAATTCGAGAGCGGACAGCAACCACACGATCGTAATCACTCCCATCGTCATGAGCGCACCGATCGTATCGGGCACGCCCTCCAGCTGCGCCTGCAGCGCCGCCAGCGGCGACTGCATGCCGGCCTGCCGATAACTTTCGTCCATCGCCTGCAGCATCGGCTGCCAGTATGCGTCCAGGTCACCAACCGCCAGGTTGAAAACCAGCATCACCCCGGCCGCAACGATCAGCGACAGCTGCAAGGCAAGCAGTGCCGATCCTGTCACCTGCCACATTACGATGAGCAGGTAGACCGGTATCCAGCCGGCCGCAAGCATCTTCAGTACCGCGACCGGCGAGGCGCCGAGAACCGCCGTGAATGCCAGCACGGTCCCGGCTGCGAGCAACACATAAACGCCCGCCGCCCTGATGCCCCTGGCAATGCCTATGGTAGCCAGGAAGACACCGCTGACCGGCTGCATGATCGGCAACAGGCTGGTCGCTCCGAGCGCCAGGACCGCGTTCGCCGGCGAGGCCACCAGCCAGGCGGCAAGCGCCTCGAGGAAACCGCGATTCTCTCTAGTGCCGATCGGTGTAAGGCAGCAGCGCGAGATAACGTGCGCGCTTGACTGCCGTCGCCAGCTGACGCTGGTAGTGCGACTTGGTGCCCGTGATACGGCTGGGCACGATCTTACCGGTCTCGGTGACGTAGGCCTTGAGCAGGTTGAGATCCTTGTAGTCGATCTCCTTGATGCCCTCGGCCGTGAAACGACAGTACTTGCGCCTGCGTGAATAACGACTCATTGCTTATCTCCTCAGGCGCTCTTGGCCGCGGCGGGCTTGTCCGCGTCCGCTGCTGCTTTCTCGTCCGTAGCGTCACCGGCGTCGTCGGCCGCTTCCGGCGTCTTGTCCGCCGTGGCCTCTTCGGCAGGCGCTGCTTCTGCCTTGTCCGCCGGGGCTTCTTCGGCAGGTGCTGCTTCTGCCTTTTCCGCCGGGGCTTCTTCGGCAGGTGCTGCTTGTTTCTTGCTCGCCTTCTCTTCCTCGGCGCGCTGTGCCGCCTCGGCCGCTGCCTTGGCCTCGCGGCGCTGCTGCGCTTCCTTCTCACGCTGCTTCTCTTCGGCAACGGCAACCGCCATCGGCGATGCCTCCGTCACGGCCTCGTCACGCTGCAGAATCAGGTTTCGCAGCACGGCGTCGTTGAACTTGAACGCGCTCTTGATCGCCGTGATCACGTCGAACGGACATTCGACGTTGAGGAGTGCGTAGTGCGCTTTGTGAATCTTGTTGATAGGGTGCGCCAGCTGGCGTCGACCCCAGTCTTCCGAGCGATGTACCTGACCGCCTGACGCGGTGACCATGCCGTGGTATTTCTCCACCATGGCCGGTACCTGCTCGCTCTGGTCCGGATGGACCAGGAATACGATCTCGTAGTGCCTCATTGTGTCCCCTTCTGGATTACAGCTGCCCGGCTTTCCGGTGCAGCAAGAGGTTGTTCACCCGCCCATTCGACGGGGAGGCGAATCCTAACCGGCCCGGGAACGGCTTGCAAGCCGGAATTAGCTGTTTTTCAAGGGGCTTTGGCCGCCCGCCGGCGCTGGATCTCGTACAGGCAGATACCCGTCGCTACCGACACGTTGAGGCTTGCGACGACGCCCTGCATGGGCAGGCTGACGAGCACGTCGCAGCGGCTCGCCACGGGCGCCGAAAGCCCGGTCTCCTCGCGGCCCATGACGAGGGCCACGGACTCGCCGAGGTCGGCCTCGAACAGGCCGGATGCAGCCTGGTCGCTGGTGCCGACGCGGCGAATTCCGTAGTCCCCCAACCAATCGAGCGTCTTGCCGATATTGGCGACGGGTACGAACGGCAGCTGCTCCGCCGCCCCCGCCGCAACCTTGCTGACGGTCGGGCCCAGGCCGGCGGCGCCGCGCCGCGGCACGATGACGGCATCGACGCCGGCGGCGTCGGCGGTGCGCATGCACGCCCCGAGGTTGTGCGGGTCCTGCACACCGTCGAGGAGCAGCAGCAACAGCGGCGCACCCTCTTCCAAGCGTGACTCGACGAGCGAGCGCAACCCGGCCTCGTCGAGTACCGTGCTGCGGCTCACTTCGGCGACGACGCCCTGGTGGCGACTCTCGCCGCTGATCTGGGAGAGCCTGGCACGATTTGCCGGTTGAATTTCCACGCCGCGCTCACGCGCGGCCGCGATAATCGCCTCGACACGCGGATTGGCCGTCTGGTACTCGGCGTACAGGCGGCGAACCTCGACGCCTGCGCTCCCGAGCAGCTGCTCGACAGCGCGCAGGCCCGCGATGTAACGCTGCTTGCTCATGGGACCCCGCAGCCTAGCCGCCACGTGCCTCGACGGGCCTGAAATCGATGCGGCGGCTTTCCATGTCGACACGATTCACCTGTACGCGCATCGGGTCACCGAGACGGTACTGGCGCCCGGTACGTTCGCCAACCAGTCGCTGCGTTCCTGCATCGAAGTGGTAGTAGTCGTTCGTCAGGCTGGTCACGTGCACGAGACCGTCGACGAGCAGATCGCCGATCTGCACGAATACCCCGAAGTTGGTGACACCGGTGATGACGCCGTCGAACTCGTCACCGAGGTGCTGCTCCATGTATTGCGCCTTGAGCCAGGCCTCGACGTCGCGGGTCGCGTCCTCGGCGCGTTTCTCGCAGGCCGAGGTCAGCGTGCCGAGCCTCTCCATCTCGCGTCGGTTGTAGTCGTAGCGGGCGGGCTTGCCGCCGCGCACGATGTGGCGGATGGCGCGGTGCACGAGCAGGTCCGGATAGCGGCGAATCGGTGACGTGAAATGGGCGTAGGAGTCGAGCGCCAGGCCGAAATGACCGATGTTATCCGGCGAGTATTCAGCATGCGTCAGCGACCGCAGCATCGTCATCATTATCGCCGTTGCGTCGGCGCGGTCCGCCGTCTGGCGAATGATCTTCGTGAAGTCGCGTGGCTGGACATGTTCGGGATGAGCGACCTTCAGACCCAGGGACGTCAGATACAGCCGCAGTTCGCCGAAGCGATCGGGATCAGGCCGCGCATGGACGCGATAAAGGCCCGGAATACGATGCTGCTTGAGGAACTTCGCGGCCTGCACGTTGGCCGCGATCATGCATTCCTCGATCAGGCGATGCGCATCGTTGCGCGGCACAACCTCGATGCGATCGATCTCGCCGTTCTTTTTCAGCTTGAACTTTGTCTGCGGCAGGTCGATCTCGATTGCGCCACGCCGTCCGCGCGCCATTGCGAGCGCCTTGTAGAGTGCGTGCAGTTCACGAATCGAGGTGTGCAGCGGCTTCGGCACCGCACTGTGTGAATGGCCTTCAAGAAAATCGTTGACCTCGCTGTAGGTCAGGCGCGCCTTCGAGCGCATGACGGCTTCATAGAAGTCGGCTCGCGTTACCTTGCCCTGCGCGCTGACGGTCATTTCGCACACCATACAAAGGCGATCGACTTTCGGGTTCAGCGAGCACAGCCCGTTCGACAGGGCTTCCGGCAACATCGGCACGACGCGATCGGGAAAATACACCGATGTGCTGCGACGCCTCGCTTCCCCGTCGAGCGCCGAACCGTTGCTCACGTAGTGTGAGACGTCCGCGATCGCAACGAGCAGCGTCCAGCCGCTGCCGTCTTTTTCGCAGAACACGGCATCGTCGAAATCACGGGCGTCCGCGCCGTCGATCGTAACCAGGTCAATGTCGCGCAGGTCGTAGCGTCCCTCCTTCGCTTTCGACGGCACGGTCTTGCCCAGATTGCCGGATTCGTCGAGGACGGCGCGCGGCCACTTGCTCGGGATCGAGTGTGAGCGCAGCGCGATCTCGGTCGCAATACCCTTCTCTCCGGGCACGCCGAGCACCTCGACGATGCGACCCGTCGCCTGCTCGACCTGCGTCGGGTAGTCGACGATGTCGGCAACGACCAACTGGCCCGGTTTCGCCCCGTGCCACTCGTCCTTCGGCACGAGCACGCGATGCGCAATCTTCGGATTGTCGGGAATGACGATGCCGATGCCGCGTTCGCGAATGAACTGCCCGGCGACCTGGCTTATGCGGCGCTCGAGGACCTCGACGAGCTCGCCCTCGGCCCTGCCCCGTCGATCCTTGCCGACGATACGCACGGCGACGCGATCACCGTGAAAAATCGGCCGCATCTCCCGGGCCGAGAGAAAAATGTCGTCGGCTTCACCGTCGTCGCGCGCGACGAAGCCGTAGCCGTCACGATGCCCGCTGACGCTCCCGGTTATGAGATCGAGCTTGGCCGTCAGGCAGTACTCGCGGCGCCGGTTCTCGAGGATCTTGCCGGAGCGCACCATGGCCTGCAGCCGCTCGACAAGCAGCGAGCGCATGCGTTGGCCCTTGAGCCCGAAGGCATCCATGATCGCCTCGACCCTGAGGGGCCGGCCCGCGTCCTCGAGGAAATCGATGACCTCGTTGGGCCCGGGAATCGGGTGCCTGTAGGGCTTGCCCCTGTGCGGCTTCCGCCGTTTCTTGTCTTTGCGCGCCATTGCGGCGACTCCTTCCAGACGCAGGATGTGCGACGATTGACAGGCGGCTGGCGTTTTCTTAAAGTGCGCCACCCGCACGAGCCGCAATTGTACTCGGTTCGTCCTGCCCAGATGGCGGAATTGGTAGACGCGCTAGCTTCAGGTGCTAGTGGCCGTAAGGTCGTGGGAGTTCAAGTCTCCCTCTGGGCACCAAATGAATCGAGGCCCCCGAATTGGGGGCCTCTGCATTCAGCGGACACGTTCTTTCGCGAGCAATGTGTGGTGTCCCGCGTGGAATCGGAACCCGGCGCGTCTATTCCTGCGGCACCCAGCTGTTGATCGACATGGCTTCGGTTAGCGCGTTAGTCCACAGGTAGCCGTCGGGCCGGACATAGCCGTCCGTCCACTGGTAGCCGTTGGTCCAGACGTAGCCATTGGCGCCGATGCTGCCATCGGTCCACTGATAGCCGTCGGCACCTACACGGCCGTCGGTCCATTGGTAGCCGCTGGCCCACGTATAACCATCGGTCCACTGATAGCCGTTCGTCCAGATGTAGCCATTGCGGTCGACGCCCGAGTCCGTCCATTGGTAACCATCGAGTCCCATCAGGTAATAGCTGCCGTCGGAGTGTTGGCTGGCCCGCCCCCCGAAGTGCTTCGTGCCATCAAGATCTGCCTTGATATCGAGACCTCGGTTCGCGCAGTCGTGTGTCCAGTCGTACACGGCATCGTGAGCATTGACCATGCCGGCACCCTGCTGGAACACGGAGTAGGCGAGCGCACCGTCGGCACCGACAGCGGGCGCCGCACCGCGCATCAGCTTGCACTTGACCGCGTCAGGGCTGATGCCCGGCTCCATCTGCAGAATCAGGGCAGCAATGCCGCTGACGACGGCAGCCGCCTGCGAGGTGCCGGACATCTGGAAGAAATTGGCACCAAGGTAGAAATCCGGATAATCCAGCGCAATCTGGTCGGTTCCTTCCATCGAGGCCATAACGTGTCCACCCGGGGCCACAACCTCGGGCTTGACGAAGCCTTCGTAGGTCGGGCCGATGGCCGAAAACGTCGCCAGGCGATCGTCGCTGCCATCGGCCGGCGTGTAGCCGTCGGTCATTGCGCCGACCGTGATGACATAGGGAACGTTGCCCGGCACACCGATGGACTGCGCTGAGGGACCGGTATTGCCTGCCGATGCCACCACGACGATGCCGGCATCCCAGGCGGCCATCACGGCCTGGTTGAGGGGATCGTCCCAGTAGTGCGACCGCGGCGTGGCGCTCAGGGACATATTGATAATGTCGATGCCAACCGAATTCCTGTTGGCAACGATCCAGTCGATGCCTCGAATGACGTCAGCGTAGGTGCCGCGGCCCTGTGCGTCGAAGACTTTGACCGCGATCAGGCTGGCCGCCGGTGCAATGCCATTGTACTTGCCGATCTCCGAGAGTTTGCTGCTCGACATGACGCCCGCGACGTGCGAGCCGTGGCCATTGTCGTCGTTGTCGTACTCCAGGAAGCTGACCTTCGACTTGCCTTTGCCGCCTTCTACGATGGTCTGGCCGGTCGTCGCGTCGTAGACCGCCTTGATACGCTTCTTCTGGTAACGGTCCTGCGAAATGCCCGGTCCCGAGTAAATGCCCGAGTCGATGATGGCGATGCCAACACCCCAGCCGTCGATGCCGCGGTCGTGCAACACGTCAGCCTGGACGAGGCTCGGGAATTCGGTGTATGAGCTGCCGGCCATTTCGCCATCACTGCCGTCAGTGCTGGTACTACCATCGTCGCTGGTGTCCTTGTCTGCCCTGACCGGCTTGCCGGCAGACTCGACCGGTGCATTGCCATAAATGCGTCTTACGCCGCTGTCGTTGCGGATACTCGCGAGTTGCGCAACCGTAAGATCCACCGCCACGGCCGAAATCACGCCGAGTTCGTGGGTAATCGTGCCGCCCTGCTCGGTGACGAGCGATCGAATACTCTCGACGTCCGTTCCCTGGACAATGTAGGACCCGGTTGGCGTTGGCGTCCGCAATCCGCCGGTCCCAAGCCAGAGGCCGAACAACACTGGCGCCAAAATAACGAACTTGCCTTTCATAAGTCGCAATCCCAGTAAGCTGCGCTAGATAACTTCAGGAACGTATTGCAACAGTTTCGGGGGCTGCGCGGAGTCTCAGGCGCCTCTTTCGCACGCAGATTCTTTGTGACGCGCGTCACATAATGCCGGCGTCAAATAGCGCGATTCAGATCAGCCCCGCTGGGCACAACTGTCTTTCGGCCGCTGGAGCGCAGTCAGTCCGGCCGGCTCAATCGCTGCCCGGCGCAGCAGGTTTTGCGCTCACGAGAAAAGCCAATTCCTCGTCGGCTATCGCCAGGAGTTCGGCGATGATCTCCACGCGATCGGGTTCGATATGTGCGCCATGTGTGAAACGCAGACGCTTGGGGTCGCCGGCGAGTTCGAACAGCCGCTCGGCCTGGCCGGCCGGTGTGCGCTCATCTTCGCGCGCCCCGATGATGACGACAGGCCGCGGCGCAATCGCGGCGATGTGTGTGGGCGTATCGTGCACCGGCCCGTAGGCCAGCCAGTGCAGCAGAACCGACAGCGGATAGTGCAGCGCCCTGGTATCGATACGCCGCGCCACCTGCGCCTCGAGCCACAGGCGATTATCGGCGGCGCCGTGCACGAGCATGGCGCCACGCAGACGTGAATCTCGCGCTGCGGCCGTCGCCGCAAACGGCACGCCGAGACTCGCACCGATGACGACAATGCGTTGCTGATCGGCCCATGCCTGTTGTCCTATCCAGTCGGCAACGAGCGCCACGGCCGGCACCGTGTCGAGAAAGGCCCTGCGCACCTTGCCGAGTGCCGCGAGCGACTGGCCGACACCCTTCACCCGTTCCGGCCCGTCGTAGGGATAATCGACGCCAACCACGGCGCGTGCGCCGACGTGACCGAACAGGTCGACGGCGTCGCTCCCGGTGCGATGCCCCCCGAGTACGATCAGGACGGGCAGAGGACCATCTGCCGTGTCGCTGCGTATTACGCGAATCGTCACGGCCAGACCGGAATCGGATTCGAGCACGACGGATTCGGTGAGCTGGCCGTGCGGCGTCGTCGACTGCTCCACCGTCGCATCGATGAGTCGGCCCTGCCGCTCGACGAACCACGCGTCGCGCGGCAGATGCGATTCCCATCGCAGCCAGATCAGCCCGATCAGCGCAAACAGGACGAAGCCTGCGACCGCGTACTTCAGGACCTTTAGCAGGAGGCGCAGCGCTCTCACTGGCGGCTCTCTGCCGAGAGCGACTCGAGGCTCTCACGCTGCAGGCTGACGAAGATGGCTGCCGCCAGGCCGGTCACCCCGAACAGCATCAGCATGACGACGATCTGGTACTTGGCCGCAATGACCGGGGACACACCGGACAGGATCTGCCCCGTCATCATGCCGGGCAGAGCGACGAGCCCCACCGCAAACAGGGAGTTGATCATCGGGATTAGCGCAGCCTGCATCGCGATACGGCGCGTCTCGACGAAGCCGACGCCACGTGACGCTTCCGCCCACGCACGTTCCCCGGCCAGGCTGACCGTGTTCATGGCGCCGGAGAAAATCATGCCGGCGAGCGGCACGAGATACCGCGGACTGAACCACGGCTCGATGCCGATGACGACCTGGCTCACGAGGCCCAGGACCAGCAGGCCGCTCACCGCAATCGCGATGAACGCATCCCGGTATGCGCGTCGCGACTTGTCGGCAAGGGGCCGGATCGAGATCCAGCTCGCCGCCACGAGCATGATCGCGAGGACCGCCATCACGATGCCCGGCTCGCCGGTCTCGAAGATGTAGACGAGCACGTAGCCGATCAGCAGGAGCTGCACCAGCATCCGCAGGCTGGCGTAGACAGCCGTTCCGGCGCCCGCCGCCCAGCGCCACATGAGCGCAATGACGAGCAGCGTCGGGATCGAAGCAACGACGAGCCCCTGCCAGCTGATTGTCTGTACTGCTTCGTCCATTTATCACCGTTTCGCAGAGGCAGTATAATTGCGTCCGGTTACAGTCAAGCACGGAGATTACGCCATGCCTCTGCTTCTTGCAGGTATCACGGTCTGGTGCCTGGTCCATCTCTTTCCCGGCGTCGCGCCGCAATCTCGCGAGAACCTGGTGTTCAAGCTCGGCGAACAGCCCTATAAGGGCCTGTTCTCACTGTTCATCCTCGCCTCGCTGCTCATGATCGTGTTCGGCTGGAGGGCCGCCGCGCCGGCCCACGTCTACACGCCCCTGCTCGCTCCAGGCATCGTGCCGTCGGCTCTAGTCCTGATCGGCCTGATCCTGTTCTTCTCGTCGCGCCTCAACGGCACGGTCAAGCGTTTCATACGCCATCCGCAGCTGACGGGCGTGATCGCCTGGAGTGCCGCGCACCTGCTGACCAACGGCGACAGCCGCTCGGTGGCCCTGTTCGGTGCCCTGGGCACCTGGGCAATTCTCGAGATCGTGTTCATCAACCGCCGCGAGGGTCCACGGGGCGCGTTACCGGCCTTGTCGTTGCGCCACGATGCCATGGCCGTCGTCATCGGCGGCGTCGTCTTCGCCCTGCTCGCGTTTTTCCACGAATGGCTGTTCGGCGTCGCTGTGATAACGTAGTCGACGCGGTTCGGCACACAGGGAGAGCAATCGCATGGAGTTTATTTTTTTTGTTGCCATTGCGGCGCTGATCGTCTGGGTTGTTCTGCGTCTGCGACGCAACAAGGCACCGCAAGCGCCGTCAGGTGCCGGCGCGAAATCCGCAACGACCCGGTATCACGCCGTATCCATTCACTACGCCGAGGGTGCGTGCGCCGCTGCCAAAGCGCTAAGCGGCCAGCGCTACCTCGCAAACGAGGCACCCAGGCTGCCGTTACCCGACTGCGACGCACACCAGTGCCGATGCTATTTTGCCCATCACGAGGATCGCCGCACACAGAGGGACCGCCGTAGTCCATTCGGCGCCGGCAGTCATGGTGGTACTTCGGGCTTTCGACAGGACGAGCGCCGCGAACGTGAGGAGCGGCGTCAGGACGCCGACGAGGATCTCTAGCCGACGAGGATCTCTGCTAGTAACCGAAATCGACGACCATGGCCTGATAGTTGTCGAGTTCGACCTGATAGCGCGCACGCTCCTCGTAGAGGACCTGGATCTCGACCTCGATCTCGCCGGTGCGCTCGGACAGTTCCTTGAGATCCGCCAGCAGCAGGATGCGGTCCTCGGTCGTCGTCTCCGGTGCGATCAGCGCCGCCTCCTTGCCCCGAATTTCGTCTTTTACTTTCACAAGTTCCCGCTCTCTGGCATCGATCGCAGAACTCGCGCGGCTCACATTCGATCGCAGGCTGAAAAGGAGGTGGCCGGCGTTATATGCCTCGAGGAAATCCGGCTCGAGATCGGCGCTGCAGACGCCGTAGTAACGCCCGCCGCTGACGCCGATGTCATATCCGCGGCCCGGCTGGCAATACTCGACGAGGCCTTGTTCGCGCCCGACCTGCCAGGCGCCGAAATCGGCCGTGATGCCGTGCCGGGCACAGGCCTTGCGGTGACTCGAGAAGCGCTCGGCCGTGTAGCCGCGCGCACCGTCTTCGTAGCCGACGGCTGACCAGTCCGTGGCCAGGCACTCCTCGTCGCTCATCGATGCGCAGCCGCTCATCGCAAGCACCAGGATTGTCGCACCGATTACGTTCCATTTCGTATTCATGCCGATCTCCGTCATTCCGACGACGCAAAGTCCTTTGTGCACGCTACCGGCTGCACCCGGTGGTCGCCGTGATGACATTCACAGATACACCCATCGTGCTGAATGAGCCCTGAAGACGGGCGTGCGCGGGACAACACCGACGTGCCAGTGTGACCTGTGTCACAGTTCGATGGCGTGCCGAGCCGATACTCTGCTGCTATGAATATCGAAGCGATTAGCGGCGCCGCGACGGTTGCGGTGGCAAGCACGGTCCTGTTCCTCGTCATTGCCAAGTCCTGGAACGCCCTGAGTCGCACGGTCGGCTCGACGCCCAGCTTCGCCGACAGCATCATGCACGAGGCCGCGCAACGCTTTCGCGACGAACTCGAACGGCTGTCGCGCTCGCAGGCGATCTACCTGAGCAGCGCTCTCGTCTTCATCGTCCTGTTTCTTGCTGCCTATGCGCTCAGGGCACAGGAGCTGTTTGCCGGCTACCCGGCCTGGCAGCTATGGCTGCAAGTCGCGTTTCTCGCACTGGCCGCGTTGTTCGCCGGTTGGCGCCTCGGCCGGACGATTCTCGCCCGGCACGAAGTAAAGTTCATGCGGGACGCCAACATCGCGATCGGGCACCAGCTGCAGCAGATTGCCGCCGGGAGCAGTCGCGTATTCCATGATGTCGCGACCTCGGCCGGCGTCGTCGACCACGTGGTCGTCGGGCCGCGGGGCATCTACGGCATCAACGTCGTCGCGCGGCGCGCCCGCAAGCGAGGCAGCGCATTCCTGCAGGGTAACGAGCTAACGTTCTCGCAGCGCTACGGCGTCGTGCCACTGGCCAACATCGCAGCGAGCACTGCGCGGCTGGAAAAGGAAATCAGCCGCTTGCTGGGTTGCAAGGTGCGTGTACGTTCAGTCATAGCGGCACCGGGCTGGGACATCGGCGAACAGGCGAGCGAAAACCACCTGCTCGTCAACGAACGCACGATCTCGATGATGCGCGGCTGGCGCGATTCGTCCGACCACCTGATGAATGAGGACGTCCAATCGCTGTGCGACGAATTGACTGCCCGCTGTCGCCGGCAGAGCTGACGTCCCAGCCTATCCCGCCCCCTCGACGGCCTGGTGCAACTGCGACTGGGCGTCGGCGAACTGCTCCGCGGCCTTGCCCAGGTAGGTTGCCGCTTCCTCGTCGTAGCCGTCGGCCGACGCCGACCAGACGCGGTTGATGTAACGCTCGCCCGCCGCGAAGCTGCTCATGATGTCGGCATAGGTCTGCAAACCGAACAGGTGCACCATGCTTTCGCGCGCTTCGGCAAAACGTCGCAGGTCAGCGCGCAGCTTCAGATCGATCGCATCGCGAAGTGTCGCGCCCGTCTTCTGCTCATCCGCAGAGATCGCCGTCAGGTCGCGCCCGATGTTGTCGATCGATTCGAGCAGCTCGCCGCGGTTGGTCTCGAGTACCGTATCGGATCTTGCGTGCGCAGACGCCTGGCGCTTGAAGATGGCCAGGCCCGCGACGGCGCCAAGGGCGGCAATGCCGAAAATCGTCCAGTCGACATTCTGCACGTCGAGCGAGGTCGCGTATGCCCCGGCGAGGAACCCCGCGGCCAGCAGAAAATAACCAAGATTCTTCATCGCAAATCCCCCTAGGACAACATGACTATTCGTAGCGCATCGCCAACGCCAACAAGCGCTTCGCCGACGATCAGACCCGCGGCGACCGGGATGCCGACCTCTTCGCTCCAGGTCTTGCCCTTGAAGCGGTCTGTGAGTTCACGCGCCAGGGTGCCCAGCGAGTAAGTCAGCACGATGTTGAACGGCAGGTAGAAGCCGAGGCCGACCGTGATGCCGAGCCCCCCCATGACCGCGGACAGGATGCCGCCGAGGACTGCGCCGGCGACGTATTTCTCGGTTGGCACGTCGCCGCCCATGATGCCGTCGATCGTGCTGGCGAGTGCCTGTGCCTGCGGTGCCGGCAGCTTGTCGCTGCCGAGCCCGTACGCCTCGTTAAGTGCGAAGATCACGAATATCACGACGATCGGACCCAGCCAGGCGCCCGCAAACTGGCCGAGCTGCTGCATGCGCGGCGTGGCGCCGACGAGATAGCCCGTCTTGAGATCGAGCATCAGGTCGGTTGCCTGTGACATCGCGACACACATTGCCGCGCCAACCATCAGCGCCGCGATGATCGAGTCATCACGTCCCATGCCGAAGGCCTGAGTCAATACGATCAGCAGCGTAATGCCGACCAGCGTCATGCCCGACAGCGGCGACCAGTTGGTCCGGCCGATCGCCTCGGAGAGGATGATGCCGGCCATCCAGATCCACAATGTACCCAGCAGCGCCATGCCGATACCGCGCCCGAGACTGACCGTCTCGGCGCTCTTGACGGCCATGAAACCGAGCAATATGGCGGCGCCGATGACCGCGAAGTAGAGCAGCTTGATCGGCATCTCGTCGTTCGATTTCCCGGTCGACACCCTGGCCGCCTTCTGCATCGACTTGACCGCGCTGACGATCAGCGGCGAGGCGAGAATCACGCCCATGACCGCACCGCCGATCAACATGCCGATACCGAGCGGGCGGTACAGCAGCAGACGCAGTGGCCCCGGCTGGTTGATCGTCTCTCCGGACGCATCGAGCGGGAACGAACCCGTGGCCGCGAGCATGGGTGACAGGAACCAGTAGGCGACGAAGCCACCGATGATGAACGCGATGCCGCCACGGCCGGCGATAAAACCGACGCCGATCGTCATCAGCGAGAGGTACCAGATGCCGTTCATGTATTCGGGCATGCCGATGAGCGCGCCGACGTTCCAGTTCGACACACCCGTCTCGATCGTGCCGTAGTGCACGCCGGCGCTGATCAGCGCCGCGACGAGCAGAATGATGGCTTTGCGCACGCCGGCGCCAGGCGATTTGAGGATCGTCGCCACCGCGACGCCCCCCGGGTAAGTCAGGCGCTCGTAGTCGATCATGTGCTTTCTGAGCGGGATGATGAACGCGATACCGAGGAACGCGCCTGCAATGCAGCCGAAAGTCAGGATCGTCGAATCGAAGCGGTCACCGAAGCCGAGCAGGAAAATCGCCGGTACCGAAAACATCATGCCCGACGATGCGCCATTCACGCCCGACGCGATCGTTTGCACAATGTTGTTTTCGATGATGCTCTTGCGCCGCAGCATGCCGCGCAGGATGCCGAAGCCGAGGATCGCGGCGAGCTCGGACCCCTCGATCGAGAAACCGAGGATCAGCGCCGCGTAGCCGATGGAAACGGCGATGACGACGCCGAGTATCCAGCCGACGATGACCGCGACCCAGGTAAGCTCCGGGTACGGCCGAGCATTTACTGGTGGAGCAATGGTTGATGGTGCCGAAGTTGATGGTGTGAGCG
>JABDQH010000066.1 GCA_013042375.1 Woeseiaceae bacterium
AGCGTGAATCTGCGCATTGTTGACCTCGACTCCCCGAGGCGTATGATTTCCCAAGCGGGAAATAATCCTGAACCGCCAGCCATCACAATAAGATGTCGTTACAAAGAAGGGCACGCTCTGACGCAAAAATGACTGCTTTACCCTATCGAGACGATCTGAACAGGATCGTCATTCTGAATCCCAAGGGCGGCTGCGGTAAGACCACGCTGGCGACCAACCTGGCGAGCTACTTTGCGCTTCGCGGACCTGCCCCCACGCTGATAGATACCGATCCCAGGGGGTACACGACGCGCTGGCTGGAGAGGCGACCGCCAGACAGCTGCAGGATCAATGGCATCACGTATGACAAGTTGGCAATGCATGGGAGACGCAGTTGGCCGTTTCGTATGCCGAAGGAAGCCGGGGCGCTCATCATCGACACGCCGGCCGGCCCCGGCAAACGTGAGATTACCGAACTGACATACAATGCCGACTGCATTCTGGTGCCCGTCCTGCCTTCGGCATTCGATGTCCAGGTTACAGCCAATTTCATTGCCGAGCTGTTGCTCCTCACCGACTTTGACCGACCGGTCGGCGTCATCGCAAACCGCACGCGAAAAAACACCAGGAGCCTCGCCAGGCTCATGCAGGTACTGACCAGCTTCGAGACTCCCACGATTGCGGTACTGCGCGACAGCCAGAATTACGTGCACGCTGCAGACCTTGGCCTGGGCATTTATGAAATGCCGCGGCACCTGGTAAAACAAGACCTCGAGCAGATGGATCCGATTATCAACTGGCTTGATCGACAGCTGGCGACAAGACTGGAACCCCGGCCGATGTCACGATTCGATTCCCTGCCGAGGCTCTTTGCGTCATCAACTGGACTGTCGCGCCCGGATTGACCCCGGCCAACGTACCAAGCGCATAACCCTATTTACCAGCACGCGTGAATCACTTCTTGCAGTAGCCCATTCTCAAGACGTCATGACGCGTTCCGTCGATGAGCACCTCGTCTCGCAGGAGACCTTCGACCTGGAAACCGATTTTTTCGTTCAGTTTGATGTTATTGATGTGCGTCTGCAGCGTACTCACGTAAATTTTCTCCAGGTGCAGCGCATTGATGCCGTAGGCAATCCACAGCTGGGTCGCCTCCTCGGCAAGCCCCATGCCTCGAGATGCCGGATCGCCAATAAGCTTGCGCAACTCGGCTCTTTTCTGGTCGGCGTCGTAGTCCAGGTAGGCAAGCGCCCCGATCGGCTTTCCCTCGAGAGTGGTGATCATCCCAAGATGAATATCATCTCCGGAGGAAAGCGCTCCCATCGAAATCGAATGCGCCGCCGTCGACGACAAAACGAAGTGCCGACCGTACTTGTCGGACAGCCAGTCCCGCAGCTGCGCGTAATCCGATCCTGCCTCATATGGACGGATAATCAGCCGCTCGCCCCTGACCGGCAAACGCGTGAAATCTCCTTCGAGGTCTGCGAGTTTCTTGCCCGGCTCGCTCGACACCTCCGCCTCATCTTCCGCAGCAGTGCAGCAATCCATCAATTCGTTTACGAGCCGAATCACATCAAGCTGACCGAAGCCGTATTTCGCTGCCTCCTTGTAGATGCTACGTGCGAATGTCTGGATGGTGGGGAGCGGGATTTGATTATCCATAAGGAGCAGACTCAATTCAGGAACGAAGCGTCAAACCTCTGGCCAGGCCCGACCGGGTACGTGAGAAATAATAACGCGTCAGCATCATAACCAGTGGAACACAGCCGTGCCGGCAAAGGTCCCGAGCGCGTAACCCAGCACGCCGACCAGCACACCCGGCGTCACGAGATCGTGCCAGCCACGCGCCGCTGCCAGTGCCGGCGCCGTCGTGGCACCGAGGACCGCCGCGTTCGATGCCGTGACGAGCTCGGGCAGCGTCAGGCGGAACAGCCCGCCCACGCCAAGTAACACGAGCAGGTGCACGCCGAGCAGGATGACGACGAGCACGACGAGCAACGGCGCGATGCTGACCATGGCGACGAGGTTGGCGCCGGCAGCGATCGCGGTAAAGAAGACGAATGCGAGCCCGACCCCGATCTCGAACGCGCCGTGCAGCCGTTCCATCCAGCCGGGAAACGCGGTCGCGGCGGACACGACGAGCACCGTGATGATCGCATAGCGCAGGCTCGACCAGCCGAGCATCGCAGTAACGGCGTCGCCGATCGCGACGAAGCTGATGGCCGTCGCGAGCGCCAGCGTCAGGCTCGTCGCGGAGATCGTGTCGGTGCGCTCGGCGACGGCCTGCTCTTCGCCGTGTTCGTGGCGTGTGAAGCGTCGCGCGAGCCAGTTCCAGCCGGGCAGCAGCGCGAGGATGCTCAGGAACACGGCGCTGAAGAGGTTGTCGGTCGCGGTCGCAGCCGAGAAGAACGATGCGTCCGTGCGCAGGCCCGTGATCTCACCGAGCGCGGCGTAGTTCACCGAACCGCCGATGTAGGTCGAGGTAAAGAGACCGGCGATGCCCGCCTCACGCATTTCAGGATCGATCGCAGCGGCAGGCGCCAGCGAACCGAGATCGAGCAGACTCACCGCGACGAGCACCCCGGCGATCGTGCCCAGGGCGGCGATCAGGAAAGCGCCCGTCATGCGGGTCGTCTCGAACAGCATTGTGCGCAGGTTGGCCTTGAACAGGAACAGCGGAATCAGGATCGGTACGAAGTAGCTGAACACGAAGTCGTAGGCCGGCGCCGCGTGCGGAATGATGCGCAGGTTGGCCGCGACGATGGCGGCGAGGATGGCGATCACGGCGCCGGTCAGGTGCGCACCGATGCGCGTGCGCTCGGCGAGAAACGCCGCGCCCGCGATGACGAACAGGACGGCCATAATCGCGAAATCGTTATCGGCGCTAATCAGGGTCATTCTCGGTACCATATCGGGCCATGAACAAATCCAGATTCGGCAAACTGGTCCGAAAGGTCAACTGGTATCCACCCTACCTCGGCATGGGCATCCGCGTCCGTACCTGGGCGGACGACTGCACGCGCTTCGAGGTCGAGTTGCGCAGCCGCTGGTACAACCGCAACCTGTTCGGCACACACTTCGGCGGCAGCCTGTACGCGATGGCCGATCCGTTCTTCGTCTTTATCGTCACGCTGAACTTCGGCAAGGGCTACATCGTCTGGGATAAATCCGCCGGCATCGAATTCCTGAAGCCGGCCCGCGGCACGATCCTCGGTACCTTCGAGATCGCGAAGGACGAACTCGACGCGATGCGCCGCGAAGTCGATGCGCTCGGCAAGAACACCTACCACTTCGAGGCGGATCTCGTCGACGAGCAAGGCAATGCCGTCGCCCGCGTGAGCAAGGAGATCTATGTGCGCGTCAAGGACCAGCGCACGAGCACCCAGGTCAGGAATCGGCGTTAGCGATTTCGCGCAGGACCGACGTGGCGAATGCGCCGCGGCCGAGCGTAAATCGCAACTCGACCGCTTCGTCTTCGAGCGCATACTCGAGATCCGACACGTGCAGGCGCAGGCTGCGCGCGCCGGGCTCGACACGGGCCTTGTCCAGCGCCGCCCGCCAGGTTTCGGGCCCCGCCCCGCATCCCTGCCCCGCCAGGATTCCGGCCGGATGCACGTCCATCCCGGCGCAGCGGCGCTCGAGATCGGCGTCGACGGCGTCGGCCACGAACACGCTGCCCGTGCCGTCGAGGTTGACCGTGTCGCCGGGCCGGATGCGGTTCCAGCTGCCGTCGCTCACGCGCAGGCTCAGCGCTTCGTTGAACAGGAACGAACGTATCGTCGAGATCGCCATGCCGCGTTTGTGCCGCGGCAGGCGCCTGCCGGCTGCCCAGTCGTCCGCGAGGCGCAGGTTGCCGCCGCCGCGCCCGAAGCGCTGTTCGCCGAAGTAGTTGGGAACGCCGCCCTCCCCAATCTCCTGTACCCGCTCCGCGAGGGCATCGGCATGGCCGGCGATGTCGGCGCCTCGCAGCACAATGCGAAACGCATTGCCCTTGTGAGCGCCACGGCGCAGCTTCTTGCTGTGCCGCCCTGTATCGAGCACGAGCACGCCCTCGACGTCGAGGCTCGACCAGTCCGGCGCATGCCAGCGCGGCACGCTGAACCACTGGGTCGTGACCGCGTGGCGGTCCTTGAGGCCGGCGTAGCCGACGTCTTTGGCCGGCACGTCCGCGTGTCTCGCGAGCTGCCGCGCGACCCACTCGGTGTTGGCGCCGGTCTTCTCGATCCAGAGATAGTCGTGTTCGCCGTCGCCAGACAGGTCCCAGCCGAGCACCTCGGTGACCTCGAAATCCTCGGGACGGGTGCGAATGGACGCGGCGAACAGCGGGGCACCGAACGCACGGGCCCACTCGGGTAAGGTCACGGCGGATGCTCAGTCGGGATCGTTGGCCGGCACGACCTGGTAGAAGGTCTCGGCCTGGCCGATCATGCCGAGATCGCTGCGGGCGCGCTCCTCGGCCGCCTCGTGTCCCTGCTTCAGGTTGACGACCTCGGCATCGAGCGCGGCGTTGCGCACGCGCAGCGCCTCGTTGTGCTCGCGCTGCTCGGCGACGGCCGCCCGCAGGTTGCGCGTCTTGCGGAAACCGTCGTCGGAGAACCAGAGCTCGGCCTGCAGGCCGAGCCCGGCAATTCCGAGCAGGATTAGGAGGTATCTAGCCAACTTTCACCGAAAACGCGTCGCTTCCCGCATACCCTGCCGTATCGCCCAATTCCTCTTCGATGCGCAGCAGCTGGTTGTACTTGGCGATGCGATCCGACCGGGACAGGGATCCGGTCTTGATCTGCGTCGCCCGCGTGCCGACCGCGATGTCGGCGATCGTCGCGTCCGACGTTTCGCCGGAACGGTGCGAGATCACCGCGGAGTAGCCCGCCTCGTCTGCCATAGTAATTGCATCAAGAGTTTCGCTTAAGGTACCGATTTGGTTGGGTTTTATCAAGATCGAATTGGCAACCTTTTCGTCGATGCCGCGACCCAGGATCTTGCAGTTCGTGACGAACAGGTCGTCGCCGACGAGCTGCACGCTTTTCCCCAGCTTGTCGGTCAGGAGGCGCCAGCCGTCCCAGTCACTCTCGTCCATGCCGTCCTCGATCGTGATGATCGGGTAGGCAGCGGCCAGCTCGCCGAGATAATCGGCGAATCCCGCCGCGTCGAACTGGCGGCCTTCCGACTCGAGGTCGTAGACACCGTCCTTGTAGAACTCGGAACTCGCGACGTCGAGGCCGAGCAGGATGTCGTCGCCTGCCTTGTAGCCTGCCTTGTCGATCGCGGTCATGATCGTATCGAGCGCCGACTGGTTGGATGGCAGGTTCGGCGCGAAGCCGCCCTCGTCGCCAACCGCCGTGTTCATGCCCATGCCCTTCAGGACGCTCTTGAGGCTGTGGAAGATCTCGGCGCCGTGGCGCAGGGCCTCGGCGAAGTTCGGCGCGCCGACCGGCAGGATCATGAACTCCTGGATGTCGACGCTGTTGTCCGCGTGCGCGCCGCCATTGATGATGTTCATCATGGGCACGGGCATGGTCGTGCTGGTCCCCAGGTGCCGGAACAGCGAGCGCCCCTGTGACGCGGCCTCGGCCTTGGCGACCGCGAGCGAGATGGCGAGCAAGGCGTTGGCGCCGAGCTTGCCCTTGTTGTCGCTGCCGTCGAGCTCGATCATGCGCGTGTCGATTGCACGCTGGTCCGCGAATTCCTGGCCGAGCAGCGCATCGCGCAGTACACCGTTGACGTTGGCGACGGCCTGCTGCACGCCCTTGCCGAGGTAGCGCGACTTGTCGCCGTCGCGCAGTTCGACAGCCTCGCGTGTACCCGTGGACGCGCCCGAAGGTACGCCGGCACGCGCCGTGCTGCCGTCGGCCAGCGTGACGTCGGCTTCGACCGTGGGATTGCCGCGTGAGTCGAGGATTTCCCGACCACGAATGTCCGTAATCTTGATCATGTCTTTCCCTTAGGTTTCTGATTCAGCAGGGACTCCGAGGCCGAAGTCTGCTTCCTGGTATCCGTTCTGTTTCACCGTCGCGTCGAGCGACACCAGCGTTTCGAGCAATTCTCGCATCTTGTCGAGCGGCCAGGCATTGGGGCCATCACTTAGTGCCACGGCCGGGTCCGGGTGCGTCTCCATGAAGAAACCGGCCACGCCCGCGGCGCACGCTGCGCGCGCCAGCACGGGCACGAACTCGCGCTTGCCGCCCGAGGCCGAACCGAGCCCGCCCGGTTGCTGCACCGAGTGCGTTGCATCGAACACGACCGGCGCGCCCGTGCCGCGCATGATGGCGAGTCCGCGCATGTCCGAGACAAGGTTGTTGTAACCGAAAGAGAAGCCGCGCTCGCACACCATGATCTGCTCGTTACCCGTCGAACGCGCCTTGTCGACGACATTCTGCATCTCCCACGGCGACAGGAACTGCCCCTTCTTGATGTTGACCGGCTTGCCCGCACCCGCCGCTCGCAGGATGAAGTTTGTCTGGCGGCACAGGAACGCCGGCGTCTGCAGGACGTCGACGACGTCGGCAACCTCGTCCATCGGCGTATCCTCGTGCACGTCGGTGAGCACGGGCAGGCCGAGCTGCTTCTTCACCTCGCCGAGGATGCGCAGGCCCTCCTCCATGCCCGGCCCGCGAAAGCTCGCGCCCGAGGAGCGATTCGCCTTGTCGAACGAAGATTTGTAGATGAGCGGTATGTTGAGCGCTGACGCGATGTCCTTGAGCGTGCCGGCCGTATCGATCGACATCTGCTCGCTCTCGACGACGCAGGTTCCCGAAATCAGGAAAAACGGCCGGTCGTTGCCGGCCTCGAATCCGCACAGCTTCATGCCTCGCGCGCCTCCGGCAATTCTGGCCGCTCCATGCGCTCGCGCACGGCAGCGATGTAGCTCCGGAACAGCGGGTGACCGTCGCGCGGATTGGACGTGAACTCGGGATGGAACTGGCTGGCGAGGAAGAACGGGTGATCCTCGATCTCGACCATCTCGACGAGATCGTCGACCGACAGGCCCGAGAACGTCAACCCGGCCGACGTGAGCCGCTCGCGGTAGTTGTTGTTCACCTCGTAGCGGTGACGGTGGCGCTCGACGATCTCGGTGCTGCCGTACGATCGCGCCGCCAGCGAGCCCTCGACGAGGCTTATCTCCTGGCCGCCAAGGCGCATGGTGCCGCCCAAGTCCGATGCCTCGTCGCGTTCCTCGGTCGTTCCGCTCGCGTCCTGCCATTCGGTAATCAGGCCGACGACGGGGTGCGGCGTGTCGGGCTCGAACTCGGTACTCATCGCGCCCTCGAGCCCGGCCATGTTGCGCGCGGCTTCGATCACCGCCACCTGCATGCCGAGACAGATTCCCAGGTAGGGAATGCCGTGCTCGCGCGCGAGTTTGACGGCCTGAATCTTGCCGTCGATGCCGCGATCGCCGAAGCCGCCGGGCACCACGATGCCGTCCATCGACTCGAGCGCGGCCGTGCCCTCCTTCTCGATGTCCGTGGACTCGATGAAATGCAGTTTGACGCGCGTGCGCGTATGAATGCCGCCGTGCTGCAGCGCCTCGACGAGCGAGATATAGGAGTCCTTGAGATCCATGTACTTGCCGACCATGGCGACCCTGACCTCGGCGGTCGGGTTTCGCTTGGCCTCGACGACAGCATCCCACTCGCTGAGGTCCGCGGGCGGCAGGTCGAGACCGAGCTGGCGGGCCACGATGCCGTCGAGCCCCTGCTCGTTCATCATCTTCGGGATCTTGTAGAGGTCATCCGCGTCGTAGGCAGAAATAACTGCCTTTTCAGGAACATTCGTAAACAACGCGATCTTTTTTCTCTCGTCCGACGGCAGCGGCTGTTCGGAACGCGTCACGAGGATGTCGGGCTGGATGCCAATCGAACGCAGCTCCTTGACCGAATGCTGCGTCGGCTTGGTCTTGATCTCCGAGCTCGCCGGGATATAGGGCACCAGCGTCAGGTGCACGTACACGACCTTGTCGCGCCCGAGTTCGGACCCCATCTGGCGGATCGCCTCGAGAAACGGCAGGGACTCGATGTCGCCGACCGTGCCGCCGATCTCGACCAGGCAGATATCGGCGTCGCCCGCGCCCTTGTGGATGCTGTCTTTGATTTCGTTGGTGATGTGCGGGATGACCTGCACGGTGGCACCGAGGTAGTCGCCGCGGCGCTCCTTGGCGATTACGCTCTCGTAGATGCGGCCGGTTGTGTAATTCGAATGCCGGCCGCACTTGGCCGTGCGCACGAAGCGCTCGTAGTGCCCGAGATCGAGGTCGGTCTCCGTGCCATCATGCGTGACGAACACCTCGCCGTGCTGAAACGGGCTCATCGTCCCGGGATCCACGTTGATGTAGGGATCGAGCTTGATCATGCTGATCGTCAGCCCGCGCGCCTCGAGAATGGCACCGAGGCAGGCCGACGTGATGCCCTTCCCCAGGGAAGAAACCACGCCGCCGGTAATAAATACGTAAGAGGTCATCGCAAACCAGTATGTCCGGCAACGAAAAAGGGCTGGAGCAAAGCACCGCAGGAACTGGCGTCGTGCTTCTTTCCAACCCTATCTGTTGCACCGTCGTTGGATTAAAGACGGTATTAAAGTCTACGCGTTCGTCCCGTGCTTAACAACGACTCGCGCGCGGGCTACCCGCTCAATGCAGCGCGGGCCGCTCTTCCCAGTGCACGGCGACCCCGGGCGAGGTCGCGGCATCGGCCGCGATCCACAGGTCGCCGACCGCGACGAGATCGTCACCGGCGTAGATAAGCGGCACATGGTCGCGCATCCACGGCACGATGCCTTCATCTTGAAGTAATTTCTTTAATTTACGTGTATACAATTGATTATACGGTCGAATTTTCTCGCCTCCGCACCGAAATGCGAGACGCAGACCGCCCGCGACGAGCGCCGGGGCGAGTCCCTGCCGGGCCCCCTCCTCGAGCTGCAGCGCCCCGAGGCCTTCGCCCAGCTGCGCGCTGCCGGCGTCGAACACCGCGGCCTGCGGGACATCCGGCAGCACTTCGGGCAACAGGTAAAGACCGTTGCGATAGCGGCGCACGGACGCGCCCGGCCAGGTCACAAGGGGCTGCGCGTCCTCGCGCGCCGGCAATACCTCGTCGAGGATGCGGTCGAGCTGCAGAGCCGTTGGCGTCGACAGGCCGCGGACCCTGAGCGCGTGGCGCACGAGGTTGCGCTGGCGCGCGCGGGGCAGCGCGCGCAGCCCGTCGACGGGCAGGCGCTCCGCCCGGCC
>JABDQH010000077.1 GCA_013042375.1 Woeseiaceae bacterium
GATATTTAGCAAACAATTTGGCGCAGCTCGTGTCCAAAGACCTTGTTCAGCATCGATTCAAGCGAGGCGGCATACGCTTGATATCAAATGATCGGCCCTCATCTTTACGCTTGGGCCGGAGGATCGAGCAGATGAGCGAGACACTATTCAACATCGTCCAAACAAACGACCGCGTTGCCCCGACGGCGACGCTGCACGTCGAGGTGATCGCGGACTTCGTCTGTCCGTTCTGCTTTCTCGGCAAGCGTCGTCTCGACAAGGCCCTCGAGGCCGTCGAGGGCCCGTCCGACGTCAGCTGGTACCCGTTCCAGCTGAATCCGGAGATACCGGCCGAGGGTCAGCCCTTCGACGCGTACCTGGGCCAGCGCTTCGGCGGGGCCGCGAACATCGAACCGATTCTCGAACAGCTGGCCGCCGAAGGACGGGCCGACGGCGTCCGTTTCGCCTGGGACAAGATTCGCCACGTACCCAACACGTTGCCCATGCACCAGCTCATGCAGCATGCAGCGGGTCGCGGCAAGGACCAGGTTGCGCTGGCCGACGACCTGATGTCGGCGTTCTTCGAGGAAGGGCGCAACATCGGCGAGCGCGACGTCCTGGTCGACATCGCCGGGCGCCACGGCATTCGCGGTCGCGACATGCGCAGGGCGCTCGACAATGACCTGTTGCGCCAGAGCGCGGTGTCGAGAGAGGCGCAGGTGCGCAGCTCCGGGCTAAATACTGCGCCCGGATTCCTGATCAACCGGCGGCTGCTCGTCGTCGGCGCGCAGCCGACCGACAACCTCGTCAACGCATTCGATCGCGCCATGTTCGGTGAGGGCACAGACTCGCTCGTGTCGCCGGCACTGCACTAGAGTCTGCGTCGGGGCTCGTTTGACACCGGCGCCGCGCAAACACAAAGTAGCGCCATGAACGAGTTCACGCTGGTTTACCCGATGGCTGCGATGGTGCTTCTCACGGCCGTTGTTCTCATTCGCATGGTCCTGGGACGCGTAGGCGCCGTGAAGAGCGGCGCGGTCGACGCGCGTTATTACAAGACCTACCAGGGCGAAAACACCGAGCCACGCAAGGCCGCGCAAAATGCGAGGCACTTCGTGAACCTGTTCGAGAACCCGGTCCTTTTCTATGCGGCCTGCATCGTCGCAATGGTCACGGGTCAGGGAAGCGGACTCATCGTCTGGCTCGCATGGGCGTACGTCGTCGTACGCGTGCTGCACGCCGTCGTGCATCTCGGTACCAACAAGATCCCGCCGCGCATGGCGATCTACGGCACGAGCTGGGTCGTGCTTCTGGCGATGTGGGGACTGCTGGTCTTCGGCGTAGCTCGCATCCCATGAGTCCAAGCTGCCGGATTGCCTGCGCAATGGGTAGAACCCCGAATTGACTGTTCGACCCGTCGGGTATCCAATGCGTGCCAAGTATCCGAAAAGGGCAAACCTCTCGAAAGTCTGGGACGCAATGCCACGGATCCTCGTTAGCTGAGCGACGCTCAGGTCAGGCCTGCAAGACCGCCGGGCTGCCGATACACGCGCTAGTCGTATATCAACGGGAGGCAGCCATGTTCGGTTCTCCGCGGTTCGTCACGCTCACCCTTTTTCTATTCCTGATTTCTCTGGCCGGTTGCGGCGGCGGGAGTTCTGCTCCTGCTCCTGATCCTGCACCCCCACCAATCGAGGAGGCGAAGCTGAAACTGTCGACGCTCGACGGTACGGCGATCAAGGCCCCGCTGGACGGCGCCGAAATCCGGCTCTTCAGCTTCGACGACAGCGGCCAGGAGGTCGAGCTGGTTGCGCACGACGCGCCTGTTCTGACATCGAGCGACGGCAGCTTCAAGGTGTCGCTCAAGGTGAGCAGCGTGTCGTCTGTTTCCGGTCCGATCGTCGTTACAACGACCGGTGGCACGATGCTGGGTGAACCAGCTCCGCAACTGTCGGGTGTATTCGCGGACTCCTCGCGGCTTTCGCAGGCGGGAAGAACGGGCGTTATCAACCTGAGCGTCGCAAATTCGGTCGTGGCAGGCCTGCTGCGAGCGCAGGCGGCTTCCTCGGGGGCGGCGCCGACGACCGCCGAGGCCGATGCGATCATCGACAAGGTGGAGTGGGCCCTTGGGGTCGGGATGGCCGATGATCCTCGCGATCACGATAAACCCCTCTACCTGTTCAACCTGAGCATTGACGCGAATCTCAATCTCGAATCGATGCCACAGAACGCGCCGGCGGTCGACGACCTGATCGCTTACCTGACACTCAACCTGCGCTCGGCATCGGGTCGACTCGACGCCACGATGGCGGAGCCTGGCAACGTCTCCAACCAGGGTTTTGCGGCAACGTTCAATGGTGTCGGCAGCGGTGCGTTGGCGAACCTGGTGCCAGGCGGCCCGGGTTCTTTCCTGTTCTTCAAAGCGGGACTCGACAAGGCGAACATCGAGAACGACGGTATGGACACCGCGTGGCTGACGATGTCTGTCATGGACGCAATGGGTGAGCCTGCCGGTGACGGCCGGTCTGTCGCGGTCCACACGACGTCCGGTCGACT
>JABDQH010000002.1 GCA_013042375.1 Woeseiaceae bacterium
GCCGAGCGGGCCGCGATGTAACCGACCTCGACCTCGCCGCGCATCGCATCGACCGGTGCGACGCTCAGGAACACATAGTTCAGCGCCAGGTACAGCAGCGTCACGACGAGCGTGCCGCTGAACAGGATCATGGGCAGCGTGCGCCGCGGATTCTCGAGCTCGCTGCTCAGATAGGTCGCGGCGTTCCACCCGGTGTAGGCATAGCTCACGTAAATGAGAGCCACGGCGAACTCGGCGCTGAGGAGTTCCCCGGCATCGCCTGCCTGGGGAAGAAAACTGATCGGTTGCGGTTCCCCGACGAAGGACAGTGCCGTCACGCAGAAGACCACGATGACCACGACCTTGAGCACGGTGAAAACGACCTGGGTCCCGCCGCTGGTGCGGTGATTCGAGGCGTGTGCCAGGCCCAGCGCGATAACCAGGCCGGCAGCGAGCGCCGGGCGCAACCATGGCGAGTCGCCGATGCCGAAGACGGACGTTGCGTAGGCCGCGAAGGTCATCGCGGCCAGCGCGCACGGCCCCGCGAAACCAATCGTGGCCGAAACCCAGCCGGAGACGAAGCCCGCGGCCGGATGGAAGATGCGAGCCAGGAAATTGTACTCGCCGCCCGAGCGCGGCAGGGCGGCGCCGAGTTCGGCGTAGGTCATCGCCCCGCATAGCGCGGCGATGCCGCCGACGGCCCATAGCGCGAGCAGCGCAAACCCGGAGCGGATCTCCAGCAGCTGGAATCCGAGGCTCGTGAATACCCCGGTGCCGACCATGTTGGCGATCACGACCGCGGTGACGGTCGTAAAACGGAACTTAGAGTTCGTATGGGACGGGACTGTCGACATGCGGATTTTCAGTAGTCGCGTCCATGCTCACCCTCTGTGAGCATCTTGCGTGAAGCAAACCTAACGACCCTTCTACTTCCTTTGTTACTGTAAGCTGATGGCGTCAGCGCCTGACAACCTGGATCCGGTTGCCGCAGCGCACGACAGAATGGAGACTTGTACACTTGAGCAATCTGAATCTCGGCCTGATCGGCAACTGCCAGATCTCGGCACTCATCGATGACAGGGCCACCGTGGTCTGGTCGTGCCTGCCACAGCTGGACGCAGACCCTGCCTTCTGCAGGCTGTTACGCAAAGACGACGAGACCGATCTGCCCGGCTTCTTCGAGGTCGAGATTCTGGACTATTCACGCAGCGAACAGCATTACATCACGAATACGGCGATACTCGTTACGACACTATACGATAGCAATGGGGGCGCCGTGCGGATCACCGATTTCGCGCCGCGCTACGAGTACGTCGGCCGCATGTTCAACCCCATGATGCTGGCGAGGCGCGTCGAGCCGCTGCTCGGGGCGCCACGAATCCGCATACGGCTCAGGCCGGCCCGCGACTACGGTGCGAAAAGCTGCGACTTCACGCACGGCAGCAACCATATACGCTACATGTGCTCGGACGTGACGTGCCGCCTCACGACCAACGCTTCCCTGACCCACATCATCGACGAGACGACTTTTGTCCTGGATCGTGAACTGCACCTGATCCTCGGTCCGGACGAGACGATTCCCGAATCATGCGGTGATTCGTTCTACGGTCACTATCGGGCGACGCGCGATTACTGGCAACGTTACTCGCGCAGCCTGTCCATTCCGTTCGAGTGGCAGGACGCCGTGATACGTGCCGCAATTACGTTGAAGCTCTGCACGTTTGAAGACACTGGCGCCGTCGTCGCGGCCCTCACGACCTCGATACCGGAAGCCGCCAACAGCGGCCGGAACTGGGACTACCGGTTCTGCTGGCTGCGCGACAGCTACTTCGTCGTGCAGGCGCTGAATCGCCTTGGCGCGACGACGACGATGATGAGCTACATCAGCTACATCATGAACATCGCGGCGGATGCCGGCGACAAACCATTGAAGCCTCTCTACGGCATCAGCGGCCGATCGCTAACGGACGAGAAAGTGATCGAATCGCTGTCCGGGTATCGCGGCATGGGCCCGGTCCGCCGCGGCAACCAGGCGTTCGAGCAGGTGCAGCACGATGTATACGGCGCCGTGATAATGTCGGCCACGCAGTTCTTTTTCGACAACCGCCTGACCAAGTCCGGCACCGAAGCGGAGTTCCAGCGGCTCGAGGTACTGGGCGAGCACGCCCGCAGTTTCTACAACCAGCCTGACGCCGGCCTCTGGGAGTATCGGGGACGCCAGCGCGTGCATACCTATTCGAGCCTCATGTGCTGGGCGGCGTGCGCCCGGCTGGCCAAGATCGCCGCCAAGCTCGGCAACGACGATCGTGCCGCGTACTGGCGCGGCGCCGCCGAAGACATCCGCACCTTCATCCTCGAGGGTGCGTGGGATGCCGAACAGGAAGCATTTACCGAGAGTTTCGGCCGCCCGGAGATGGACGCCAGCCTGTTGACGATGCACGACCTGGGCTTCCTGGCCGCTGACGATCCCAGGTTCATATCGACCGTCGATTGCATCGCCAGGCATCTTCGGCGGGGCAACCACATGTTCCGCTACGACGCGCCGGACGATTTTGGTGAACCCGAGAATGCGTTCAACATCTGTACGTTCTGGTACATCGACGCACTTGCCAGCATCGGCCGCACGGAAGAGGCGCGCGACCTCTTCGAAAACATGCTCTCGCTGCGCAATCCGCTGGGCCTGTTGTCCGAGGACATCGAGCCCAACGACGGGGAGCTGTGGGGCAATTTCCCGCAAACCTACAGCATGGCCGGCATCATCAACGCGGCCGTGCGTCTTAGCAAGGACTGGGAAGAAGCGTTATAGTATCGACGCGAGGGCACTTTGAGCGACAGCAATTACAGGCGGCTCGTCATCATTTCCAACCGGGTGGCGATGCCCAAGGCGGGCGGCGTTCCCGGCGGCCTCGCCGTCGGTGTGCTCGGCGCGCTGCGCGAACACGGCGGCATGTGGTTTGGCTGGAGCGGGGAGCTGACCAACGGCAGCGCGAGCGATCCGGAGATCATCAGGCGCGGCAACGTCGAATACGCGACGATTTCCCTGAACGAGCAGGACTTCGAGCAATACTACAACGGCTACAGCAACAAGGTTCTGTGGCCCGTGTGCCACTACCTGCTGGATTTCATTCGGTACTACGCCGATGACTTCGAAGGATATCGGCGCGTCAACAGCATTTTTGCCACCAAGCTGAAGTCGCTACTCAAGCCCGATGACCTTATCTGGGTGCACGACTATCACCTTATCCCCCTGGCCGCAGAGTTGCGCAGCGCCGGCATCGAGAACCCGATCGGCTTCTTCCTGCATGTGCCATTCCCGAGCTACGAGGCACTGCGCGCCATTCCTGGCCACGAGTACCTTCTGCGCTGCATGTGCGCCTATGACGTCATCGGCTTCCACACAACCGGTGACCTGGCTGCTTTCCAGACCTGCGTCCGCGAACCCATTGTCGGTGCCGAGTTCCTGGACAAGAACCGCATCAAGGTACCTGGCGGCGAACTGATCGCCGATGTCTTCCCCATCGGTATCGACGTCGACGAAGTCCAGCAACTGGCGGAGGAAGCCCAGAAGCTCAGGCAGGTCCAGAACATGGTGAAAAGCCTCGGAGGTCGCGAGCTGCTCATCGGTGTGGACCGGCTCGACTACAGCAAGGGGCTGACGCAACGATTCCTTGCCTACGAGCGCCTGCTCGAAAAATACCCGAACGCGCAGAAGGTCGTGACGCTGATGCAGATCGCGCCGCCGACCCGCACCGGGGTGCGCGCCTACGACGACATCCGCGAGGAGCTCGAGCAGACCTCGGGCCGGATCAACGGTCGCTTCGCCGAGACCAACTGGGTGCCGATCCGTTATCTCAATAAAGGCGTTGCTCGCAAACCGCTGATGGGCTTCTTCCGCAATGCGTCGGTGGCCCTGGTTACGCCGGTTCGCGACGGCATGAACCTGGTCGCCAAGGAATTCGTGGCGGCCCAGGATCCCGACGATCCCGGCATGGTCGTCCTGTCCAGCCTTACCGGCGCCGCCCAGGAACTCACGGATGCCGTGATCGTCAACCCGTACGACCGCGACGATGTGGCTGATGGCATCGCCACGGCCATTAGCATGTCGATCGAGGAGCGGCGCGAGCGGTATGAATCCATGATGGCGATCCTGCGAAAGAACGACATCACGGCCTGGCGGACACGTTTCGTCGACGCCCTGCTGAATGAAGAGTAGCTAACCCATCCGGAGCGGAGTTGTGTCAGGCAAAGCACTCAAACGCGAACACTTCGATGCCGTCCTGTTCGACATGGACGGCGTCGTCACCGAGACGGCGGCAGCGCATGCGGCCGCGTGGAAGCAACTATTCGATGCCTACCTCACCGTACGAGCGCAGCGCGATCAAACCGACGACCGTCCTTTCGACGCCAACGCGGACTACCGGGCATATGTCGACGGCAAGCCGCGTTATGACGGCGTGCAGAGTTTTCTCGAGTCCCGCGGCATCGAACTTCCGTGGGGCGATCCGGATGACGATTCGGAGCAGGAGACGATCTGTGGGCTGGGCAACCGCAAGGACGCCTACTTCAATGCGTGGCTGAACGATAACGGCGCACGGGTATTTCCCGGCACCATCGAGTTCCTGCATGCATTGCGCGGCACCGGCATCCTTATGGCTGTGTTCTCGGCAAGTCGCAACATGCACAAGGTGCTCGCGAGCGCCGGCCTCGGCGACTTCTTCGACGCCCAAGTCGGCGGGCTTGAAATGGCGGAGCTCGGCCTGCCGGGTAAACCCGATCCCGCGATCCTGGTGACGTGCGCCAAAGAGCTCCGCGTCCCCGTTGATCGCTGCGTCGTGGTCGAGGATGCGATTGCCGGTGTGCAGTCGGGTCGCAGCGCCGGTGCCGCCTGGGTGATCGGCATTGACCGCGAAGACTATGCAGAAGCGCTGCGCGAGAACGGCGCCAATCTCGTCGTCAACGATCTCAGCGAATGCCGCGTCGATGCAGACGGCCATATCGCGCTCAAGACGACAGCCGCCCTCGCCCCGGCCTGGGAACAACGCGACGCCCTCGAAGCATTACTGAGAGAGCGACGCCTCGCCGTGCTGCTCGACTACGACGGCACGCTCACGCCAATCGTCACCGACTACCGCAAAGCCTTCCTCTCGGACGCGATGCGCGGCACCTTGAGCCGGCTGGCGGAACGCAATGCCGTTGCCGTCGTCAGCGGGCGCGACCTGAAGGACGTACAGAAGCTCGTCGGGCTCGACTCGGTGTACTACTCGGGCAGCCACGGCTTCGAGCTGTCGGGGCCCGACAACTGGAATCACATTCACGAAGGCGCGGCCGACTACCTGCCCGACCTCGATCAGGCCGAACAGGCGCTCGCCGCGCGGCTGGCCGACGTGCCCGGCCACGCGCTCGAGCGCAAGCACTTCAGCCTCGCGGTGCACTACCGCCAGGTTGACGATGCCCGGGCCGGCGAGGTGGCGAGCGCGGTCGACGAAGTGCTTGCCGGCAACACGCGGCTGGTCAAGGGGCTCGGCAAGAAAGTCTTCGAGCTGAAACCCGCCCTCCCCTGGGACAAGGGCCGCGCTGTCGGCCTGCTGCTGGACACGCTGGGCATGACCGGCGACGACACGGTCGCCGTCTTCATTGGCGACGACATAACGGACGAAGCCGCGTTTCGCGAACTGCGGCAGCCCAACGTCAGCATCATCGTCGTCGATGACGACCGCGCGACGGCCGCGGATTTTGCGCTTAACGACACTGACGAGGTCCGCGAGTTCCTGGACTGGCTCGCGCAGACGGCGGAGGGTGGCGCATGAGCGGCTGGTCGCTGGTCTACGAAGGCTACGATCCTGCGGCCGAGCGACACCGCGAGGCGCTTTGCACGCTCGGTAACGGCTATTTCGCGACGCGCGGCGCCGCCACGGACAGCGTCGCCGGCCCGCACCATTACCCGGGTACCTATTTCGCGGGCCTCTACAACCGGCTTGTGAGCGAGATCTCCGGCGAGCACATCGAGAATGAAGACCTGGTCAACTGGACGAACTGGCTGGTGCTTCGAATCCGGCCCGAGGGCGAGGACTGGCTGTCCGTCGACGACGCAGAGGTTCTCGACTACCGGCAAGAACTGCGCCTGCGCGACGGCGTGCTGCACCGCGAGATCCGTCTCGGCCACGGCGATGGCCGCATCACGCGCTGGCGTGAGCGCCGGCTCGTCGCCATGCACAACGCCCACCTGGCGGCGCTCAGCGTCGAGATCACGCCGGAGAACTGGTCGGGCACCCTCACGATTTGCTCGGCGCTCGACGGCAGCGTGCAGAACACGGGTGTCGACCGCTACAAGAACCTCGCCAGCCACCACACGCGCTGCGTCGCCCGGCGCAAAGTGTCCGAGGACACGATTCAGCTGGTCGCACGAACGACGCAGTCGCGCACCGAGGTGGGCCAGACCGCGCGCACGCAGGTTTTTCGCGATGGCAAGCGGATTTTCCCGGACACCAGAACCGAGGAGCGCGACGACTGGATCGGCCAGGAGCTGGACGTCGCCGTCGAGGCCGGCACGCCGATTAGGGTCGAGAAGATTGTGGGGCTGTTCACATCCCGCGACCGCGGTATGACCGACCCGGGCTTCTCGTCCGCGCGGTCCGTCGAGCGCACTGGCCGCTTCGATACCGTGCTCGGCACCCATGCGCGCAGCTGGCAAACGCTGTGGGAGGAATTCGACTTCGAGCTGGAAACGCCCGGCAACAGCGACACCGCCCTCAAAGTCCGAATGCATGTCTTCCATCTGCTGCAGACCGTCTCGCCGCATACACTGGCGACGGATGCCGGCGTCCCCGCGCGCGGCTGGCACGGTGAAGCGTACCGCGGACACATTTTCTGGGACGAGATCTTTATCCTGCCGCTGCTGAACCTGCGCATGCCGCTCTTGACCAAGACCCTGCTGCGCTACCGCTACAGGCGCCTGCGCGAGGCACGGCATGCGGCGCGCGAAGCCGGATTCAAGGGGGCGATGTTCCCCTGGCAGAGCGGCAGTGACGGCCGCGAGGAGTCGCAGCGCATACACCTGAACCCGCGCTCGGGCCGCTGGACCCCGGACCTGACCTACCTGCAGCGGCACGTCAGCGCGAACGTCGCGTACTGCGTGTGGAAGTATTTCCAGGTGACGGGTAACCCGGAATTCATGACGATGTACGGTGCGGAACTGTTCCTGGAGATTGCGCGTTTCTGGGCCAGTCTCGCCGAATACAACGAGGCCGAAGACCGTTACGAGATTCGCGGTGTCATGGGGCCGGACGAGTTCCATACGGCCTACCCGGGACAGGAAGAGTCGAGTCCGGGCCTCAACAACAATGCCTACACCAACGTCATGGCGGCCTGGGTGCTGGCGCGCGCTTTCGAACTGCTGGAGCGCTTGTCACCACATCGCGCACAGGAGATCACGCGACGTCTGCGCATTACCGACGAGGAGCTGGCGCTCTGGGACACCATTAGCCGGCGCCTGAAGATCGTCTTCCATGAAGACGGCATTATCAGCCAGTTCGAAGGTTACGAAGACCTCGAGGAGCTCGACTGGGATGCGTACCGGGACAGTTACGGCGACATCCAGAGGCTCGACCGGATCCTGGAGAGCGAGGGCAAGTCACCCAATAACTTCAAGCTGTCGAAGCAGGCCGACGTTCTGATGCTGTTCTACCTGTTCTCGGCCGAAGAACTCACCAACATCTTTGAGCGCCTCGGCTATGCGTTCGATCCCGAGACGATCCCGAACAACGTCCAGTACTATGTCCAGCGCACCTCCGACGGCTCGACGCTCAGCCACATTGTCCGGTGCTGGGTCGAGGCGCGATCCGATCGCGAAGGCTCCTGGAAGTACTTCCTCAACGCGCTGGGCGCCGATATCGACGACATCCAGGGCGGCACGACGGCCGAGGGTATTCATCTCGGCGCCATGGCCGGTACCGTGGACATCCTGCATCGCTGCTACACGGGCTTCGAGACGCGCGGCGACGCGCTGCACTTTGCGCCGACCCTGCCGCGCGACGTGCGCAAGCTCAGCGTCACGATCCGTTACCGCCAGCAGCGCATCGTCGTGGCGATCGACCACAAGACATTGTCGCTGCAGAGTATGCCGGGGCAAGGCGCGCCCATCACGGTTTGCTATGGCGACGACGTGCGCTCACTGCACTCGGGCGAACAAATCAGCTGGCCGATAGCCGAGCGGTAACTTGTCGCCGCTGGACTTAACGTCGGCCTGTTCTTTACTGGCGGGTTGGGAGATGGGGCATTGCTTACCGAACTGAATGACATCGAGGCCCGCGTTATCGGTTGCCTCATCGAGAAATCCATCGTCACACCCGATCAGTACCCGCTGACGCTGAACGCACTGATCAACGCCTGCAACCAGAAATCGTCGCGCGACCCCATCATGTCGCTGACTCAAGGCGAGGTGCAGCATGCGCTGCGCGTGCTCGAAGCCAAACATCTGGTGCAAACGGCCGAGAACTTCAAGAGCCGGGTGGAGAAGTTCACGCAGCGCTTTTGCAATACGCGCTACAGCGACCTGCAGTTCAGTGATGCCGAACTTGCCGTCGTCTGCCTGTTGTTGCTGCGGGGGCCGCAGACACCGGGGGAGCTGCGCTCACGAAGCGGTCGCCTGCACCGCTTCGAGGACAATGCCGAGGTCGTGCAGGCCGTGGCCGGCCTGATGGAGCGCGAAGGCGAACCCCTGGTCGTCAAGCTGCCGCGAATGCCGGGGCGCAAGGACTCGGAATACATGCACCAGTTCTCGGGCACCGTCGACGTCGAGGCCCACGTCAGCGAGGTGCAGGAAAAACATGCGAGCGCACCCCGCGAACGAC
>JABDQH010000027.1 GCA_013042375.1 Woeseiaceae bacterium
GGGACCAGGAATCGTCTTAATTTGGCATAAGTTATGCATCGAGGTAGGCACGACAAGAAAAAAAGTCGACACAGGGTTGTTAAGAATAATAACTAGGAGGAAACACCCTATGAATGGAACCACACAGACCGCAGAAGTCTGCGGCGGATTCCGATTGCCACTGTTGCTCGCGCTCGCAATTGGCGTTCTTGGAATGCCCGCAATCGCCAGCGCCGAGTTCGAAGGGCCCTATCGCTGGGGCCTGCTGCCATCGGAACAAGACTACAACCTCAAGCTGCTCGGTAAATTCGTGTTCTTTGACGAGATATCGCTGGATGAAAACGGCGATCTCACTACGATGGCGTGCGTTACCTGCCACACTCCCGACACCGGGGGCACGTTTGACGATTCCGACGTCAATCTCAATGAGGTCGGCATCCTGGGCGCCAACCCGCATACGCGCGGCACGCTGAAACCGCCGTCCAATACCTACGCAAGCATGGTCCCGTCGCTCTTCGACGGCTGCCCTGACGGTCCGACGGATGTTTGCGGCGGCAACTTCTACGATGGCCGTGCCGAGGGCGTCGGCGGCGGATTCATCCAGTGCGTCGAGTCCCACACCGAGATCGACCCGGTAACCGGCGAAACTATCGTAGTCTGCGACGTCGAAGAGTTCTTGCCTGGTCCGGGCGCAACCGTGCAAATCGGGACCGACGTCATTCCTGCCGGCCTGTCCCACTACGACGTGTATCTCGGACCGATCGCCGACCAGGCGCTGAATCCGTTCCCGAACGACGTCGAGCAGAACGTCGCAGTCCGCCCGAGGCGGGACAACGGCGTCGCAGGTGCACACTTCGTTTGCCGGCACGTCGCACAATCGGAATACCGGGTCCTTTACAGGCTCGCATGGGGTGAGGGGCTCAACTGCCGGGACGAAGCCGACGTTGCCTTCAAGCGCATCGCCATTGCGCTCTCCGCCTACCAGGCCTCGGGCGACATCAACTCCTTCACGTCCAAGCGTGACTACGCGCTGCTCAACGAAAAGTGGTGTGTCGAAAGATCGCCGCTACGGAATAAGAAGGTCTGCAAGAACAGGGACTTTCGCAACAGCCCGGGCACATTCCCGCTCGTAGGCTTGAGCCAGCTGGAGAACCTTGGCCACGACATCTTCTACAACACGTGCTTAATTTTCGGTGGCGGGCCGCCGAGACCTTGCTCGGAACAAGAGCCAGGTAACGTGGACTGGAACAGGGACCTGCCGCTGGCGCAGTGCAGCTTCTGTCATGAGACTACACGTGACGCTGATGGCACTGTCTTCGACGATCGCTACACGGACGACGCGTATCACGCGATCGGCCCGCCGCACAATCGGGAAGTCCCCGGGACTTCGCCCGAGTCGCCGAACTTGTTCTTAGGTGGTCACACGGGTAATCCTCTCCAGGACGGCCTCGTGCGGACGCCCACGCTGCGTAACGTCGACAAGCGGCCGCATGACGGTTTCGTGAAGGCCTACGCAACCAACGGCTGGTTCAAGAGCCTCGATAGCATCGTGCACTTCTACAACACGGCAAGATCGAAGGAGCGGTGCGAGGACAGGGAAATGGGCCGCTTGGGAGAGTCGGGTTTCGAGGCATTCAACGACGGGCTGCCGCCGATCGGAACGAACGGGGATCCGCAGATGTACTACACAGAAGCCGAAGCCCTGGCCGGCGACTGCTGGCCGGATGCGGAGATCCCGGGTCCTTTCACCAGGTTCCCTGGGGCGTTTGGTCTCAACGGGCTCGGGCTGACTCCCTACCAGGAGAAAGCAATCGTGGCTTACATGAAGACTTTTTCCGACCGGTTCACAGCGCAGCCTCCAAAGAGGTCTGATATTCGTGACGCAGTCGAGAGGTCGAGGAGAGAGGCACCCCCGGCGCCTCCGAGCCTTCCCGGCTTTCCCGGCAGTCCCTGACTGACAGCGATAGCTGGCACGGAAAAAGGAAAGCCCCGCACCCGCGGGGCTTTTCTTTATGAGGTTCGCGTGCCACGATGCCGGCCATGCGCAACCTGTTCGATGTGTCCGGAAAGACCGCGCTCGTGACAGGCGGGTCCCGCGGGATCGGTGCGATGATCGCCGAGGGTTTCGTCGCCAACGGCGTCAGGACCTATATCTCCTCGCGCAAGGCCGATGCCTGCGACGCCACGGCCGAGCGCCTTGCGACAAAGGGCGAGTGCATCTCGATCCCGGCCGACCTGTCGACGGTTGAGGGCGTCAGGCACCTCGCGGGAGCGATGCGGGCCCGCGAAGAGCGTCTCGATATCCTTGTCAATAACGCGGGTGCCACGTGGGGCGCCTCGATCGAGGAATTTCCCGAGAGCGGCTGGGACAAGGTCATGGACATCAACGTCAAGGGCCCGTTCTTTCTGACCCAGAGCCTGCTGCCCCTGCTCGAAGCCGCCGCGACGCCCGAGGACCCGGCGCGCATCATCAACGTTGGCTCGATCGACGGCCTCAACGTCAACAAGCTCGGCACCTATTCGTACGGCCCGAGCAAGGCGGCGCTTCACCACCTGACACGCACGTTCGCCTCCCACCTGGCCGAACGCCACATCACGGCGAATGCCATTGCGCCCGGGCCGTTTCCGAGCAAGATGACCGCGGGAATCGCACAGACCATGGGCGAGGAGATTCGCCGCCACGTGCCGCTCAAGCGGTGGGGCGAACCCGCAGACATGGCAGGGGTTGCGATCTACCTGGCTTCGAAGGCCGGCGCCTACGTGTCCGGGGCCGTCATCCCGGTGGACGGCGGCATCGTCGCCAGTTCGAGAACGTTGTAGGAGGGGGGTCAGGCCAGCGCGGGTATGTAGACCTGTGGCCGCGGCGTCGCACGCCGATCGCATTCGGAAAGAATTTTGGACGCCGCTTCGTGACAGGAGCCGCACCCCGAGGCGACGCCGAGTTCGGCCTGCAATGCGCGCATGTTCATCGCACCGGCCCTGGCGGCGCGGCGAATCTGCTTGTCCGTTATGCCTTTGCAGATGCAGACGTACATGAATTCAATTACTCCGGCGTGTATCCTGATTCAATCGTAAATGAGAATGATTGTCAATAGCATTACGTAAAAACCGAAACATGCCGCTGAAAGGCCGCTTCGAGCCGGTTTCGTGCCCATGCAGGGGCATCTGCGACAAAAATCCGGTAATATTCGGCCACGGCGGCATGGGGTGCAGAAATACCCTTAAATCCAGATAGTTATGAGCGATTTTCCGAAGAAGAACCTGGACGACTGGGCCACCCTCGCGCAGAAGGAATGCCGTGACAAACCGCTCGATGACCTGACCTGGGACACGCCCGAGGGAATTCCGGTCAAGCCCCTGTACACCCAGGCCGATCTCGACGGCCTCGGCCACCTCGGTTCGATGCCGGGCATGCCGCCGTTCGTGCGCGGTCCGCGCGCCACGATGTACGCGGGGCGCCCGTGGACCGTGCGCCAGTACGCGGGTTTTTCGACAGCCGAGGAATCCAATGCGTTCTACCGCCGCAACCTCGAGGCCGGGCAGACGGGCCTGTCGGTGGCCTTCGATCTCGCCACGCACCGCGGCTACGACTCGGACCACTCGCGCGTCGTCGGTGACGTCGGCAAGGCCGGCGTGGCGATCGATTCGGTCGAGGACATGAAGATCCTGTTCGACGGCATACCCCTCGACAAAATGTCGGTGTCGATGACGATGAACGGTGCGGCGCTGCCGATCATGGCCATGTACATCGTCGCGGCCGAGGAGCAGGGCGTTAGACCGGAGCAGCTGGCGGGCACCTTGCAGAACGACATCCTCAAGGAGTTCATGGTCCGCAACACCTACATCTACCCGCCCGGGCCGTCGATGCGCATCGTCTCCGACATCATCGCGTTTACGGCCGGGCACATGCCGCGCTACAACCCGATCTCGATTTCGGGTTACCACATGCAGGAAGCCGGCGCGACGTGCGCCCAGGAACTTGCCTACACGATTGCCGACGGCATCGAGTACGTGCGCACGGCGATCGATTCCGGCCTCGACGTCGACGCGTTCGCGCCGCGCCTGTCGTTCTTCTTCGCGATCGGCATGAACTTCTTCATGGAAATCGCGAAGCTACGGGCCGCGCGCCTCTTGTGGTCCACGCTCATGGCCGAGAAGTTCGCGCCGCAGAACCCGAAGTCGCTGATGCTGCGCACGCACTGCCAGACCTCGGGCGTCAGCCTCACGGCGGACGGTCCCTACAACAACATCATGCGGGTGACGACGCAGGCGCTGGCCGCGGCGCTCGGCGGTACCCAGTCACTGCACACCAACTCGTTCGACGAAGCCCTCGCGCTGCCCACGGACTTCTCGGCCGGCATCGCGCGCAACACGCAGCTTGTCCTGCAGGAGGAATCGGCGATTACCCAGGTCGTCGATCCGCTCGCCGGCTCCTACTACGTCGAAAAGCTCACGGCCGATCTCGCCCGCGAGGCGCGCCGTCTCATCGACGAGGTCGAGGACATGGGCGGCATGACCAAAGCGGTCGAGTCGGGCATGCCGAAGCTGCGCATCGAGGAGGCCGCGGCCATCCGGCAGGCACGTATCGATCGCGGCGAGGAGGTCATCGTTGGGGTCAACAAGTACCGCGCGTCCGGGGAAGAGCCGGTCGAGATCCGCGACATCGACAACACGGCGGTTCGCGAGGCCCAGATCCGGCGCATCGAAAGCGTTCGTGCCGAGCGCGACGACGATGCGTATCGTGCGGCCCTCGCAAAGCTCACCGACGCCGCGAAATCGGGCGATGGCAACCTGCTGGCCATCGCAGTCGATGCCGCTCGCGCCCGGGCCACGGTCGGCGAAATCTCCGACGCGCTGGAGGAAGTCTATGGAAGGTACCGCGCCATGACACGATCGATTTCCGGCGTCTACGGCGCCGCCTATGGGGACGACGAGCAATTCCAGGCCCTCTGGAAAGAGGTCGAGGCATTCGCCGAAACCGAGGGCCGGCGGCCGCGGCTGCTCGTGTGCAAGCTGGGCCAGGACGGTCACGACCGTGGCGCCAAGGTCATTGCGACGGGTTTTGCCGATCTCGGCTACGACGTCGACATCGGGCCGCTGTTCCAGACGCCCGAAGAAGCGGTACGCGAGGCCATAGAGAACGACGTGCACGTCATCGGCATCTCGTCACAGGCGGCCGGCCACATGACGCTGGTGCCGCAGGTTATCGATGGCCTGAAGAAGGCCGGCGCCTCGGATATCATCGTCATCTGCGGCGGCGTCATCCCGCCGCAGGACTACGATGCGCTGTTCGACGCGGGCGTCTGTGCCATCTACGGCCCCGGCACCAACATCGTTGCGGCGGCGCGAGAGGTTCTCGAAAAGATCAATGAGAAGAGAACGCCATGAAAGACATCGTTGACCAATTGGCTGACAAGCGTGCGGCGGCGGCGCTGGGCGGTGGCCAGGCGCGCATCGACAAGCAGCACGCGCGCGGCAAACTGACGGCGCGCGAGCGTGTCGAACTCCTGCTCGACGAGGGCAGCTTCGAGGAATGGGATACGTTCGTCGAACATCGTTGCACCGATTTCGGTATGGAAGACAAAAAGGTTCTTGGCGACGGTGTCGTTACCGGCTACGGCACCATCAACGGCCGCATGGTGTTCGTCTTCAGCCAGGACTTCACCGTGTTCGGCGGCTCCCTGTCGGAGACGCATGCCGAGAAGATCTGCAAGGTCAAGGACCAGGCCATGAAGGTCGGCGCGCCTGTCATCGGGATCAACGACTCGGGCGGTGCGCGTATCCAGGAAGGCGTCGTGTCATTGGGCGGCTATGCCGAGGTGTTCCAGCGCAACATGCTGGCCTCGGGCGTCGTGCCGCAGATTTCCCTCGTCATGGGACCGTGCGCGGGCGGCGCCGTGTACTCGCCCGCGATGACCGACTTCATCTTCATGGTGAAGGACACGTCGTACATGTTTGTGACGGGCCCCGACGTCGTGAAGACCGTGACCCACGAACACGTAACGGCCGAGGAACTTGGCGGCGCGTCCACCCACTCGACGGTCTCGGGTGTGTGCGACTGTGCCTACGAGAACGACGTCGAGGCGCTGCAGATGGTGCGACGCTTCATCAACTACCTGCCGTCGAACAACCGCAAGAAAGCGCCTTTCAGGCCGACGCCCGATTCGGCCGATCGCATGGAGATGTCGCTCGACACGCTCGTGCCCGATAACCCGAACAAGCCCTACGACATCAAGGAGGCGATCCACAAGATCGTCGACGACAACGAGTTCTGGGAGTTGCAGCCCGAGCATGCGAGAAACATCGTGATCGGGTTCGCGCGCATGGAAGGCAACCCGGTCGGGATCGTCGCCAACCAGCCGCTCGTACAGGCCGGCTGCCTCGACATCAAGTCGTCGATCAAGGCCGGCCGCTTCGTGCGCTTCTGCGACGCGTTCAATATCCCGATTATCACGCTCGTCGACGTGCCGGGTTTCATGCCGGGTACGGCGCAGGAATACGGCGGCATCATCAAGCACGGCGCCAAGCTGCTGTTCGCCTATTCTGAGGCGACGGTACCCAAGGTCACGGTCATTACGCGCAAGGCCTACGGCGGTGCGTACGACGTAATGGCTTCGAAGCACCTGCGCGGCGACGTCAACCTCGCCTGGCCGAGCGCCGAGATCGCGGTCATGGGGCCGAAAGGCGCGGTAGAGATTATCTTCCGCGGCGACATTGGCGACGCCGAGAAGATCGAGCAGCGTACCGAAGAGTACCGCGAGAAGTTCGCTAACCCATTCATCGCGGCGAGCCGCGGTTACATCGACGATGTGATAGCGCCGCATGCGACGCGCAAGCGCATTTGCCGCTCACTCGCGATGCTGCGGGACAAGAAGCTCGACAACCCGTGGCGCAAGCACGACAACATTCCGCTGTGAGGAGCCGGCTTGTTTAAGAAGATTCTCATTGCGAACCGCGGCGAGATCGCCTGTCGAGTCATCAGGTCGGCACGACAGATGGGCATCCGCACCGTCGCCGTGTATTCCGATGCCGACGTCGATGCACTGCACGTACAACTCGCCGACGAGGCCGTGCACATCGGCGCGGCACCGTCTGCCGAGTCCTACCTCGTCATCGACCGCATCGTGCAGGCCTGCCTCGACACCGGCGCCGAGGCCGTGCATCCGGGTTATGGCTTCCTCTCCGAGAACTCGGCATTCTGTGAAGCGCTGGCGAAGAAAAAGATTGCGTTCATCGGCCCGAAGACAAAAGCCATCGAGGCGATGGGCGACAAGATCACGTCGAAGAAGCTCGCCGACAAGGCCGGCGTCAATACGATCCCGGGCTACGCCGACGTCGTCAAGGACGCGAAACAGGCGATCGAGATCGCGAACGACATCGGCTACCCGGTCATGCTGAAGGCCAGTGCCGGCGGTGGCGGCAAGGGCATGCGCGTGGCCCGCAACGATGAGGAATGTGCCGACGGCTTCGAGCGTGCGACTAACGAGGCGAAATCGGCGTTCGGTGACGATCGCATCCTGATCGAAAAGTTCATTGAAGAACCGCGGCACATCGAGATCCAGGTGCTAGCCGACAGTCACGGCAATTCCATCTACCTCAACGAGCGCGAGTGTTCGCTGCAGAGGCGTCACCAGAAAGTCATCGAAGAGGCGCCATCGCCATTCCTCGACGAGAAAACACGCAAGGCCATGGGCGAACAGGCCGTGGCGCTGGCCAAAGCCGTGGACTACGAATCGGCGGGCACGGTCGAGTTCATCGTCGACCGGGACAGGCACTTCTATTTCCTCGAAATGAACACGCGCCTGCAGGTCGAACACCCGGTGACCGAACTCACGACGGGCGTCGATCTCGTCGAACTGATGATCCGTATTGCCGCCGGCGAGAAGCTGCCGCTCGGGCAGGACGACGTCACGATCAACGGCTGGTCGGTCGAGGCGCGCATTTATGCAGAGGACCCGTTCCGCAACTTCCTGCCGTCGACCGGCCGGCTCGTCTACTACCGGCCGCCCGCAGAAGATGCGCACGTGCGCGTCGATACGGGCGTCTACGAGGGCGGCGAGGTGTCGATGTTCTACGACCCGATGGTCGCCAAGCTCGTAACCTGGGGCGAGAACCGCGCTGAGGCGATCGACAGGATGCGTACCGCACTCGACAAGTTCATCGTGCGGGGCATCCAGAGCAACATCGCGTTTCTTGCCGCGCTTGTTGCGCACGAAAAGTACGCGGCGGGCAATATTTCGACGAATACAATCGCCGAGGAATACCCCGAGGGATTTCACCCGGCGGACGCGCCGCACGAGGACCCGGCGACGATTGTCGCGGTGGCCGCGTCCATCATGCGCAGGTACCGTGATCGCGCCGCGCAGATCGACGGGCAGCTGCCCGGCCATCAGCGCAGGGTGCCGTCCGACTGGGTGGTCGTCATGGACGGCGAGCACCATGAGATCACGGTTGTGCAAATGGACGGTGGTGCCCGGTCAGCGGGACTCAGGCACGACGTCGAGTACGAGGGCAGGACCTATGCCGTGCGCAGTGACTGGGAATTCGGCCAGCATCTGTGGAGCGGCACGGTCAACGGCAACGACGTACACGTGCAGGTCGAACGCAGCGGGCAGGTCTACACGCTGTCGCGCTTCGGCGCACAGGCGGACCTGCGCATAATGACGCCGCGTGCGGCGGAATTTTACCGGCTGATGCCCGTCAAGGTGCCGCCCGACACCTCGGGACAGGTCAAGGCGCCGATGCCGGGCCTGATCGTCTCCGTGTCCGTGGCCGAGGGCGACGAGGTAAAGGCCGGGGACGAACTCGCCGTGCTCGAGGCGATGAAGATGGAGAACGCCCTGCGCGCCGATCGCAACGGCGTCGTCGCGAAAGTGCACTTCCAGGCGGGCGAAAGCGTCGAGGTCGACGAGATCATCATGGAGCTGGAGTAAATAGGGTGCCAGTCACCTTATTTCGGTCGGGGAGAAAATAGGGTGACTGACACCCTATTTGATGCGGATATTCTCAGCGGCGACCGCCGCGCGCTGGCGCGCGCCATCACGCTGATCGAATCGACGCGTCGCGATCATCGCGCCGCGGCCGGTACCCTGCTCGAGCAGCTCATGCCGCACACGGGCCGATCGCTGCGCATCGGTATTTCGGGCGCGCCGGGCGTCGGCAAGTCGACCTTCATCGAGGCGCTCGGCAACCACGTCATCGACCAGGGATACAAGCCCGCGATCTTGACCGTCGATCCATCGTCGGCGATCTCGGGCGGCTCGATTCTCGGTGACAAGACGCGCATGGAAACGCTGGCGCGACGCCCCGAGGCTTATATTCGTCCGTCGCCGTCGGGCAACACGCTGGGCGGCGTGACGCGCCGCAGTCGCGAGACCCTGCTGCTGTGCGAGGCGGCGGGCTTCGACGTCATTTTCGTCGAGACGGTCGGGGTCGGCCAGTCCGAGACACGCGTCGCGGAGATGACCGACATGTTCGTCCTGCTGCTGCAGCCGGGCGCCGGTGACGAATTGCAGGGCATCAAGCGCGGCATCATGGAGCTCGCGGACCTCGTGCTGATCAACCAGGCCGACGACGGGCGCGAAGCCCTCGCGAATCGTTCGGCGGCGGACTACCGCCATGCCCTGCATCTGCTGAGACCGCGCTCGCACGGATGGACGGTGGAAGTGGCGACGTGCTCGGCGCGCGATTGCATCGGCATCGACGCCGCGTGGGATGCCATGCTGCGCCACCGGCAGGCGCTCGATGTGGCCGACGAAATCGAGACGCTGCGCGCCGAGCAGGCCCGTCACTGGCTGTGGTCGGAAGTACAGGACAGCCTGGTCGCCGACCTGCGCGAAAAATTAGGTGACAGTCACCGTATTTCGGAGCTCGAGCGTGCCGTCAGCGAGGGCCGCGTGCCGGCGACGATCGCTGCAAAGCAACTGCTCGACATGTATCTCGAGAGGCATGGCAATGACTGACAGACCGTTCAAGGTGCTCGGGGTCCAGCAGATCGCAATCGGCGGGACCGACAAGAGCAGGCTGCGCAGGCTCTGGGTGGATACGCTCGGGCTCACCTGCGACGGGACCTTCATGAGCACGAGCGAGAACGTCGACGAAGACATCGCTTACGTCGGCCGCGGTGCGCATCGCGTCGAGATCGACCTGATGCAGCCCGTCGATCCAAAAAAGAAGCCGAGCGTACACTCGCCGCCGCTCAATCACGTGGGCCTGTGGGTCGATGACCTGCCTGCGGCCGTCGAATGGCTGACGGGGCAGGGCGTGCGTTTTGCTCCGGGCGGCATACGCGAGGGGGCCTCGGGCCACGACATCTGTTTCATACACCCCAAGGGCAATGACGATAATCCGCTAGGCGGCGAGGGCGTGCTTATCGAGCTCGTCCAGGCGCCGGCAGAAGTGATCGAGGAGCTGGCATGAGCACGTTGTTTATATTCCCCGGCCAGGGGGCGCAATATCCCGGCATGGGCAAGGACCTCTATGAGAAGTACGATCTTGCGAGGAAGATCTACGATCGCGCGAGCGACGTTCTCGGCTTCGATATCGTCGATTTGTCGTTCAACGACCCCGGGGGCGAACTGAATCTGACGCGCTTCACCCAGCCTGCGCTGCTCACCCACCAGGTCGCGTGCCTCGAGGTATTTCGTGAGCTGAATGGTGGCAAGGTCGAGCCGGACCTGACCGCCGGACACAGCCTGGGCGAATACTCTGCACTCGTCGCCGCCGGCTATCTCGACTTCGATAGCGCGCTGCGTGTTGTTCAAAAACGCGGCGAGTTGATGGGGGCGCATGGCGAGGGCGAGATGAGCGCATTTCCAATCGACCTCGAGACCATACGCCCGATCGCCGAGTCCTATCATTGTGCCGTTGCCGGATACAACTTGCCGGAACAGACAGTTATCGGCGGTCGTTCGAGCGATCTCGAGCGGGTCGAAGCCTATGTCGGCGAGAATTTCCCGCGCAGATCGGCGACGCGACTCAAGACCGAGGGCGCGTTTCACACCTATTATATGGTCGCGGCCGCGCTCTACTTTCGCGCCATGCTCGACGACACGGAGTTCACGGTGACCGAGACCGGCGTTCTCTCCAATTTCTCGGGCGGATTCCATTACCGGGAACCCGCCAGTATCCGGGCACGCCTGTTCTTCCAGCTGTTCCACCCCGTGAGGTGGTTCAACAATCTCGAAACTGCATTCGGCGAAGGGGTTGCGAGGATCTACGAGTTTGGCGGGGGCATCGGGTCCGGCGGACCGGATGAGAAGCGGCCCAATCTGCAGGGCATGATCAAGCGTGCGCAGCGGGCAACCGGGCACAAGGTGGAATATGTCCCGGCCATCAACGCCGCGCTCATCGAGGCCGCAGCGGCAGCCTGATTGCAGGCATTACGTACAAATACGAATGAGAATGATTGTCGTTTGCAGTAGTATCCCTTAAGCTTCACTCCAATCACGACAAGCACGTAAGGGATTTGCGCGATCATGGAAATTCGCCAGGCCGTCACGCTCGGCGGGGCGCTGCTACTCCTCGCCTCGACAGCCGTGGCGCAGGAGGCACCGCCAACGCTCGAGGAAATATGGGATATCGTCCAGCGCCAGCAGGCAGAGATCGAGATGCTGCGCCGGGAACTCGCCGAAGCCCGACAGGGCGTCGCCACCAGCGAGGAGCGTATCGCCGAGTCGGAGGCGCGCATCGAAGCGACAGGTGACTTCGTCGAATCGCTGGCTGCCGTCGATGCGGCGCCGCGCGCAACGTCGATCTCCGGCTACGGCGAACTCCACTACAACAACATCAGCGCCGCATCGGGCGATACCGATGAAATCGACTTCCACCGCTTCGTGCTGTTCTTCGGCCACGAATTCACGAACCGGATTCGCTTCTTCTCGGAGTTCGAACTCGAGCATTCGCTGGCCGGCGACGGCAAACCCGGCGAGGTGGAGCTCGAACAGGCGTACGTCGAATACTCGCTGGACGACGACATGCACGCGCGGACCGGCTTGTTCCTCGTCCCGGTCGGTATCCTGAACGAGACGCACGAGCCGCCGACGTTTTACGGCGTCGAACGCAACGACGTCGAGAGCATCATCATCCCGTCGACCTGGTGGGAAGCCGGCGTCGGCATTCGCGGCAACCTGGACAACGGGCTGAGCTGGGACGCGGCGATTCACTCGGGTCTCGCGATGCCGACGGAAGGCGGCAGTGCTTTTCGTGTGCGTAGCGGGCGACAGAAAGTGGCGGAGGCAATCGCGAGCGACATGGCGGCGACGCTACGATTGCGCTACACGGGCATCGCGGGCCTCGACCTGTCTGCGAGCTACCAGTACCAGTCAGACCCCAGCCAGCTGGCGGGCGACGGCCTCGACTCAGGCCAGCTGTTCACGGCCCACGCGATCTACGAGCATGATCGCTTCGGCCTGCGCGCCCTTTACGGCCAGTGGAGCTTCGATGGCGACGCAGTCGAAGCGGCCGACGTCGACAGGCAGACCGGCTGGTACATCGAGCCCAGCTTCCGACTCAATGAAAAGTGGGGTCTCTACGCGCGCTACGAGGACATCGACGCGGCGCGCGAACAGGATCGGTTCAAGCAGAGCGAGTTCGGTTTCAACTACTGGCCGACCGAAGGCGTCGTGCTGAAGATGGACTTCAGGTCGCGCGAGTTCGACCTGCCGGCGCTCGGTGATGCCGACTTCGACGCGTTCGATCTCGGTTTCGGTTACAGCTTCTGATCATTGGCCGTGCAATGTTGCAGCGCCTCGCATTCCTGGTAGCGATTGCGCTCAGTGCGTCGCTACCCTCGTTTGCCGGCTCGGGCGGCGAGGCCGGGCGTTACCTCGAATCCGACGAGTACCTGCGAAGTGCGTTTGCGGCGGAGGTGCCGGCGGCCAGGACGCTGTGGGTGAGCGGCGACTTGCGAGCGTCCCTGGAGCAGGTGCTGGGCCATCCGTTCGGCAGGCTGCGCGTGCGTTTCTGGCAACACGGCGCGAGAAGCGCATGGATCCTCGACGAAATCGGCAAGGAGCTGCCGATTACGATCGGCGTGACGGTGGACTCGGGCGCCATCGACAACGTGCGCGTGCTCGAGTTTCGCGAGAGCCGCGGCTGGGAAGTCCGCTACCCGTTCTTTACCGAGCAGTTTGTCGACGCCCGGCTCGGGAACGATGCCCGACTGGACACGAAGATCGACGGCATCACGGGTGCCACCCTGTCGGTCGGGGCAGTAACGCGGATCGCGCGGGCAGCGCTGCTGCTGCACGAACACGTCGTTGCGGACCAACAGGTCGCGGGTGGCGAGTAACGCGCACGGGCGGCGCTGGCTGCGTCGCGCTCATCGGTGGGCAGGTACGTCGCTGGTCGTATTCGTGCTGTTCCTGGCAACGACCGGTATCGTCCTCAATCACGCGGTCGACCTCGGTCTCGATCGCAAGTACCTGCGCTGGCCATGGTTGCTCGACGCTTACGGCATGCGCATGCCCGGATCCTATGCCGGGACAGTCGCCGTCGGGTCGTTCGTTGTTGTCGGCGACGGTCGCAGCGCGCACGTCTTGCTCGAGAGTGGCGAGCTGGTCGAATCCATCGACCTCGGATCGATCTTGCCGGGCGATATCGAGCGCGTGGGGCGCGACGGCGGGCGGGCCGTGTTCGAGAGCGGCGGTCGCCTGTTTCGCAGCGACGCCGACGTCTCGCAGTTCCAGAACTGGGCCGACGGCGATCCGGGCGGCGTCGAGTGGTCGTCCGAAGTCGACCGGGACACAGCGGGCCTCGAGGTCCTGCAAGACGCCTGGCGTGGCCGGGGAGTCACCGTCGAGCGCGTCCTCCTCGACCTGCACAGCGGCCGAATTCTTGCGGCTCCGGGCCGCCTGCTCCTCGATATCGTCGCGGTCGGCATGATTCTGCTGGGCGTCTCGGGGCTGTTCCTGACGAGGCTGCGCCGGCGCAACGGCAGCTGATCCGCGAGCCTGGGCACTTCACACCCGGGGTTGTGACCTGTCTACTGCAATCTGCAGCCGGTTCGTGGCAACATTCGGGATTATCGTCCTGGAGGCGGTAGCCATTATCGGAATCCCGTGGCAGAAAGCGTACGCAAATTACTGATTGTCGAAGACGACCCCGGGCTGCAGAAGCAGCTCAAATGGTGTTTCGAGGACTACGACGTGTGCACGGCCGAGAACCGGCAGGCCGCGATCGCCGAGCTGCGCCGGCACGAGCCGGCCGTCATACTCCAGGATCTCGGGCTGCCGCCGCAGCCGGAGGGCGTCGAGGAAGGTTTCGCGACACTCACCGAGACGCTCAGGCTCGCCCCGCATACCAAGGTCATCGTCGTCACCGGTAACGGTGACCAGGAAAACGCACTGACGGCCGTGGCGCAAGGCGCCTACGATTTCTACGAGAAACCGGTCGATACCGACACCCTCAAACTGCTCGTGGATCGCGCCTTCAATATCTACGAACTCGAAGCGGAGAATCGTCGCCTGCACAACCAGGTCGCCGATTCCCCGCTGGACGGCATCGTCGCCGCGAGCGACGGCATGCTTGCCGTCTGTCGCATGATCGAGAAGATCGCGCCAACCGACGTCACCACGTTGCTGCTCGGCGAGAGCGGCACGGGCAAGGAACTGCTGGCGCGGGCACTGCATCGCCTGAGCTCGCGCGAAGACGGCAACTTCGTCGCGATCAACTGTGCTGCCATCCCGGAAAACCTGCTCGAGTCCGAACTGTTCGGCTACGAGAAGGGCGCGTTTACAGGCGCGCACAAACAGACGGTCGGCAAGGTCGAGGTCGCGAACGGCGGCACGCTGTTCCTCGACGAGATCGGCGACATGCCGATGGCACTGCAGGCCAAGATGCTGCGCTTCCTGCAGGAGCGCGTAATCGAACGCGTCGGCGGTCGCAAGGAGATCCCTGTCGACGTGCGGGTCGTTTGCGCCACGAACCAGAATCCCGAGAACCTGATCGCCGAAGGGCTGTTTCGCGAAGACCTGTTCTATCGCGTTAGCGAAATCACGATCAACATCCCGCCCTACCGGGAGCGGGAAGAAGGCCGCCTGATTCTCGCGCGGACCCTGCTGCAGAGGTTTGCCAAGCTGCAAAATAGCGCCATCAACGGCTTCTCCGACGATGCCATGCAGGCCATCGAAACCTACTCGTGGCCGGGCAACGTGCGCGAACTCGAGAACAAGATCAAAGGCGCGGTCATCATGGCCGACGGCAAGATGGTCACGGCTGCGGACCTCGGTCTGGACGGCAGTGACGCCGAGGGGGAATCGCTGAACCTGCGCGAGGTGCGCCAGGTCGCCGAAAGCAAAGCGATCCGCGTCGCGCTGACGAGAAGCTACGGCAATATCTCCAAGGCAGCCGAATTGCTGGGCATCACGCGTCCGACGCTGTATGACCTCCTCAACAAATATGGCCTGAGCGCCGACAGCTACTCCAAGAAGGCCGCGTCCTAGTCACGCAGATGGCGCCGGCCGGCGCCGTGGTTTGCGCAATCGGCGCGAATATTTAGTAGCAGGCCGAAAAACTTCGCGGATGCTCAATTCTGTACATATGCCTGCTATTCATATACCTGGTCCATTCTCTTTATAAACCACTTTAGGGTGTCGCCGCGTCGCGGTCATTCGATTCACCGCTGCCGTGCCCAATCGTCACATAATCAAAGGCGTAGGCGCCACAGAGCGCGTAGAGAGAGGGGCTGTCGATGGACTATGTTGGAGAACCACACCCGGAACGCGAAATCCGGAACTCCTATCCGGTACGCGGCCGCACCAGCGGCTGGTTTTTTCGCCTCGAAGAACTGCCGACCGGTTATTGGCAGGTGAAGGGCCGCAACCACCACGGGCACACGGTGCTGTGTGTCGGTTCGGATCCCGAAAACGTGCTCGCGACGGCCGAGACGCAGGCCGAAGCACAGAACCGCGACCTCGGCGCGATCTGCTGAGGCGCTGCGATCAGCGCGACTTGAACGAGTCGGGGTTCAGGTCGTGCCGGGCGAGGAGCTTGTAGAAGTCGGTGCGATTGCGCTTGGCGAGACGCGCGGCCTGGCTGACGTTCCCCATCGTGATCTGCAGAATCTGCGACAGATAATTGCGCGTGAATTCGTCGCGCGCATCGGAAAAAGACAACAACTTCCCGGCGTGTTCGCCGAGCGACTGCCTTACGAGTTCGCCGCTGATTACGGGCGAACGCGATAGCGCCACATTCTGGCGCACGACGTTGAACAACTGGCGAACATTGCCCGGCCACTCGGCCGTGACCAGCATTTCGACGGCCTCGGGCGCATACACCTTGCGTTCCTGCCCGGCTTCCTCGGCAATTCTCTGCAGGAAGTGGGCGACCAGCAGCGGAATGTCCTCGCGTCGAGCATCGAGTGCCGGCAGGTTGATGTTGACAACGTTGAGTCGGTAAAAAAGGTCTTCGCGGAACCGCCCCTCGCGCATCATGTCCTGGAGATCGCGGTGCGTTGCCGAGATGACGCGTACATCGATTTGCCGGGCCTCGGTGCTGCCGACCGGCCGCACCTGGTTCTCCTGCAGGACGCGCAGCAGTTTTACCTGCAGGCGCATCGGCATGTCGCCTATTTCGTCAAGCAGCAAGGTGCCGCCGGCGGCCGCCTGGAACAGGCCTTCATGCGCGCGTGTCGCCCCCGTGAATGCCCCTCGCTCGTGGCCGAACAGTTCGGACTCCAGCAGGTTCTCGGCCATCGCCGAGCAGTTGATCGCCGTGAACGGGCCACCGTGGCGTTCGCTGGCCGCGTGAATCGCTTTCGCGAGCAACTCCTTGCCGGTGCCGCTTTCGCCCGTGATCAGGACGCGGGCGTCCGTCGCCGCGACCATCTTGGCCTGCTGCAGGATCTCCTTCATGGCGGCATTGCGCGTAATGATGCCGGAGGCCCAGTCCTCTTCGATCTCGACCGAACCCGAGATCTTGAGCGCACGCTCGACGAGCGACCTGAGCTCGTCCTTGTCGACGGGCTTGGTCAGGAAGCCGAACGCACCGTGCTGCGTGGCCGTCACCGCATCGGGAATCGTTCCATGTGCGGTGATGATGACGACGCGCAGCCCGGGCGAGCGGGTCTGCAGTTCCTTGAGCAACCCGATGCCGTCCATCTTGTCCATGCGCAGGTCGGTGATGACGAGATCCGGCCCGAAGCGATTGAGCACTCCGAGCGCCTTTTGCGCCGACTCGACGGCCTCGACCTCATAGCCTTCCGCGCGCAGGCGGATGCTGAGGAGTCGCAGGAGCCCCGGGTCGTCGTCGACCAGCAGGATCCTTCCTTCGCGTTGCTGTTTTGCGACCATCGCGGAATTATACAGCTTACGGCTGCTCGCGGATTGAGCGTTCGATGGACGTGATTGCTTCGAGTTTCTGCTCCGCCTCGGCCAGTTCCTGGCGTAGCCGCGTATTCTCGGCCTCGGCATTTGCGAGTCGCCGCGCAAGCGCCCGTTCTTCCGCGCGTGCGGCGCGCGAGCTCGCGTCCCGCAGCTGTTCGGTTTCCGCCGCCACACCGGCCAGGCGTTCTGCGCTGGCGAGATGAATCCTGGCGAGGGCGATTTCCTCTCGGGTCAGGAGTTCCTCGTCGGCCAGCACCTCGCGCAGCACGGTCTGCGCACGCACGGGATCGGATTCGGCATGGCCCGGCGCCGCCAGCACGAGGCCGAGCCGCAGTGAGCTGCTCGGTCCGGGTGTCAGCAACACGGATGAGGAGGCGTCGTCATAGATGTCGGCCTGCTTGTGCTCGTCGCCTACCGTCAGCTGGTGCAATTCGGCCAGGTAGGTCTCGGCCTCGGGCGCGCCGATGACGGTCGCCTCGCCCTTGCCACCAGCCGAACCGCCGCGCAACCATGAGCTTGCCTTGTCCATCATCGCGCAGCCGGACAGGACCGACATCGCGAGAATCGCAATGACCATCGCCTTGGCAGAGATTCGGTTCCTGTTCTTATCCATTGGCCGCCAGCTGTTGTTGTCGTACTTCGTGATCCTGCGGAATATGAATCCTGAAGTGCGCGCCGGGAAACTCGTCCGAGTCTACGAGTTCGACCGAGCCGTCGTGCGCCTGCACGCACTCCTGCACCACCGACAGCCCGATACCCGTGCCGCCGACCTGGCCGGCCTGCTCGAGGCTCCCCTGGAAAAAAGCCTCGAAGATACGCGGGCTCTCGTCGTCGGGTACTCCCGGCCCCGTGTCCCCGAACTCGATAGTGAATCCCGTCGGCGTGCCGTAGGCGATAATCGTTATGACGCCGCCTTGCGGGGTGAACTTGATCGCATTCGACAGGAGATTATCCACAACGGTGCGGATCTTGTCGCGATCGGCGAACACGATGATGTCGTCGACCTCGAGCTTGAGCTGTATGTGGGCGGCCTTGAGCGCCAGGCGATGAGACTTGGCGACCGTAATGACCTGGTCGCGCAGCGGGAACTCGGACAGCGTCAATATCTGGCTCTTGGTTTGCCAGGAACTGAAGGACAGCAGGTTCTCTATGAGTTGCTGCAACTTGATCCCATTCGTGCGCAATATGTCCGAGACCTCGCGTTGCGGTGCCTCGAGTTCGCCAACCGAGCCGTCGAGAAGTAACTCGGTCCCCTCGCGTATGTTAGCCAGTGGCGTCTTGAGTTCGTGTGACATATGGCGCAAAAACTTGTTTTTCTCCTGCGCGAGTTCGAGCAGGCGGATTCGGAGCCAGTCGAGCTGCCTGCCGAGCCGCTCGAGATCAGTCGGGCCCCTGATCTCGATCGGCTTGGCGAAACCGCTCTCGCCTAGTTGACGAATGGCCTGGTCAATCTGCGAAATCGGGCGTGCGACGAGAAATGTGAAGATCAGGATGAGAATAAACGTGCCCGGAACCAGCGCCACGATCTGCCATGCAGACACGCGCTGTGCGTCGCGCGCCGTTTCCTGCAGGTGCAATAACTTGGAGTCGACATAATCCGACAGCAGCGCCGTCAGGCTGTTGACCCGCTGTTCGAGCGGCCCGATGCGTGCAATCACCTCCGCGAGCTGCTCGTTGCCGATCTCGGGATTCGCGAGGGCGCCGATAAACGCCTGCGCATGCCTCTCGATCGACGCGGCGAGGTCGGTGGCGCCGGCTTCCTCGACGAGCGGTGCCATCGCCTCGAGCTGTGCGACGAGATTTGCGACGTCTTCCCGCATGATCTGCAGGCTGTCGGGGTTCCTCAACACCTGGTACTGCAGCGCGACGCGTTCCAGTGCCGACAGGTGCTCGTGCAGGAGCCGGTTGTTTTCGGCCGTCGATACGCCGGTGAAGACCAGGTCTTCGCTTTGTGCGGCGACGCGATCGAGATTGAACAGTGCCCAGATGACCGACAGCAGCAGCGGCAGGGCCACGAGGCCGAAGCCGACGAGGATCAGTCCATTCAGCGATCGTGGGCGGCGCAGCTTCATCGCATCTTCAGTCGGACCAGTATGCTGAGGAATCCTGTGCTGCGATCTTGCGCTCCCATGCGAGGCTCGTTCGCACGATCGTATCGAGGTCGTCGAACTGCGGCGTCCAGCCGAGAACGTCGCGAATGCGATCGGCCACCGCAATCAGCTCCGGCGGATCGCCGGCGCGGCGTGGTTCCTCGCTGATGTTCAGGCTCTGGCCGTTGGCGCGCTCCACGGCCGCCAGGACTTCGCGCACGCTGTAGCCGTGACCATAGCCGCAGTTGAGGACGCTCGACTCGCCGCCGTCGCGCAGATAGGCGAGGGCGTCGAGATGTGCGGTAGCGAGGTCCTCGACATGGATATAGTCCCGCAGGCCCGTGCCATCCGGCGTCGGATAGTCGGTGCCATAGATTGCGATGCCGGGACGGCGGCCGGTCGCCGCCTCGCAGGCAACCTTGACGAGCAGTGTGGCCTTCGGCGTCGACTGGCCGATCGTGCCCGTGGGTTCACAGCCGGCGACGTTGAAATAGCGCAGCGCGACGTAGCTCGGGCCGCCCGCCGCGGCGAGGTCCCGCAGCATCCACTCGGTCATGAGCTTGGAGGTGCCATAGGGGTTGATAGGCTCGTTCGGTGAGTCCTCCGACGCCCGTCCGCCGGCGGGAATGCCGTAAACGGCGGCCGTCGAACTGAACACGATATGCCGCACCCCGTGCCGCTGCGCGACCTCGAGCAAAGTGCGGCTCGAAGCCGTGTTGTTGCGATAGTACTTGAGCGGGTCCGCGACCGACTCGGGCACGATCGTGTGCGCCGCGAAGTGCATGACCGTATCGATATCGTGTGCTGTGAACACGCGTTCCAGCAGTGCTTCGTCGCCCGTGTCGCCGACAACGAGTTCGCCAGAGGTCACGGCCGCTTCGAATCCCGTGCACAGGTTATCGAGCGTTACCACGCTTTCGCCGGCCGCCCCGAGTTGGCGGACGACGTGGCTGCCGATATAGCCGGCACCGCCGCTTACTAGTATCTTTCTGTTTTTCATAACGTTTTTTCGTTGGTCCTTGATCCAGTGGCAGAAATGTGAACCCTGCGCTCCCTCAGTTGACCAAGTCTATCAATACTCCCATGCTGACATGCGGACCTGGGTCGCACTGCGGCCTGAGACGTGGCGGCATGGATTGTCGCCAGATTCGCACGGTGCCGGTTATGGTCCGGTTCAGCCTGTACCGCTATTATTGACGTAAATCGCGTGAGACATCTGCATCATATGGGATACAACAACGGCCTCAAACCGGCAATGCTCCTCGTCATCTCGCTCGGCCTCGCGGCCTGCGGCGGCGGCGGCGGCAGCGCTTCGAATAATAACAACACGCCGAGCAACCGCGCGCCGACGGTCAGCGCCGGCGCCGATCAGGCCGTCAAGGAGTTCACGGACGTGACGCTCGCCGGCACGGCCAGCGATGCTGACAACGACGCGCTGACCTACAGCTGGGAGCAGACCGCGGGAAGCACCGTTGCGATCACGGGTGCGACGTCCCTGACGGCCGGTTTTGCCGCACCCGACGTGCTGGCGGCGAATTCCCCCGAAGTGTTCACGTTCCGGCTCACCGTCAGTGACGGCAGCACACAGCGCAGCGACTCGGTCGATGTTTCGGTTACCGATAACAACCCGCCGGTCGCCGACGCCGGCGCTGACCAGAACGTGGTGGAATTGTCGGCGGTCGATCTCGACGGTTCGGGGTCTTCGGACGCGGACGGAGACGCGCTGACGTTCAGCTGGGTGCAGACGGACGGTCCGGACGTAGTGCTTACGGATGCCGACTCCGCGCAGGCGAGCTTCACAGCGCCCGAGGTCGCGGCAGGCGCGACCGATCAGCTCACCTTCGAACTGACTGTCAACGATGGTGTCGATGTGGCGAGCGATGTCGTCGTCGTCAGCGTGTCGGAGCCGGCGTCGATAGTCACGATTGCGGGCCGCCTTTTCTATGAGCGGCCGACGCCGAACGCCCTCTGCCGGGGATACAACTTCAATGACATTACCCTGATGCCGGTGCGTCTGGCGACCGTGCTGCTGCTCGACAGCGCGGGCAACGAGCTGGCCGTGTCGCAGACCGACGACGGCGGCAACTACTCGTTCTCCGGCATCACGGCCAACACCGACGTGCGCGTGCGCGTCCGGGCCGAACTCCTGCAAACGACCGGCGCGCAGACTTGGGAAGTCTACGTGCGCGACAATACTTCCAATACGACGGCCAGCCTCGACAACCGGCCGACCTACGAGGTGCAGTGGCCGCTGTTCAATTCAGGCGGGGTCGACTCGCTCGATAACGACTTCATCGCGCGCACCGGGTGGGACACTGATGCAGGCGCGTACGATGACGCGCAGCGCCTGGCCGCGCCGCTCTCGATTCTCGACGCGATCCTGAACGGGGTACTGCTTATTGCCGAGGTGGATCCGGTGGTCGACCTCGGTCGCATCGACGCGTTCTGGAGCATCAACAACTCGTGGGTCACTCTCCCGAGTCCCGACGAGAATGTTGGCGAGCTGATCACCGCGTACTACACGAGCGATCCCGAGCGCGACGGCCGGCGTAATCCTTCGCTGTTCCTGCGAGGCGATGCGATCGGCCGCTTGCCCGAATCCAGGATCAACACCGACGAATTCGACTCCCACGTCATCCTGCACGAGTGGGGACACTTCTTCGAGGACGAGTTGTCGCGCAGCGATTCCCGCGGCGGCTACCACCAGATCCCGGGCAAGGTCGACGTGCGCGTCGCGTTCGGCGAAGGCTGGGGCACGGCGATCGGCGCGATCGCCGGGGAGCCGCGCGGCTGCGATACGGCCCAGCCGGCCACGAGCGGATCGAGCCTCGACGTCGAGAACTACAACCAGTTTGCGAACGAGCAGGGTTTTTTCAACGAATTGTCGGTCGCAACGCTGCTCTACGACCTCTGGGACCAGGATAACGACGGGTTCGACACCGCGTCGATCGGCTTCGGCCCGATCTACGAGGTCATGACCGCGCCGCAGCTGCAGAAGGACACGGAGGGCTTCACGACACTGTTCTCGTTCGCGACCTACCTGCGCCAGGTCGTGGACCCGGCCGACATCCAGTTCGTCGATGCGCAGCTACGGTGGGAGAACGTCGACACGGACGTCCTCGACATCTGGGGGTCCGGGCAGACGACCGCGCCGGCTGTATGGCATGACGGCAAACCGGTTAATGATCTCCTGCCCTTGTACACGCAATTGACGCCGGGCGCGGGCACGAAGAATGTCTGCGCGAACGTCGAGACGCGCGTGGCCGGCGCGGACACGCACAACAACCCGGGCAAGTGGGCGTACCTCTATTTCACGCTCGACAGCACCAGCAATGTGACGCTGACCATTGACGCGAACCCGGTCCCGCCCGCAACGACGGACACGACCCCGGATGTACGCGACCGTTCCGACCCGGATGTGCGTCTTTACCGGAATGGCGTTTTCCTGGCCGAAGGCGTTTCGAGCGTGGCCGACCGCGAAGTGTTCGCCATGGGGACCCTCGAGCCCGGCACCTATGCGCTCGAGTTCCATGACTGGCGTCATGTGGATTTCAACACGCCGACCGATCCGCCCACCTTTGCGTCCGACTACCCGGAACGCACGTGTTTCGACTTTACGCTGAACTAGGTTGCATGAGCATGAAACGACAGAATCGAACTCTCGTACTGGTACTGGCCGTTGCCGGCCTGGCTGCCTGCGGCGGCGCCGAGGACACGGTCGAGGCCGTCACCGGGGTCGAGAAGAGCGACGCACGCGATAGTGCCACGCCGCTGACGCCGGCGCGGCCGGGTGAGATGTTCGCGGTGGACTACAGCATCATCGGAACCCCGATCGTCGGTAGCCCGGTGTCGATCGAACTGAGGATCCAATCCGCTTATGGCGGCGAGCCGGTGAGCATCAGCTACCAGGTTCCGGATCAGTCGTCACTCATGCTGGACGAGTCCCAGCCGCCTGTACTGACCAGAACGCCGCTGGCCGATGAGCCGGTAATGCGCGAACGCGTAACCGTGATTCCGCAGCGCGAAGGTCGCCTGTACATCAACGTGCGTGCGGCGCGCGAGCTCGGGGACGGTTCGCAGTCCACGATGATCTCGATCCCGATTCACGTGGGTGACGTCGACACCTCGCTGCAGGAGCACGGCGTGCTCGAAACCAATGAAGACGGCGAGACGACGCGCGTCCTGACCGCGGAGTAGAACCGGTCTCGATGCTCTG
>JABDQH010000033.1 GCA_013042375.1 Woeseiaceae bacterium
CCTCAACCGTGCCCGTGTAGCTCGCCAGGTAGACTGCGGCCCACTTCGAGGAAGACTGCGTTGGTGCCAGTCGCATGGCTTCGTTCATCCAGTACTCGCCTGCCGCAAGATCGCCGAGGTCGAGGTAGATCATGCCGAGCCAGCGCGCATGATCGGGATTGCCGGGATCAATCTCCATTGCCTTTCGCAGCCAGCGCACCCCTTCGTCAAGCCTTGCGAACACCTCCCAGTACAGGTCCGCCATGATCGTGTATGAACGTGGAAAGTCGGAGTCGATCTCGATGATCTTGCGACATCGCGCCATCGCATCTTCATAACGACCGAGCTCGAGGTAAGTTTCGACCACAGCCATGTTTATCGGTGTGGAAAGGGGATCCAGTTCCAGCGCGGTCTGATGCAGTTCCAACCCCTCTTCCTTGCGGGCAAACGCCCATCTCAGAAGTAACCCGTAGCCGTCAAACGCGGGAGCATAGTTCGGGTTCAATTCAATCGCCCGGTTGAAGGCTTTTTCGGAACCGGGATAGTCCTGCTGTACGAATCGGACCTTCCCCAGGCTCGCATACGCCTCGCCCAGCATGTTGTCCAACTGCAACGCACGCCTGACCGCCGGCTCGGCACTTGCCAAAGCCTCGACACTATCCAGTGCGCCGTACCGCCACAGCAGGATGTGCGTATCGGCCAGACCAACATGCGCCAGCGCATACTTCGGGTCTTGCTTGATGGCTTCCGAAAAATGCCTTACTGCTTCCTGCAACGAAGAACTTGTGCGGCGGGCCATCGTCTGGCGCCCCAGCAGGTAGGCCTCATAGGCCGCGAGGTTGGCGGTAGGTTGTCTCTTCAGCCGTGCCTGCTCGTCTCCGAGCAGGGTCAGTTTGAGCGCATCCACGACCTGCGACGCGATCTCATCCTGGATGGCAAAAATATCGTCGGATTCACGCTCATAAGTCTTTGACCAGATGTGGTATCCGTCATTTGCATTGATGAGCTGTGCGGTGACTCGTAGCGTGTTGCCCGCTTTCCTGATGCTCCCTTCCAGCACTGAGCGCACATCGAGCTGGGCCGCGATCTCGGAGACCGGGACGTTCTTGTTCTTGAAGTAGAACGCAGAGGTTCGCGCTGCGACACGTAACTCCGAGATCTGCGCCAGCCTGTGCATGAGTTCTTCAGCCATCCCGTCGCTGAAATGCTCCTGCGTCGGGTCACCACTCATATTGACGAACGGCAATACCGCGACAGACTGCGCCGGCGGCTCGACGCCCCACCATTTGTCGTAGGCAAATAGAAGGACCGCTGCGCACAAGAGCGCAATGACTATGAAGTCGAGTCGTCGTCCGACAAAGTACGTTGTCGATTCGTCTGAGTCCGCGTCTGTGTCGAGGGCGACACCCTCCGGTGTGATCTCATAGAACCAGGAGAAGACCAGCGCAATCGGAAATCCGATTGCCAGGAGCCCGAGAATCGTTGGCCCCATCCAGCTCGGCAGGTTCGCGAGGTTCATGACCACCTCCGACACCTGCATGACCAGCCAGGCGGCCACGACATAGACCGCCGCCATCCGCAGGACGTTGCGTCGCTTCAGCTCGGACAAGAAGCCCATCTATCGATCTATAGGCCGAATCGATGGGCCGTACAATCCGTAACGACCACAGACGGTCGGCTGATCGCTTTCGGTAAGGACCTTACTTGCGTTCGAGTCGCGCGATGAGGCTAGACGTGTCCCAGCGACTGCCGCCCATGGCCTGGACTTCGGCGTAGAAGCGATCGACGAGCTCGGTCATCTCGAGCTGCGCGCCGTTGCGCTTTGCTTCCTCCAGCGTAATGCCGAGATCCTTGCGCATCCAGTCGACGGCAAAACCGAAATCGAACTCGCCGGCAACCATCGTCTTCCAGCGATTCTCCATCTGCCAGGACTGCGCCGCACCCCTGGAGATCGATTCGATTACGATGGCCGGGTCGAGGCCGGCACATTGCGCGAAATGCAGGCCCTCGGAAAGCCCCTGCACGATGCCGGCGATACAGATCTGGTTGACCATCTTGGCGAGCTGCCCGGAGCCGGCCGGGCCGATGTGGGTAATCGCCCTGGCGTAGCAGTCGATGACGGGTCGCGCGCGCTCGAACACATCCGCATCCCCGCCGACCATGACCGTGAGTTGCCCGTTCTCGGCGCCGGCCTGACCGCCGGAAACGGGTGCGTCGAGAAAGCCGACGCCGATAGTCTCGGCCTTTGCGTGCAGTTCACGCGCGAGCGTGGCCGAGGCCGTCGTGTGATCGACGACGATGGCGCCCTCGTTGACACCGGCGAACACACCATCGTCGCCGAGGATCACCTCGCGCACGTCGTCGTCGTTGCCTACGCAAACGAAAACGATATCGGCGTCCCGCGCAGCCTCTCGCGGCGTCGGTGCGCTGTCGCCACCGTATTGCGCGACCCACTGCGCGGCTTTCGCGGCGGTGCGGTTGTAGACGAGGGTATCGTGGCCGCCTTTGACGAGGTAACCCGCCATCGGATAACCCATGACGCCAAGTCCGACGAATGCCGTCCGCACTTACTCGCCTTTGAATTCGGGCGCGCGCTTTTCCAGAAACGCACTGACGCCTTCGACGTTGTCGTCGCTGCCGGCCAGGTCACCCTGCAGCTGCGCTTCGAGTCTGAATAACTCGTCCCAGTCGTGATCCATGGCAAACCGCATCGCCTTCTTGGTTGCGGCCATGGACAAAGGGGCACGCTGTGCGAGCGCCTCGGCCCACTCGAGTGCCGCCGACTGCAGCTCGTCGGCGGGTGCCACGCGATTGGCGAGACCGAGTTCGACGCAGCGCGCGGCCGGGATACGTTCGCTCTCGACACTGAGCTGGAACGCCTGGCGATACCCGAGCTGCCGCACGAGCAGCCAGTTCAGGCCACCGTCCGGGACCAGGGAGATCGTCGTGAACGGCGACAGCAGGAACGCGTCGTCGGCCATGATTACGAGATCGCATTGCAGCGCCATCGACATGCCGATGCCGGCCGCCGAACCCGGGATCGCCGCGATCACCGGCTTCGGTAAATCGGCGATCATCTCGAGAACGGGCCGGTACTCGTTGAGCAGGATCCGCGTTACGTCGCGATCGACGCCGGCCTTGAGGTCGGCGCCCGCCGAGAAACTGCGGCCTTCGCCCGTGAAGATGACGACGCGGGAGTCGTCGCTCGTGGCTTTCTCGAGCGCATCCACGGTCGCCGCGCGCAGGTCCGTATCGAATGCGTTCAGACTGTCCGGCCGGTGCAGCGTGATGATCGCTACAGCGCCGTTACGTTCATACTTGACGATGTCGCTCAAGCTACTTACTCCCGGTCACATGTTGCGACGATATTCACCGCCGACAGCATACAGCGCCGCCGACACCTGGCCCAGTGAATTACTCTTGACCGTCTCCATGAGCTCGGCAAACGTATTACCCCTGGCCCTCGCCACGGCCTGCAAGCGCTCCAGTGCCCCGCCGCTCTCGTCCTCGTGCGTCGACTGGAATGCGCGCAGGTGCCGGATCTGGTCCTCCTTCTCGCGGTCGCTGGAGCGAATCAGTTCGAGCTCGTGCACCTCGTCCTCCTGGCCCTCCTTGGGCAGGAACGTGTTGACGCCGACGAGCGGCAGCGAGCCGTCGTGCTTCTTGCTCTCGTAATACAGGCTCTCTTCCTGGATCTTGCCGCGCTGGTACATCGTGTCCATCGCGCCCAGCACGCCGCCGCGCTCCGAGATACGCTCGAATTCCTCATACACGGCTTCCTCAACGAGGTCGGTGAGCTCGTCGATGACGAACGATCCCTGCCACGGGTTCTCGCAGAAGTTGAGACCGAGCTCGCGCGAGATAATCAGCTGAATCGCGACGGCGCGGCGCACCGACTGCTCGGTCGGCGTCGTAATCGCCTCGTCGAACGCGTTCGTATGCAGGCTGTTGCAGTTGTCGAACAGTGCGTAGAGCGCCTGCAGCGTCGTGCGGATGTCGTTGAAGCTGATCTCCTGCGCATGCAGGCTGCGACCCGACGTCTGCACGTGGTACTTGAGCATCTGCGAGCGTGCGCTCGCGCCGTAGCGCTCTTTCATCGCACGCGCCCAGATGCGCCGCGCGACGCGCCCGATCACCGAGTACTCGGGATCCATGCCGTTGGAGAAGAAGAAACTCAAGTTTGGCGCAAACTCGTCGATGTCCATGCCGCGCGCCAGGTAGTACTCGACGATCGTGAAGCCGTTCGACAGCGTGAACGCGAGCTGGCTGATCGGGTTCGCCCCGGCCTCGGCGATGTGGTAGCCGCTGATCGAGATGCTGTAGTAGTTGCGCACCTGGTTGTCGATGAAGAACTGCTGCACGTCGCCCATCATCTTCATCGCGAACTCGGTCGAGAAGATGCAGGTGTTCTGCGCCTGGTCTTCCTTGAGGATGTCGGCCTGCACCGTGCCGCGCACGGTCGCCAGCGTCTCCTTGCGGATGCGCGCGTAGGTCTCGGCATCCACGACCTTGTCGCCCGAAATGCCGAGCAGCCCGAGCCCGAGCCCGTCGTTGCCGCCGGGCAATTCGCCTTCGTAGACAGGACGCTCGCGGCCCTCGAAGTACGCGTCGATCGTCGTCTGCGCACTTTCCCACGCGCCGCTCTCACGCAGGTGTTTCTCCACCTGCTGGTCGATCGCCGTGTTCATGAAAAACGCGAGAATCATCGGTGCGGGACCGTTGATCGTCATCGACACCGACGTCGTCGGCGCACACAGGTCGAAACCCGAGTAGAGCTTCTTCATGTCGTCGACGGTCGCGATCGAGACGCCCGAATTACCGACCTTGCCGTAGATGTCGGGCCGCTCGTGCGGGTCCTCGCCGTACAGCGTGACCGAGTCGAACGCCGTCGACAGTCGCGCCGCGGGCTGGCCCTGCGAGAGATAGTGGAAGCGGCGATTGGTGCGCTCTGGCGTGCCCTCGCCCGCGAACATGCGCGTCGGATCCTCGCCGAGGCGCCGGTACGGGTATACGCCGCCCGTGTACGGGTATGCCCCCGGCAGGTTTTCCTTGTGCAGGAAGCGCAGCAACTCGCCCCAGTCGCTGAAGTCCGGCGCCGCGATCTTCGGGATTTGCTGGTGACTCAGCGACTCGCGGTAGTTGCTGCCCGTGATCTCGCGGCCGCGCACCGTGTAGCTGTACTGCTCCGCGCGCACGCGCGCCTTGCGTTCCGGCCATTCGCGTAACAGTGCCAGTGACTCGGCCGTGAGGTCACCGACCGCTTCCTGGTAGCGCTGCCGCAGGACCAGCAGGCTGCGGTCGTCGCCATCGGTCAGCGATTCGGCGCGGTAGGCATCGAGCTCTGCGGGCAGATCCGGATCCTCGAGCAGTTTCAGCGATTCGTAGACGTGCTGTGCGAGCGCGGCGATCTCCGCCTGCTTGTCGACGCTCGCATTGGCCGCGCGGCCCTGCTCCGAGATTTCGGCGAGATAGCGTATGCGCTGGCCCGGAATCATCGCCGTGGCGCGCGGCTCACGCTGCGAGGTATCGACGGCCGGTGTCCACGCTGCGGTGTCGAGCCCGGCCTTCTCGGCCACGCGGCGGCAGAGTTCGGCGAACATCCAGGTCACGCCCGGGTCGTTGAACTGGCTCGCAATCGTCGGGAACACGGGCACGTCGTCGTCCGGCGTATCGAAGGCGACGTGATTGCGTTTCCACTGCTTGCGGATATCGCGCAGCGCGTCCTCGGCGCCGCGCTTGTCGAACTTGTTCAACACGATGAGGTCGGCGAAGTCGAGCATGTCGATCTTCTCGAGCTGGCTCGCCGCGCCATAATCGCTCGTCATGACGTACGTCGAGAAGTCGACCATGTCGACGATCTCGCTGTCGCTCTGCCCGATACCCGCGGTCTCGACGATCACGAGATCGAAGCCCTGCGACTTCAGGTAAGCGATGTGGTCCGCGAGCATCTCGCTCGTCGCCAGGTGCTGGCGGCGCGTCGCAATCGAGCGCATGTAGATGCGCTCCGAGCGCAGCGAGTTCATACGAATGCGGTCGCCGAGCAAGGCGCCCCCCGTGCGTCGGCGGGTCGGGTCGACGGCCAGCACGGCGATGCGCATGTTCGGGAAATACGCGAGGAAGCGGTTGAGTATCTCGTCGGTGACGCTGCTCTTGCCGGCACCGCCCGTGCCGGTGATACCGATGACGGGCACCTGCCCCGTCCGGACCTGCCACTCCTTGCGCAGGCCCGCGAGCTCACCGTCGTCGAACAGGCCCTCCTCGATCGCCGACATCATGCGCGCGAGGTCCATGATCGAATCGCCGCCCGCCGGCGCGACCGTCGCAACGCGTGCCGCTTCGGTACGCGCGACGAGATCCTCGATCATCGCGTTGAGGCCCATCTCCATGCCGTCGTGCGGATGGTAAATGCGCTCGACGCCGTATTCCATGAGCGCCGCGATTTCCTCGGGCGTGATCGTGCCGCCGCCACCGCCGAAGACGCGGATGTGGCTCGCGCCGAGTTCGCCCAGGCGATCCACCATGTAACGGAAGAATTCGTTGTGACCACCCTGGTAGGAACTTACGGCGATACCGTCGGCGTCTTCCTGCACGGCGGCGCGCACGATGTCGTCGACGCTGCGGTTATGGCCGAGGTGCACGACCTCGGCGCCCTGAGCCTGGATCAGGCGCCGCATTATGTTAATTGCCGCGTCGTGGCCGTCGAACAGCGATGCCGCCGTGACGAAGCGCAATGGCGTGGCCGCGCGCTCACCCGAGGCGCGCGGCAGGTTGGTGACTGCCGTACTCATGGCCGAAATCCGAAAGACGTCTAATCCCGATGAAATATAGCAGAATGCCCCGGCAGAACCGGGCTAACGATCGGCGATGACGCGCAGGTGTTCGTCGACCCGGTCGACCAGCGCCTCGAATTCGGCGTCGCTCAGGTCGGCTTCTAGTTCCTCGGTGCCGATCAGATCCGTGATGTAGTCGAGCCTGAGCTTGATGCGCGACTTGAGGCGCCGCTCGTACTCGGTGCGCGTTATTGCCGCACCCGTCTGCGGATCGATAATCGTGACCGACGACGAGGTTCTTCCAAGACGCGACCCGGTCGTGCCTTGGTTGAGCGCCTTGCGCTCCTGCCGAACCAGGTTGAGCGCCAGCACGATGTCGCTGTATCGCTGGCGCAGCGTGATGTAGATCGCATCCGATGCTTCGAGGGACTCGCCGTTCAGGGTATCGAGCACGGCGTCGCGTACCTCGATGAACTCCGGCGCACCGCTTTCGGCAGCGAGCCGATACCAGGCCGATGCCCTGACCGGGTCGCGCTCCACACCGCGGCCCTCGAGAAACATGTACCCGGCCATGTACTGCGCGTACTTGTCGCCGAACGCCGCGAGCTCGTTGACGTAGATGAAATGGGCGCGCTCCCAGTGACCGTCTCGGTACAGCCTCTCGGCTTTGTTCTGCAGGTTATGGAGCGGCTTGGACCGTAAGGAGCTCTCCGCCGCCGCGAGCGCCGGCAGCGACAGCAACAAGACCACCAGTATCAGGACTCGGTTACTCACTTCATGCTCACTTGAAACCAGGCACACCGGCTTTGAACACCACGCGGGCCGCAAGTTCCAACACTAGTCCGCAAATTTCGGCCGGCGTTTCTCGAGGTTGGCGCTGACCGCCTCGGCCTGGTTCGGGCCGCCGAGAATGCGCACCTGGATGGCCGCCTCGAGCGCGAGGCAATCCGCCTCGGGCAGCGCCCAGGCCTCGTTCACGAGGCGCTTGACGCCGCGAATCGCATCGGGCGAGCGCTCGGCGATCGCCGCCGCCGTAGCGCGGGCCGCGGCGAGCGGGTCCTCACAAATTCGCGTAACAGCGCCGATCCGCAACGCCTCGTCGGCACCGAACACGTCGGCGAGGAAGGCCAGTTCCTTGACCCGGTCGGGCGCGACGATGCCGCGCAGCGTCGTGCTGATGGCCATGTCCGGGATCAGCCCCCACTTCGACTCCATGATCGAGAATTTCGCCTCGGGCGCGGCATAGCGCAGGTCTGCGCCCATCGCGACCTGGAAGCCGCCGCCGAAGGCGACGCCCCGCAATGCGCAGATGACCGGCACGGGCAGCTCGCGCCAGGCATAGGCGGCGCGCTGGGCGAGATTGGCCGCGGATCCTTCGACCGGCCGCAAGAGCGTCGCCGCGACCTTCTCGCCGCCGGCCGCCAGCGCCTCGAGATCGATACCGGAACAGAAGTTCTCACCGGCACCGTGCAGCACGACCGCGCGGACCGAGCCATCAGCCGCAATCGAGCGAGCGGCGGCGTCGAGTGCCACGAAGGTGTCGATGTCGAGTGCGTTGAGCCTGGCGGGCCGGTTCAGCATGACCTCGGCCACGTGGCCGTCGATCGTTACCTGTAACGCTTCACTCATGATGGTCAGGTCCTCAATACACACTTGCCGTTGCGCAGGACTTCGACGTCGCGCTCCCTGACCGAGCAGGTGAACGAGATCACGTTGCCGTCCTGCCACATGTCGGTCGTGATCGTGTCTCCCGGCAGGACCGGCGACGAGAAGCGCGCGTCGAACTGTTCGATCAGCGCGAAATCGTAGTCGCAGATCGTCTTGAGCACGGCCCGGCACGCGATTCCGAACGTACACAGCCCGTGCATGATCGGCCGCTCGAACCCGACCGCCTGCGCACGCGCGGGTTCGGCGTGCAGCGGATTGCGGTCGCCGGTCAGGCGATACAGGAGGGGCTGGTCGGGCCGCGTCTCGATGTCACAGGAGAGGTCGGGCTCGCGCCGCGGCGGCCGGTGCGGTGGTGGCCCCTTGCCTCGCGGGCCACCGAAGCCGCCGTCGCCGCGCGCCATGACCGTGCACCCCATGTTGAAGAGCACCGTGTCGTCGCTGGCGAGCCGCCCCTCGGCCTCGAGCAGGAACATCGCACCGTTCCTGACGCCACGGTCGAAGACGTCGACGACGCGCTTGTTGATCAACAGGTCGGCGGCCGGCGGCAGCGGCCGGAAAATTTTCAGGCGCTGCTCGCCGTGCAGGATCTGGTCGTAGTCCCAGCCGAGCCCGACCGGGAACACCTCGGGGACCAGCACGGTCGCGAGCGTCGGCACCGTGCGCAAAGGTTCGCCCTGCTCATAGACGAACGGCAGCTCGTGCGCATCTAGCGGGTCCTGACCCATCCCGATGCTCAGGGCATAGAGCATCGTGTCCCTGTCGGTATAGCTGAACGGAAGGTCGGTTTCGACCTTCGACATGACGTTGTCGTAGTCAATTGGCATTGCGTGTCCGTGTCCGCCGGCGCCTCCCCCCGGCTCGGGCAGCAGAGTGTACCGCTACATGCGGAAAATGCCGAATGGCGCCTCCGCAGGCTGCACGGCGTTGAGCGCGGCGGACAGGCCCTGCGCGAGCACACTGCGTGTTTGCAGGGGATCGATGACGCCGTCGTCCCACAGGCGCCCGCTCGCGTAGAACGGGCTACCCTGTGTTTCGTACTGGGCGCGGATCATATCCTCGAAACCGGCCTTCTCCTTGTCGGACCACGCTTCCCCCTTCGCCGTGAGTCCGTCCTCCTTGACGGTCGAGAGCACGAGCGCGGCCTGGTCGCCGCCCATGACAGAGATGCGCGCGTTCGGCCACATCCACATCATGCGCGGACCGTAGGCACGCCCGCACATCGCGTAGTTGCCGGCGCCGAAGGAGCCGCCGACGACGACCGTGAACTTGGGCACGTTGGCCGCCGCGACCGCGTTGACCATCTTGGCCCCGTCCTTGGCGATGCCGGCCTGCTCGACGCGCTTGCCCACCATGAATCCCGTGATGTTCTGCAGGAACACGAGCGGGATGCGGCGCCGGTTGCAAAGCTGTACGAAGTGCGCGCCCTTGAGCGCCGACTCGTTGAACAGGATGCCGTTGTTGGCGACGATGCCGACGGGCCAGCCGTCGATGCGCGCGAAGCCGCATACAAGCGTCGCGCCGTATAGCTTCTTGAACTCGTGAAACTCGGAGCCGTCGACGATGCGCGCGATGACCTCGCGAATATCGTAGGGGAAGCGGAACTCGCGCGAGACGATGCCGTGGATGTCCTCGGCCGCGTACCTTGGTTCGACCGGTTTCCTGCGTTCGATGCCGGGCCTGCGCTCGAAATTGAGGTTGGCGACGACGTCACGCGCGATCTTCAGCGCGTGCTCGTCGTCGTCGGCGAGGTGATCGGTGACGCCGGAGATGCGCGAGTGCACGGCGCCCCCGCCGAGCGTTTCGGCATCGACGACCTCGCCGGTCGCGGCTTTGACCAGCGGCGGTCCGCCGAGAAAGATCGTGCCCTGCTCGCGCACGATGATCGACTCGTCGCACATGGCGGGCACGTAGGCGCCGCCCGCCGTGCACGAGCCCATGACGACGGCCACCTGCGGGATACCCTGCGCCGACAGGCGCGCCTGGTTGTAGAAAATACGGCCGAAGTGTTCACGATCGGGGAACACCTCGTCCTGGCGCGGCAGGAAGGCGCCGCCCGAGTCGACAAGGTAGACGCACGGCAGACGATTCTCGGCGGCAATCTCCTGCGCGCGCAGGTGCTTTTTCACGGTCAGCGGGTAGTAGGTGCCGCCCTTCACCGTCGCATCGTTGGCGACGATCATGCACTCGAGATCGTTGACGCGGCCGATGCCCGTGACGATACCAGCGCTCGGTACGTCATCGCTGTATACCTGCCAGGCGGCCTGCCGGCCGATCTCGAGGAACGGGGCGTCCTCGTCGAGCAGGGCCCTGATGCGATCGCGCGCGAGCAGCTTGCCGCGCTTCAGGTGCCGTTCGCGCGAGCGCTCGGGCCCGCCCTGCATGACGTAGTCGTCGACCTCGCGCAGCTGTTCCGCGAGCGCCTGGTGCGCTGCGGTGTTCTGCTTGAAGTCGTCGCTATCGCGTTCGACCTTGGTCTTGATGACGGGCATTGCCTACCTTGTTGCGTTGAACAGTTCGCGGCCGATCAACATGCGGCGTATCTCGCTCGTGCCCGCCCCGATCTCGTACAGCTTGGCATCGCGCCACAGCCGCCCGGCCGGGAACTCGTTGATATAACCGTTGCCGCCCAGCGCCTGGATCGCCTGGCCGGCCATCCACGTCGCCTGCTCGGCAGCCAACAGGATACAACCGGCGGCGTCGAAGCGGGTAGTCCGGCCGCGATCGCAGGCCTCGGCCACCGCGTACACGTAGGCGCGGCTCGAGTTCATCGCCGTGTACATGTCGGCGATCTTGCCCTGCATGAGCTGGAATTCGCCGATCGGCTGCCCGAACTGCTTGCGGTCATGCACGTAGGGCATGACCAGGTCCATGCACGCGGACATGATGCCGAGCGGGCCGCCCGCCAGCACGAGGCGCTCGTAGTCGAGGCCGCTCATCATGATCGCGGCGCCCTTGCCTTCCTCGGCGAGCAGGTTGGCGGCCGGGACGCGGCAGTCCTCGAGCAGCACCTCGCTGGTGTCGGAACCCCGCATGCCGAGCTTGTCGAGCTTTTGCGGTGTCGAGAACCCGGGCGTGCCGCGCTCGATAAGAAATGCGCTCACGCCGCTGCTACCCTCGCCGGTGCGCGCGTACACGATCATGACATCCGCCCCCGGGGCGTTCGTGATCCACATCTTCGAGCCGTTGAGGACGTAATCGTCGCCGTCGCGCACGGCGCTGGTCTTCATGCCCATGACGTCGGAGCCCGCGCCGGGCTCGCTCATCGCAAGCGCGCCGACGTATTCGCCGGACACGAGTTTGTGCAGGAACCTGTCTTTTTGCTCCGCGCTGCCCCAGCGCCGCAGCTGGTTGACGCACAGGTTGGAGTGCGCGCCATAGGAAAGGCCGACCGAGCCCGACGCGCGGCTGATCTCCTCCATCGCGATGACGTGCGCGAGGTAGCCGAGCTCCGAGCCGCCGTATTCGCCTTCGACCGTGATGCCGAGCAGCCCGAGTTCGCCGAGCTCCGGCCAGAGGTCGCGCGGGAACTCGTTGGTCGCGTCGATCTCTGCCGCGCGCGGTGCGATGCGGTCGGTCGCGAAGCTGCGCACGGTCTCGCGCAGCATGTCGAGGTCTTCGCCGAGGCCGAAATCAAATTCAAACATGGCAGGCTCGCCGGTTTATGCGGGTCTTCTATTTTCCCCGGCCCTCGTTACGCAGAGAATACCTGATGGATAGTAGGATACGGACCGCTAGGTACATCTCAGAATTGACGCCAAGTCCGAAAGGAGGAGAATTAATAATCTCGTAAGGGCAAATCCAGCCAAAGCTGGCGACGCAAAGCCACGGGTCCTCGCTTCCTCCGAGAAGCCATCAACGACTCCCCGAAGGACCCAAGATAGCCGGGCTCCAGGCCGTTCCCGAGTTGCACCGGGAATTAACACTGCCAAGGAGTACAGAAATGACCAGGAGACTAGGACTGGTTCTGTGTACCGTGCTCCTCATCCTGCCCCTGATGGGGACGACAAGCTATGCGGGTGAGAAGCCGATCTACATGAAATTTGCCGGGACCGTGGCCGATACGTCTTTTGACGTGATCGGACCCGACGGCTTCGTCGCAGCTCTCGTCGAGACGGACGCGAAGGGTTCCTTCGGGGCCCGGTCGCTCAGCGTTCTTACCGAGTTCGTGCCAACCGGTAGCTTGTGCGACAACAACGAAAACGTAATATACCTGAGCATTGGGTATGGCGAGGCCGTTACAACGTTCGCTAAAGCCGATCAGCTGTTGGGAAGCACGCACGGCGGCTTCATGTGCCTGAATGTCATAACCGGCGATTTCTATGGTGAAACCGAGGGCATGTGGGACGGCGGAACCGGCCGCTTTGCCCACGCCACCGGTCCATTCTTCGTCCGCTTCAGCGGCAAGAATATGACGGCATCGAAACTCGGTGTCGGATTCGGTGCGATCCACGGCAAAGTCAAAGGCAGGATCAAGCTGCACTAGCCGGATCTGCCCAATGTTGAAGAAAGCCCCGCCCTTGCGGCGGGGTTTCTTGTGGTTGCTACCGGCCGTATCCGGCGCACAGGTGTTTCACGGTAAGATGACGCTGCGGCCTGCGGAGAATTTGAGCACGCGAAAAAATCGATTTGTGAATCATGCGACAGGCACAGGGGGCATTGTGACTCGGGCTATCTTCGGATTGATGACGTTAATCGGGATGTCAGGCTGCATCTACTCTTCGCCAAGCGTGAATGCGTCGCTATCGGATGTCGTGGCATTCGTTGGCGGTCACGTGTTCGATGGCACGGAATTCGTGCAACGCGAGATTTGCGTGAGCGAACGCGAGATTGTTCCGTGTCCGGATGAGCCCGCAAGACAAGTCAGCATCGAAGGCGTCTTCATAACACCTCCATTCGGGGATGCCCATACGCATCATTTTGACGGCTCGTACACTCTTGCCTGGCATACCGACCTGGGGATCCGCTCGGGCGCATTCTATGCCATGACGATGACGGCCCGCGGCAGCCAGGTCGCCATGATCCGCGACCAGTTGCGCGGACCCGGCAATATCGACGTGTCGTCGTCCGTGGGAGCCTTTACTGGACCCGACAGTCACCCGATTGAGATTTACGAGGCGATTGCGCTGGGCGCCTTCACGTTCGAAGACCAGCTGGCCCGCGCGGATGAAATACGTTCCAGCAGCCTGGTTGCTAACGACGCGTACTTCATCGTCGAAACAGAAGACGATGTCCGCAAGAAGTGGCCGCTGTTGCTGGCCAGCGAGCCCGATCACATCAAGGTCTATCTGCGGTTCAGCGAGCGGTACGACGAAGGATTCGGCAAATGGGGGCCTGGAGGCGGCATCGACTCGAGACTCTTGCCGATAATTCGCAAGTTATCGCGCGACGCCGGCCTCCGGATGGCCGTGGCCAGCTCGAGCATCGAGGATTTTCGCGCCTCGCTGCGTGCGCAGGCTGACATGATCACGCATCTGCCGTGCTACCAGGATACGAGCAGCGAGGAATCGGGCCCCTACTTCTATATCAAGACTGCCGAGGAATGCCTGGTTTCGCATGACGATGCACGGCGCGCGGCCCGTCAAAACATGATTTCGACATTGATCGTGACCGAATGGGCCAAAGAGCGTCCGGCCGAACTGGTCGAATGGGAGAAAGCCAGCATCAGCGCCCTCAAGGAAGCAGGCGCGCCGTTCGCCGTCGGCGTCAATGCCTATGGTGAGACTCTTACAGGCGGAATGATTGCAGGCGTCGACAAGGGTTTCCTTTCATCCGTCGAACTGCTGCGAATTGCCTCCATGGACACGCCGCGTGCGATTTTCCCTGCGCGACGTATCGGCTGTCTCGAGGTCGGATGCGAAGCCAGTTTCATTGGATTCGACGGCAACCCAATCGAGGACATCGCGGCGATCAGGAGCATCAAGCTGCGCTTCAAGGATGGCCAGATGCTGGAGTTACCGGAATCGTGAAAGTAGTCGCGACAGTTGCAGTCCTTACGGCCGCTCTTAGCATCGCGTCATGGACCTATCGATTCGTCGAAGAGTTCTCACCCTACCAGGACCTCACTTTCTACGTCCTGGCCCCTGCCATTTTCTGGATCTTGTTTGCCGTGCCGCTATTTCTCTTGCGGACCAAAAGGAAAGCCGTGCGCATCGTGGCCGCGATACTCCTCGTACCGACCTCGGCACTCTGGGCCGTGTCAGTTCTTATTGGTATCTATGGACTGAAGATCCACTGATGAAAATTCGCTGTATTTTATAGTCGCCCATGCCCCAGCCATCGATTGAAACCACGCGTTTGATCCTGCGCCCGTTCCGCTCAAGTGACGCGCCTGCCGTCCAGGAACTCGCTGGCGAGCGAGACATCGCTGACACGACGATGAACATTCCCCATCCCTACGAAGACGGGATGGCCGAAGAGTGGATCGCGGGGCACGAACCAGGCTACAACGAAGGAACGATGGCGACGTTCGCGATTGTGCTGCGGGATAACGCCCAGCTGATCGGAGCCATGGGACTTCAGATTGGTCGCAGCCTCAATAAGGCCGAGCTTGGCTACTGGGTAGGAAAGCCATTCTGGAATCGCGGCTACGCCACCGAGGCGGCGGTTGCCATGCTCGATTTTGGATTCGACGAACTGGGATTGAACAGGATTCAGGCCGCGCATCTGGCGCGAAACCCATCGTCGGGACGAGTGATGGAGAAGGCCGGAATGGTCCTCGAAGGAACCGCGCGGCAGGATGCAATCAAGTGGGGGCGATACGAAGACCTGGTATCGTACGGCATCCTCCGCGAGGACTGGATAAGACGCAGACAATGACTCATACGGTTCGGACTTAGGAGGCCCCTGAAGTGCTGCTCGTCGCAACAGGCCTTATCGTATTCATCGGCCTGGCGCACTCGTACCTCGGCGAGCGCTACATCCTCGTGCGGCTGTTTCGGCGGCCGCTTCCCAAGTTGTTCGGCAGCGACGAGTTCACGAAAAAGACGCTGCGGTTTGCCTGGCACATTACGACCATCGCCTGGATCGGTTTCGCGGCAATCCTGTGGCAGGTCGATGAAGGCCACGTGTCCCGGGCCAACCTCCTCGGCGTTATAGGCGTCGTGTTCGGTATTTCCGCGCTCGTCGCCTTGCTGGCGAGCCGCGGACGACATCTCTCGTGGCTGGTATTCGGCGCGATCTCGGTAATTTGCTTCACGACGGATGGCGTCGCGCGGGATGTCATTGACGCGGAGACAGCCTCGATCGCCGGCGCCGTCGCTCGCCTCGAAAGCGAGGCAGTTGGCGATGTCGAATACAGCGTCTGGCTCGGTCAACCGGACGGCCATACCTGGTACGAGCACAACGCCGACGACGTCCGGCCGGCAGCGAGCGCCATCAAGACGGCTATCCTCGTCGAGTTCCTGAGTACGCAGCTTGATTCGCTGGATGAGCCGTTCGACGCGCTCGAGGCGATAGTCGATAACCCGGCGAGCCCCGCGATTCGGCACTTCGACGCGGATCAGGAAGCCTACGTGCAAAACGAGTTGCGCGACCTGACGGCACGCCAGCTCGCGCAGGCCATGGTCCACACGGAGCACACCTATTCCAATGCCGCGTACAACGCGGCGGCCAATGTCATCATCGAGTACCTCGGGGGGCCGGAAGCCCTGAGCGAGCGCTTGCAGCGACGTTTTCCCGACGCCGCGGGCCTGCAGGTGGCGCGCTACATGCTGGCCGATCGACAGCAGAACCCGGACAACCTGCTGACCGCCAGGTCGCTCGCGACCATCCTGCGCTATCTCGCTCAAGACGGGCCGACCGATGAGCTGCGCACCGCGGCCCGCGCGATTTTGCTGTACGAGACCGACGCGAATCGCGGCGACCACTACTACAAGGGCGGATCGCTGCGCTCGGACCCGCAGGTCCGCATCGAGTCCGGCTGGTGGGACCATCGCGGCGCGGCCGTTGTCTATGCAGTTATCGCCACGCGACCATCGCCTGCCAAGAGCGATGAAGACTATGACAATTTGCGCTCGGATCTCAGCGAACTCTCACGCATCGTACAGTACGCCGGCAAACGGATTCGCGACGCGCAAGCAGTTGACTGAACGCCGGCGTCAGTCCCGCGACAGGTTTTGGATAAACAAGGAAAAGAGCTCGTATTGCGACGTGATGCCGAGCTTCGCAAACAGGTTGCGCTTGTGCACCATGACGGTCGCCGGCGCGATGTCGAGTTCGCGCGCAACCGACTTGCTCGAATGGCCGCGCAATAGCAGCTTGGAGACTTCGCGCTCGCGCTGCGTCAGCACGTCGTCGCCAAAGTTGTCGTAGCACTCGGTCAGGCGCTCGTGAATGGCACGATCCGGCGTACCGCGCCCGTCAGTACTCTGCCAGGATTCCCAGGCGCGGCGCATTGCGGCGCGCACGAGCGGTTCGATGAGCCCGAGACGTGACAGCTCGGCTTTGGCGAAGCGTTTTTCGCGGCGGCCCACGACCAGGGCCAGCGTGCTACCTGCGCCAACGTCGACGAGGAAGTCCATCTCGTCTGTCAGGTGTGTGCGCTCGCAGTACTGCCGGTAGTACTCACTGGATCGAAAACGATCGGGGGTCGCTTCGCGAAAGCGGCACAGCGTCGGCCTGTCCTCACGCAGCGCGAGTTCGTACAACGGGTCGAGCAGATACGGGCCCGCGAGATAGCGCTCGACATAGTGCCGTGCGCCCTCGGGTTCGAGTGTGTGGTGCAAAACCTCGGGCCGGGCATCGCGATGAAACGCGAGCAGGCAGGTTCCATCATGCACGACGACCTGGCTGATCGCGTCGATCAGGTTCCCGGCAATACCCTCCCCGCTGTCGGCGTCGACGACAGCGGCGACGGCGGCATGCCATTCGGGTGTCTCGAATTGCGACACGCGCGCCTCAGGCCTGGTACAGGGCCGCCGTTGCGCCCGACGGATCGCGAATGACGCAAAAGCGACCACCCGCGAGTCCGCGCACGGGTACGATCACTTCGCCGCCATTGGCTTCGCACGCCGCGGCGCTCGCCTCGACGTCCGCCACCGTGATGTAGATCAACCAGCCGCCTTTCAGATCCGCGTTGCTGCCGCGCGCATGGCATATGCCCGATACGGCCTCGCCGTCGGACGCGGTCATCGCATAGTCCGCGTAATCGCCCATCGAAACCTCATCGCTGCCCCAGCCGACGACCGCTTTGTAGAAATCGCGAATTCCGTCGGCGTCATCGACGCTCATGTCGATCCAGCCGATCTTGCCTGTGGTATCGGACAAAGCTGCCCCCTTTTCTTCAATGATCAGAACGACGTCAGGAACGACGCCGCGTTGCCGCCAATGGCGGCGCGCCCGGTGCGCGCAGCCGCCAGATATACCTCACCCTTCGGGTAGTCCCCGGGTTGCTCGTTGCATACCCGCCGCACCCTGTTGCGATGATACAGCTTCAGCTGCGCGAGAAACGGCACGACACGTGCCGGGTCGTTACCCGTCAGGTCCTCGTGCAATTGCGGCAGGCGATAAAACGGGGAATGCATGTCGGCATGATGCGCGTTGTGGTAGCCGAAGTTCAGGACCAGCAGGTTGAGCCACGGCAGCCGCAGGCTGATCGGGTTGCTGAACGTATGCGCCTGCTCCCAGGCCGAGTCGCCCTTGTGTGGCGGGTCCGCGTACTCGAACAGCGTCGTGTTGTAGCCGTAGTCGTGCTGCACGCTGTCCATGAAACGCAGTACGTGCATCATGAGCAGATAGGCGACGGCGTAGAGCAGCGCGACTTTCGGCGCAAACACGAGCAAGGCCAGGAAGATGCCGCCCCGCACCAGGATGACGCTGACGTTGCGTGCGCGCTGGTCGCGCCGCTGCGGAATAACGAACGACGTCAGCATCATGATGCCGTGCATGACGAGATCGTGCGCCGGGATGTAGCACCACTCGAGCACACGCGTGACTCGCGTTACCAGCGGGTGCCGCTCGAAGAACGCGTCGTAGTCGAACCAGACGACGTCGTCGTTGTCCACATGGTGACGAAAGTGCTTGTAGCGTACGTCCTCGTAGGTGCCGTAGGCTGCACCGCATAGCCAGCTCAGGAAGCGGCCGAGCCAGGCGTTGTGGCGGTTACGGCGAAAGATGAGATTGTGTGCGCACTCGTGGACCAGGTAGGCCGCGACGATCATGCCGTGCGCGAGCGCAAGCGTCGCGAGCGTATTGACTGCCACGCTCGACGAGAAGAGCCCGGCGAAACCCAGCGCGTACATTGCCACCGCATACAGGACCGCGGCGCCGTACCAGCGCAATCCGAGTGGGTCTTTTATGAAGCTCTTTGTTAGCATACGCGGCTAGCAACGACCGTACGGAGAACTCGTCAATGAAGCTCGTGACCGCCATTGTAAAACCCTTTCGCCTCGACGATGTGCGCAACGCGCTGGGCGAGGTCGGGATCCAGGGAATGACCGTCTCCGAGGTCAAGGGATTCGGGCGCCAGCGCGGCCACACGGAACTCTATCGCGGGGCCGAGTATGTCGTTGATTTCCTTCCGAAAGCCAAAATCGAGGTCGCCGTATCCGACGACCTCGTCGAACGCGTCGTCGAGGCCATCTCGGACGCGGCCCGGACCGGCAAGATCGGTGACGGCAAGATCTTCGTCACACCGATTGAGCAGGTCTGGCGCATCCGCACCGGCGAGACCGGCGACAGCGCCCTCTAGGGCACGGACAGCCCTGTGCCGTGGAGCACAGGGATGTGCGGCAGCGGCCTAGGGCACGGACAGCCCTGTGCCGTGACAAAACCGCGCCAGCGGCATGGGCCTCAGAACCAGGCGTTCAATATTGCCCTGCCGAGCATCAACCAGAGGGCCAGCGCAGCCAGTGCGTAGGTCGCGAATCGCGCCATGACGATATTGACCGTGCAGTGGATCACGCTGTGCAAGGCCCGAAACAGGAAGAATGCCCACGCTGCAAATACGTCAACCTGCGCCGCGCTTCCCGTCGCGTAAAGGTACAGGCACAGCGCATAGAAGATCACGGGCAACTCGAACAGGTTCTTGAAGTTGTTCGACGGGTAGTTTGCTTCTTCCGGAAGCTGCAGTGTGCCCGTCTCCGGCGTCGTGTAAGACTGCACCGGGCGATTGGCCGTTCGCATCGCGGGAATACGTACTGCGTACAACCAGAACCAGACGAGCGCAGTCAGGACCATCATCGCAAGCATTGGCTGCAGTATTGCGTCACCGGTCATTCCTGATTCTCTACGAAGCAAAACGCGTTGAGCTTGTTGCCGTCGAGGTCGCGGAAATAACCCGCGTAGAAATTGCCCATGCGCGGGCCGGGGTCGCCCTCATTCGCACCACCAAGCTCGAGCGCCCTGGCGTGCAGCGCGTGGACTTTTTCGGGCTTGTCGACCGCGAGCGCAACCATCGTGCCATTGCCGACCGTAGCCGCGTTGCCATCGTAAGGCTCGATGATCGACAACGCAGGTGCGTTCGGCGAGGTGCCCCACGCGATGAAGGTATCGCCTTCCATCGCCCGCCCTGCGCCAATCACCGCGAGCAGCTCATCGTAGAACTTCGCTGCGTTGTCGAGATTATTGGTGCCTAGTGTCACGTAACCAATCATGGTGCTCCTCCATCGTCATTGTTGTTCGAGCAGCGCGTCGCGCCACGCCACCAGCTTACCCGAGAACGACAAGGACGCGTAAGCCGGGCTCGTCGACGGCAGACCGACGCGGCGAATCGAATCGGCAACACCCAGCGGGTCGACGAAACGCTCGAACAGCCGCTCCGCCTTCTTGCCGTTGAATGCAATGAGCCGGATCTGCGCGTGTTCTTCGAAGAACGTACCGAAGTCGTTGGGCGCCGCGCTCGAGAGGCGAATGTCCGCATCCATACTGCCCGGACGCACGGAGCTGTAAAGGACATCCCAGAGCGCGACGCGATGTTCGGCCAGTTGCCGGCAGCGATCAGCGTACTCGCCGTCGATACCGAATATCGCCTGCATGATGCGCCAGAACGCATTCTGCGGGTGTGCGTAGTACCGGTGCTCGGCGATCGATCGCTCCCCGGGCAAGCTGCCGAGAATCAGGATGCGGGTATCCGGCCGCGCGACCGGCGGAAATCCCGTGGAGCGCGCCGTCACACTTTCTCGTAGGGCATCGCCACCATGAATTCGAGCTGCTCGGCCTCGGAGATGCCGCGGCCGAGCCAGTTCGCGTGGGGCCGAAATGCCTCGCGCGGCGTGAGCTCGGGTACACCCTCGATCCTGACGTCATCGCGCAGGAAGAAGGCGTTCGTCCCGGTCGAATCGCAGCCGATCAGGTAGTAGCCCTTGCGCTTGCCGAGCGCCGTCATCGCCACGAGCGAGGCGCCGTGGAAAAAACCACTCGGGTGCTTGCTGAAGCGTTCGAAGGCATCGTCATAAGGCACGCTCACCGACAGGTCGGGCCCGAGGCCGGCGTTGTATTCGATGCAAACGACACGCGGCGAGACGCACTCGAGCTTCTCCCAGAACCAGTAGTCGTTGCCATCCACGTCGAGCGACAGAAAGTCGATCTCGCGCGGCACGCCGTTCGAGGTGATCAGGTCTTCGAGATTGTCGCGCGTGATGAAGGCCTGCACGGCCCTGGCACGATCGCTGATGCTGTGCTTCTTCGCGGCGAAATTGAAAAAATCGACGTTGTCCCGCGACCCGTCCATAAGCAGGCCGCTGAAACCCTCCTTGACGAGCAGCCGCAGTGCGTTGCACTGCTTCGCGCCGAAGCCGAACTCGACAAGCCAGCGCGACTCGCAGCCGATCTCGTCGAACAGGTAGCGCAGGATGCCGTCTTCCCCGTTTTGCGACAGCCAGCTGTACTCGTAGCGCCCCAGACCCGGCACATCGTCCTGGGACCTGGGTGGGAAACGGTCACGATCCGGTTTCGCCCATTTGCCGGCGACGGCACCGGCCCGCACCGGGAACGGCACGAGCTTGCGCCTGAGCCAGTTGCGCGCGCGGCGCATACGGTATCGCTTGACCGGAATCTCGACCATGCCGCTTAGTGTAACGAATTAGGTGCCAGTCACCCTATTTTCTAATTAGGTGCCAGTCACCTTATTGTGAAAAATTAAGGTGACTGGCACCTAATTACTGGCACCTAATCCAATTACCGGATCTGTGATCAGGCCGGGAAGAAGTCGATCGGCTTGGTGGTCGTAATCGCTTCGACGTCCTTGGCGTCGAAGCGGAACAGCTTGACGCGCTGTACGAGCTTGCGCTCGAGTTCGGAATCGCCCAGTTCACTCGAGACGATCTCGCAATTCGTAACCGTCCCGTTGGGCGCGATCGTCAGGCGCAGGACCAGCTTGCCCTCGAGCGACGGATCGCGGCGCAGCGCGCGGTTGTACAGGGCGAAAATCGCGCCCTTGTTCTTGTCGAACACGAGCTCGATTTCTTCGCGGGAGCGCGAGGCCTTGCCGCTGCTACCCGAACGTCTCGCGGCGGCGCCGGCTGAGCCGATGCCTGCCACCGGGCTCGACACGCGTGTCGTACTGCGGCCGGCGATGCCGGAGCCACCGCCCGTGTTGCGACTCATTCCGGCCGTGTTGATCCCGCCGGACGAGGTACCGACCTTGGATGTGATCATCGAGCGCTCGTTGCGTTCGGCTTCCCCGACCGAGGCCGACAATGGCATATCGTCGGCGACCTGCAGCTCCTTGTCGACGAGGTCTGCGAGATCCTCGGCAAACGGCATTAGTGCCGCCTGCGCCTCGGCCCGGGCTTCCTCGGTGCGATCGACAACGGGTTCGGGCTCAGGCTCGGGTTCGGGCTGGGGTTCGGGTTCCGTCTCGACGACCTGCTCGGGCTCTTCCTCGGGCTCGGGCTCTTCCTCGGGCTCGGGCTCGGGCTCGGGCGGTGGCGGCGGAGGCTCTTCCTCGAGAAGCAACTCCGCGATGCGCGGCGGAATCTCTTCGACGTCGAAGGGCTCCGGCTCGGGCACGGGAATGAACGGCCAGACGATGCTGAGCGCGATACAGATCAGGAAGACGATGCCCAGCAAGCGCTGGAACTTCTTTTCCTGGTCCCTGCCCGTCGTCCAGGGCAGGTCGAATACTCTGTAATACCGTAAGTCCAATTCCGTGACTCCTGGTCTCTACGACGTGCTCACAGCGATGCCTGGAGATCGTCCAGCTTGTCCGAGCTCTTCTGCAGCACGGCCAGCGAGATTTGTCCGTAATCCGACGCCGTACACGTCGCCATCACCTTCTTCAGCAGGCGGTACGGAATCTCCTTGTCTCCCATGATCGTGACTTCGCGCCCGGCGATGTCATCCTTGGCTGTGCGGCGCAGCACGCGGTCGCTCTGCGACAGCAGCGCCTCGCGCAGCGCGGGAATATCGTTGCCCTTGGTCGCCAGGACGTCGGCGATCGTCGCCACGGGCGAACCCTGCACGAGGATGTCGGTCTTGCCGATCATCACGACCACGGTCTCCTCCGGTTTTGTCTCGGCGATCGACTCGGGCAGCGCCAGGTCCTTGGCATTCGGCAAGGTCTGCACTTCCGACGAGCTCACCAGCAGGAAGAACACGAGAATCGTGAAGATGTCCATCAACGAGACGAGGTTGAGACCACCGACTGCCTTGTTGCGCTTGTGATGTTTATCCATGCGCCTGGCGCGTGCTGACTTGACCATGGCTTAAGCCCCCCCGTCCAGCACGGGCGCAGCAACGGCCAGCACCGGCGCATCGCCGATGGAAATGTCGGGAAACAGGTCCTTGCGATCGATACGTCCTGCGGCCTCGTCGACCACCTGTGATAAGCGCACCGTGTCCATGACCTGCACGAGCGTGTCGTACGCGATGTCCTGCTCGAGCAGGATCGACGCATCGGTCTTGGTCGGATAGCGCTCCTTGAGCTGCGTGAGTTTGTCCGCAAGCGCCGAGTAGTCGTAACCATCGGCCGAGTTGGGATAAATACCCAACAGGCCCTGGTTGCGATCACCGACTTCAATCTTCTCCTGACGCACGATGACTTCGAGCTGGAACTTCTGTTCCTGCGGGTCCACGGGCTCGCTAGAGGAGCCTGGCAGATTCAATTCAAGAATCGTCAAACGCGAGAACACCGCTGTAATCAGCAGGAACGGAACCAGAATCACCATCAGGTTCATGAATGCCGTGATGTTGAGTTCGGCCGCATCATTACGATGATGACGGCCTACCCGGCGGCGGCGGATCATATCTTAGGCTCCGGCAGGTTGCAGGCGACGCTCGGTTACCGCGTTCAGGAACTTGACGCTCGCCATCTCGAGGCTGTCCACGAGCGCATTCGTCTTCGTCTGCAACAGGGCGTGGATCAGCAGCAGCGGGATCGCCGCCATCAGGCCGAATGCCGTCGTGTTCATTGCCACCGAGATCGAGGCCGACAGCATGTCTGCCTTCTCCGCCGGGTTAGCGTTGGACACCGCGGTAAACGCGTTGATGAGGCCGATAATGGTGCCGAGAAGGCCCAGCAGGGTCGCGATATTCGCCAGCGTCGCGATGTAATGGGTCCGCTTCTCGAGACGCGGCAAGACCTCCATCATGCTCTCTTCCATCGCCTTCTCGACGTCGTCACGACGACGCGCCGACTTTACGCGATACAGCCCATAGGTCAGGATCGAACCGATCGCGGCGGTCGACTTCGACGTGTGCTGTGCCGCCTCCTGGAAATTGCCGGCCTTAAGGAAAGGCACGATCTTGTTCCACAGGGCACGGTTGTTGGCGCCCGACATCGTCAGGTACATCCAACGTTCGACCGCAATTGCGATGCCCGTTCCGAATACCAACAGGATGGGGATCATGAATGCTCCGCCTTCCTGGAAAAAACGCACTACAGTGCTCATTTGTCTGCTCCTCTACAACAGATTTTCATTCAGCTTCGTCACTACTTCCGTACAGCTCGTCGTAATACTCGACCTGCCGGATGAACTCTTCGCGGTCGACCGGTGCGAGCACCTCATCGAGCAGCGAATTGACCGGACGGCCGATCAGGTCGCCCGGGTTGGATTTCTGCCACGGCACGATATACAGCACCTTCGGCAGCTCCTGGTTGCCGGTCACTTCCGTCCGGCCCAATTCCATCGTGTCCATGACGCGACTGCCCGTCGTCGAGCGCGTCACGTCCGCGGCCGGCCCCGGGCCCTCGTCGTCAGCCGACGTGTCCACGGCGGGCATCGCCGAAGTGTCGACGGCCGGCATGAAATCATCCTCAGCCTCGTCCTGGGCAAAAGAGGCAAACGCTGCCAACAACGTGGCGAGCATGAATCCGGTGCCGAATACCCGCTTGGTCAAAGTAATCATGTCCATCAATCCGCCACGTTTGCCGTCTGCTGACTCACCGCTCCGCGGCGCTTCAGATCCTTGATCCATCGCTCGACCTGCTTGTCCTCGCCCACAAGTGACTGATAGATCTCGAAATGTTGCAGTGCCGCATCGAGGCGCTGCAGGTACAGCTCATTCAAGACGCCGAGGTTATAGTGTGCCAAGGCGTAGCCGGGTGAGACTGTGACAGCCTTCAAATAAGCGGCTTCCGCTTCGAGAAAATTCCCGTTTCTGCGATGTAGCATGCCCATCTGGTTTAACGCGGGGGCATGGTCGGGGTTGACGGCCAGCGCGCTGTCGATGGCCTCGCGTGCCTTGTCGTCATGACCATTGCCCGCGTGGATGATGGCGAGGTTGACCCAGGCGCCAGGATAATCCGGGTACAGCAGCACGAAATCCGTGAAGCGTTTCTCGGCCTTGCCGAGGTCCCCGGCCGCCATGACAGCCGCCGCTCGCTCGAACTGCGTCAGCGCCTTGGGCGGAATACCCGTGCCGTCGATGCCGCGCACGGCGCTGCGCCCGTCGTCGGCCGACGGGCCGCGCGCCGGCGTCGTCGCGCCGCAGCCGGCCAGCACCAGCAGGGCCGCCAGTACGCCTGCAAGCCAAAATTGATTACTTAAGCGCCGTAACAACATTTTCGCTGCGCTCCTCTTTCGCAAAGCGGCCCGGCATCAGGCTCGCCAGCCGTTCGAAACTCTTTTTCACCCACTCGTCGTAGACGCCGCCGGCGGCACGATCCGCATTGGCCGTAAACAGCTCTATCGCCTTCTCCTCGAACGGGAACGCCTGCTCCTCGAGCAGGATTTCGTACTGCTCCAGCGCGTCGGCTGCGAGATCTCTCGGCCGGTCCGACTCCATGAGGTCGGCGGAGAATCGCTCGTACACTTCGCCGAGGCGATAGGTCGCGGCCGTTGTCACCTCGGCGACGCCATAGTCGGCAGCGTCGGTGTAGACCTCGATGACGTTTTCCATCAACTCCCGCTTGCGCGGCAGGCTGTTGGCCAGCGGCTGCGTCAACCTTGCCGACGCGAAGCGGCGCCGCACGGGATCGGCCAGTTCGAGCGAGGCCGTAGCGGCCAGGTAACGCGTGCGATCCGTGCGCTGCGGCCCGGCACCGGCATCGACCGCCACGATCTCGCGCAGGCGTAACAGGCGCTCTTGTTCGTTGCCCGTCTCTTGCGCGATTTCGAGCAGACGCGCGCGCGCTTCGATCGATTCGGAAATCGGGTTCGGGTAGCGCGCGATAATGTCTCTGAGGACGCGCTGTTCCGCCGTCAGGCTGCCAGTCTCCTCATACAGCTCCGACGCCCGCCACAGGGCATCGCGGCGTGCTTCCTCGCTGCTGGACGCGGCGGCCGCTATGCGTTCGAACTCGGCTGCCGCCTGGCCGGATTGATTCGACGCGAGGTAACTGACCGCGAGTTTCTCCGTAACCTCGTCGGCAAACTCACTGTTCGGGAAGTCGCGGCGGAACTCTTCGAGCACGACCGCGGCACGATCCCAGGCCTCGAGATTAATCAGCGCGGCGGCCGCGTCGTACTCGGCCGTCGCACGAATATCCGAATCCGGCACGGCTTCGCCAAGGCGCCGGAAGTGCGTCACGGCCGTCTCGAGATCGTCGGCGTCACGCGCGGCTTCACCCTGCTTGTAGATCGACGATGCGATGAGCTCTGTGACTTCCTTGCTGGCCTGGACGTCGTTCCTGGGCGTCACGTTGCGCAGACTGTAATAGGCACGCTCAGCCTCGCCGAAGCGTTCGAGGTCGAAGTTCGAGTGCGCAACGACGGCCCAGGCCGTACGGGCGTTGTCGGCCGAAACGGGCGGCTGCTTGGCGACAGCGGCTTCGGCGACGCGGATTGCGAGATCGAATTCGTTCTGCTTGAAGAGGTCGTCGGCGATGGTCGTCAGCACGGCGCCCGACTCGGCGTGATCCGGATAGGTGTCCGCGAACCTCAGACCGCTGTCGAGGTAGGCCTGGTGCCACGCGGTCTTGTCCGTACCGGAGAGCGCCTTCTCGTGTTCGCGGTACGCGAGGATCGCGGCATAGCCGGCTTCCGCCGACTTCTCGTGAGACGGATAAGTGTAAGCCGTCGCCTCGTACTCGGTCACCGCCTCGGCATAACGCCGGCTGTCGTAAAGACTCTCGGCCAGCAGGAAGTTAGTGTTCGCCGAATCCGGCTCATCGGGGAAGTAATCGAGCGTCTTGCGATACCAGTAGGCCGCCTGCGTGTAGTCGTCCCTCTGCCCGTTCTTCTGTGCCTCTGCATGATAGTACTGGGCGAGGTCGTCGAGGCTTGACTTGACGTACTCAACAACGGCCTCGTTGCCGACGCGGGCGTGGCGCTCCCAGTACGGACCGTCCATGCCGTAGCGCTCGACAAAATCCTTCTTGCCCTCGAGCACGAGGCTCGGGAAGCCGCCGTCCTTGTAGGCGGCAATCGCCTTCGACTGCAGCACGGGCGCCTTGTCGTTATACGGATCCTGGCGGGCAAAGGCCTCGTAGGTCTGCGCCGCGTCCTGGAAGCGTTCCTTCTCGAGATACAGGTTGCCGAGGTTCTCGTAAACAAACCACGCGTATTCGGGCGTCCCGCGCTGGGTCATGAGCGTACCGATAGTCCCGGCGCCTTCGATGTAGGAGAAACTGATACTCAAAACGCGGAACGTGTCGCCGATGATCTCGTTCTCGGCTCGCGACAGGCCCGGGAATCGCGGTTCCTCCTCGCTGATCTCCGTCCCCTTGATCTTGCGATCGAGCAGGTCGAAAAACGGCGACAGGCAATCCTCGTACCAGGCCAGCTTGAACTGCGACCAACCGAGCTTGTACAGCGACTGCTCATAGTAACGCGACTGCTCGCCGGCCCTGACCACGTCCTGGTAAGCCATTTCGGCGTCGTTGTACTTCTTGCGCAGGAACAGCATTTCACCACGCCGGAACTGCACCTCGTCGAGGATCTCCGTGTCCGGGTAGCGTTGCACGAGCTCGTTGAGGACCTCCAGAGCCTCGTCAGTGCGGCCGCCGGCCTCGTAGGCCCGCGACAGCTGGTACAGCACCGTGTCGTTGCGGCGGTAGTCCGGGTAGGCCTCGAGCAGGCGCAGGTAAAGCTCGGCCGCGTCATTAAAACCGCCCATGTCGATGGACTCGACGTTGCTGGCGAGCTGATCGGCTTCATGCGATTCGAGTTCGAGATCGCCCAGGCGGCGCAGCGCCTCGGCATGCAATTCCGGGTCGCTCGATGCGAGATCGAGGAAGTCGCGGTAACTCTGGCGCGCCAGCTCGGAACTGTCGCGAATGACTTTGCCCGGTCGAATCTCGACGGTCTTGTCCTCGAGACTCTTGATGGTCTCCTGCGCGAAGGCACCCGGCGCCGCGCAAACGGCAGCGAAGGCCATTGTCATCAGGCATGCGCGCAATTTCATTGACCCGCCTCGTCTTCCGCCGTCGATGCGAGATCGTAAATGGCCGCGAGCGCGAAGCGGGCCTGGATCGTGTAGATTTCGAGGCGATTCTTCTGTGCCTGCAGCTCACCGACTGCGATATCGCGCAGGAAGGCGCGCTGCTGCGACAGCGAGTCCTCGACGCGCGCTTTCATCGCCTCGACGCGCGGTGACAGGTCGCCGACGCGCTCACTGAGCGCTGCGTAGCGCGCTGGCTCGGTGCGCATCGTCTCATCGATCTTGCGACGCGAACGTTGCGCTGCGATCAGCGCTTCACCTGTTTCCTGCAGGCTGTAACTGACAGTGGTGACGCGCGAATTGAAGTCGCGCTCGAGGTTCCACTGCAGTACGCCTTTCATGAGATCGATCTTGTCGCGCACCTCGCGCGCTTCGTCGATATCGGCATTGAGCGCGGGATGGTTCTCGATCAGCGCAATTTCGCGCCACAACTCGAACTCTTCCTCGTCAGACAGCGCCAGCCAGTCGCCGCGCCGTAAGATCGTGTTCAGAACCGCATCGAGTCCGAGCTTGTGAGCAATGAAGTCCCGGATATCGGACTCCGTCAGCTGGTCGCGCACGTACGCGAAGGTGCGCGCGTACTTTTCTTTCTGCGTTTCGAGCATTGTCGTGTACACGTCGACGTTCTGCTGCCAGGTGTCGAGGTTGTTATTCAGGTAGTTCAGGTCGCGGTAGTTCTTGAGACCTTCCTGGAACCGGTTTGTTGCCAGCAGGTGATACAGGTAGCGCGTCTCGGGACCTTCGGGCAGGTTCTCGGGACGCCAGTACCAGCCCGTGCTGTCGAGCGGCGCGCCCTCGATGAACGCGTCGAAAAATGCACCCGACTCGATATTATCGATGGCGCTATCGAGGCGGTTCGCCTCTTCGTAAAACGCCTCGATGGCATCGACGTAATGATCGGCGGCCTGGCCGATCGAATCGAGCTGCGACATCGCGTACGGAATCGCCATCATCGACTCCTGCACGGCAGGGTCGAGCAGGTCGCGGCCGCGTAATTCCATCCACGGTACGAGCGCGCGATCGTAATTCTCCATCTCGGCGTCGGCCCAGCCCACGCCGAGCAACGCCTTGTTCGAGAACGGGCCCTCGAGTCGCACGCGCTGCAGCGGCGCCTTGGCGTCACTCGGCTGCCCGTTCTGCAACAGCGCAAAACCGAGCGCGAGGTTGGCCTTGTCGCGCAGGGCCGCGAGTTCCTCGGTGTAGGTATCCATGGCACCGATTTCGTTGAGCAGTCGGGCCGCTTCGTCGACACGCCCGCTGCGCGCCAGCGCGACGCCGATATTGAAGCGGGCGTAGCTGGCCCATTCGGTCTCGTCGCCCCAGTTACTGAGGCGACGGATCGCGGCATTGTAGTCGCCGTCTGCGATCCTGATCTGCGCGTCCAGCATCTTCGCCTCGCTCGCGAGATTCTGCGGCAACTCGTCCTTGATGTAGGTCAGCGCCTCACGCGCCTTTTCGAGGTAACCACGCTGGTACCAGACCTTCGCGAGAAAGAACCAGGTGCGATCGCGCAGGTCCGGCGCGACGTTGCCGGACAGGAGCTTCTCGAAGATCTCCGCGGCCTCGAGGTGATGACCGTAGGACAGGTACATGCCACCGAGCAACAACTCGGCCTCGTCCGCATTCTCGCCGAGCTGCTGGCGTTCCCTGGCGGCCAGCAGGCGCACAATCGCGGGGAAGTACTCTTCCTGATAGAAGTAGTAAAGCACATCGCCGAACTGCGGTTCCTCGACGACGAGCGGCTCCGACATGTCGCCGGGCGCGACGTCGTCAACCGCCAACGCGCCGGGCGCGGCGAACAGGCACAGCAGGCTGAGCTTACTGAAGATGGAGCGACCGTTTGACAAGGATCACTCCCATTCCTTGATGACGAAATCCGGCTGCTGCTTGACGACGCGATCGGTGATCTCGAGCTCGAAGTACTTGGCGCCGATGCCCTTGTCGAATTTCACCGTCGCGCCGCGGCGATAATCGCGCACGTTGGGGCCCTGACCGATGAAGGTCGCGACGATCTCGTGCGGACCCGTCTTCAGGTTAGCCAGATGCAGCCGATGTACTCCACCGCGTGCGAGCGCATCGGCTTCGCGCGCGGTGTACAGGTGATTCGAGACTTCCTTGCCATCGACGGTGAGCTGCACCGCATCGATCTCGAAGTACTCGCCCACATCCATCGACACGAAGAAGGCCACCTGCGAATTGGCCGGGAACAGCAGTTCCTCTTCGAGCAGGAACAGGTCGCGATTGAGGTCGAGTACCTCTTTCTTGAGCGCCTGCACGTCCTCGTCCAGTTCGCGGAATTCCTGGCGCGCGCGGGCCTCTTCTGCCGCGACGCCGCGGGCCCCGGCTGCAACCGCGTCCTCGTCGAGACGGGTCGCATCCTGTGCGAGGGCGGCAGCGCTGACTCCTACAAGCGCCGTGGCAATGAGCGTGATAAATGTCTTGGTCACGTTACTCTCTCAACAATGATCGAATCTGGTCCAGGTACATGTCCTCGTACCCGGGTTTATATCCGTGGTGAACATAGCGAACCGTGCCGCGGCGATCGACGATGACCGTCACTGGCATTGCTTCCACGTTGTAAAGCTCGCTGACGTCTTTGCCGGCATCGAACAGCACCGGAAAGCCGACGCCGAGTTCTTCCACCATCTGCATCGCGCGTCGCGAATCATCGTCGATATTGACGCCGAGCAGATTGAAGCCGACGCGCTGGTAGCGATTGTAGAGTTCGTCGAGCAGTGGCATTTCCTGGCGACACGGGCCACACCAGGTCGCCCAGAAATTGATCATGACGACGTCGCCACGATACTCCGACAACCTGAGATTCTCGCCGGTCGAACTCCTGAGCGCGAAATCGGGCGCAGCCTGGCCCTCCAGCCCGCTCGAAGCGAGGCTGCTCGCCGCGAAGACGCTGAAAAGCAACGCAATTATCGATGCCTTGAGTCTCATTCCTTATTCCTTTCGTCGTTACAGTGCTATCCATCCGATGGAAGGCACGCCGGCGTACGCCGGGATTGAGCGCAGATGGTGACAGCCGATGCCATTTGGGGCCGTGACTGTCGTCACAATTGCCCCATATGAATCAACATAACGACGGCCACTCGCCGGGAGCGCCCAAGCCCCGCAGTCCGCACAGATTACGTTAAATCGGGCCAATTCCCAACGATTCCCAGGATTCGCCGAAAGCTTTAAATAATAAGCCTATATTAATGAATTTAAAGTGATTATGTGTCTCAATTCCGCGACAGACACAATTTTTCACTTTTAGGGCGCGGGCGGGGCCAGACCGTCCGAGTAGAAGATACGCCCGCGGGCATCGATAACGACGCTCTCATAGTCCGGCAGGGTGCCGATCAGCTTCAGGCCGGCATCGACGCCCATGACGAAGACGGACGTCGACAAAGCGTCGGTGATCACGGCGTCGGGTCCGATGACCGTGGCGCTGTTTACACCCCCGGCCGGCTCGCCCGAACCGGGCTCGATGATGTGGTGGTAGCGCACGCCGTCTTCCTCGAAGTAGCGCTCGTAGTCGCCCGAGGTCGAGATCGCCTCAT
>JABDQH010000048.1 GCA_013042375.1 Woeseiaceae bacterium
AGCCGGCGTTACGCAGCGAGGGCAGGGCTCGTCGCGGCTCCTCGATCTGCAGGATCAGGTGCTCCGGCGCGTAAGCGTTGCTGACGGCAATTGCCGTGTCGATGTCATCCACGATGATGATCCGCGAGTTTTCCAGGGCCCCGGCCGCGATCGCCCTGCGCGACAAGGAGGCGAGCTGCACGTCGACTTCTCGCGACACGTCCGCCGCGAGATCGCTCGAGGTCGTGACCAGCACGACCTGGGAGTCGGTACCGTGTTCGGCCTGCGACAACAGGTCCGACGCGACGAATTCAGCCGACGCAGCGGCGTCCGCGATGACGAGCACTTCCGATGGCCCCGCCGGCATATCGATCGCCGCGCCGTCGGGGTCCGCGCTGACGATCGACTTCGCGCAGGTCACCCAGGCATTCCCGGGGCCGAAGATCTTGTTCACCTGCGGGAGCGTTGCCGTGCCGTACGCCATGGCGGCAATCGCCTGGGCGCCGCCGATCTTGAAGATGTCACGGACCCCTGCGCGCGAACTCGCGACGAGCACGGCCGGGTCGGCGCTGCCGTCGGACCTTGGCGGCGTGCACAGGATCCGCGTCGGGCATGCGGCGATAGCCGCGGGCACGGCCAGCATGATCGCGGCCGAGGGCAGGGGGGCCGTGCCGGCCGGCACGTACAGCCCGACCGCATCGAGGGCGTGAGTGACGCGCTCGCAGACGACGCCGCGGGCCGTCTCGACTCGCAGCCCCACGGGTTTCTGCGCCTCGTGAAAGCGCCGCACGTTTTCGATGGCCACGTCGATCGCATCGATTTCTTCGGCCGACAACGCGGCCGCTGCGGCGTCTATTTCTGTGTCGGCAACGCGCAGGTCGTCGAGCACCGCGCCGTCATATTCGGCGGTCAGGCGCCGCAGCGCCGCATCGCCATCAGTGCGAACCTCGTCGACGATCGCCTGCGTCCCGGCGCGAATGCGCTCGTCATCCGCGACTGCCGGGCGCAGCAGCAGCACCTGTTGCTGTGTGTCGTCGAGCTGGTTCCAGGCCGTGATCTTCATGTGTCTCAATCCAGCATTTTCTCGACGGGCAGGACGAGCAGGGAACTGGCGCCCGCCGCCTTGAGGTTCTCGAGCGTTTCCCAGAACACGTTCTCGCGGCAGACGGCGTGCACGGCTACCTTGTCGTCGCTGCCGTCGAGACGCAGCACGGTCGGTGCCTCGGTTCCGGGCAGCAGCTCGTGGATCTCGGCCAGTGCCGACTTCGGGGCGTGCAGCATGATGTACTTGCTCTCGCGGACCTGGAGGACGCCGTCGAGGCGCTGCAGGATCTTGTCGACGAGGGCCTGCTTGTCTGCGCCCAGCGGCTTCTCCGTCTGGATGATGACGGCCTCGCTCTCGAGCAGGACGTCGAGCTCGCGCAGGCCGTTCGCCTTGAGCGTGCTCCCGGTCGAGACGAGGTCGCAAATATATTCCGCGCGCCCCAGCCGCGGCGCGATTTCGACGGCGCCCGAGAAGTACACGGCCTCGGCGTCGATGCCGTTTTTACTGAGAAAGTTGTTTAAGAGACCGACATAACTTGTTGCTATTCTTGTATTATTTAGTGACTCAAGATCGTCGTAAGCGGTCTCCTCCGGGCCGGCGATGGACAGCCGGCAGTGTCCGAAGTCCAGTTCAAACACCTGCTTGAAGCGCGCCGGGCGACCGTCCGCCTCGCTTGCGAAACGTTTTTCCTCGACCACGTTCAGGCCGACGATGCCGAGATCGCACACGTCGTCGCTGACGAGCCCCGGTATGTCGTCGTCGCGCACGAGGAGGAGATCGATCGGCATGTTCTCACCGAAGCAGAACAGCTGGTCCTTGCTCTTGGTGACCTTGAGGCCACAACGCTCCAGCAGGTCTATCGAGTGATCGGTCAGTCGACCGGATTTCTGCACCGCAATTTTGATGCGCTGCGCGGAGGGTTCCATTGCTTCTTCCTCAGTGAGAGTGGTGAGTTCGTTCGATAGCGGTCTGGTAGCCGCCGAAGCCGTCGGCCAGGAAGCGCGCCACGCGGCCGATGGTCGTCACGCTGACCCCTGTCAGCTCGTGGATTCTGCGATACGGCAGACCCTGCTCGAGGTATTCGACGACCTGCCAGCGATCGACGAGCGCCTGGAGCTCGGCCGGCGTGCAAAGGTCCTTGAGAAAATTGCGGCATTCGTCGACGGATTCGAGACTGATCAGGGCCTCGAAGAGGGCGTCCTCGGCGCGCTGTTGTTGGCGCTCGGATTCGTTGCGATTCGGTTTCATTATCGTATTAATGTACTAACACGCTAATACGCTATTACATGCCGATGCGAAGTGCAAGCTCGTTTATCAGGGGCTCGAAATGCCTCCGCGCGCGCCATGGAATCCGGGTACGCGTGGTTTCAGCAGAAATTAAATTCAGCGAATCAGTAACTTGACGGACTTCCGCCGCAACGCTTAGACTGCCCGGGAACTCATCGAGACCGGTCGAGGGATAGGCCCGACGACGCCGGGGCAACCATCAGGCTTAACCAACCTGAAAAGGTGCCAACTCCTGCGATGTCCTTGTGACATCGAGAGATGAGCGTTCTGGCAGCACCGTCTGGTGAAGGGCAGAACACTCCCTCCCTTGCGGACTTCGCAGGGTTCCGATGAGACGAATTGGAACACGTTGCGGAGACCGAAAATGAACCCTCCTGCCAGTAAGGCCACCCGCGCGGTTCGTGCGGCGATCGAATCAGATACCCAGCACGGGGCCGTCGTGCCGCCGCTGCACTTGTCGTCCAACTACGCGTTCGCAGGACTGGGGCAGAAACGGCGGTACGACTACACACGTTCGGGTAACCCCACGCGCGATGCGCTGGCCGATGCCCTTGCCGAACTCGAAGGTGGCGCAGGAGCCGTGGTCACGTCGTCCGGCATGGCCGCGCTGACGCTGCTCACACAGTTCCTCGAGCCGGGCGACACGGTCGTCGCGCCGCACGACTGTTACGGGGGCACTTATCGCCTGTTCGAGCAGCAGAGCCTGAAGGGGCTGTTCGACGTCGAATTCGTGAACCAGACGGACCTCGAGACCCTGCGGAAGGTGTGTGCCAGGACGCGCCCGCGGATCATCCTCACCGAATCGCCATCGAACCCCGTCCTGCGAATTTCGGACCTTGCCGCGATACGCGAGATCGCAACCGAATGCGGGGCCCTGTTTGCGGTCGACAACACGTTCCTGTCGCCGGCGCTGCAGAATCCGATCGACTTTGGCGCCGATCTCGTCATTCACTCGACGACCAAGTACATCAACGGTCACAGCGATGTCGTGGGCGGGGCCGTGATCGCAGCGACTGACGAACTCGCCGAACGGTGTGCATACTGGGCCAACGTCATCGGCATCACGGGCGCGCCTTTTGACAGCTTCATGACGTTGCGCGGGATCCGTACGCTGCATCCGCGCATTCGCCAGCACGAGGAGAGCGCCGCGGAACTCGCGCGGCTGCTCGAAGCGCAGCCGAACGTCGGCAAGGTCTATTACCCGGGACTCGAAAGTCATGACGGCCATGCGCTCGCGAAAACGCAGCAGCGCGGCTTTGGCGGCATGATCAGCTTCGAGATCGATGGCGGCGAGGCGGCAGTTCGGGCGTTTGTCGAAAACCTGGGGCTGTTCTCGCTCGCGGAATCGCTCGGTGGCGTCGAAAGCCTGGTCTGTCACCCGGCCTCGATGACACATGCACCGGTGTCCGAGGAGCGCAAGGCCGTGGCCGGCGTCACGCCGACCCTGATCCGCCTGTCCGTCGGCCTCGAGAGCACGGCGGACCTCGTCGCGGATTTGCACGTCGCGCTGGAAGCCGCCCGCATGGCGCCTCAGCTCAGCGCAGTCGCTACCGCCGGCGCGTGATAATCCGATGAGCCTGCCCGAGTTTTTGCAGCAACAGGTTGCGGCCCAGACGCGGTACCTGCGGGTGCCGGGCGAGTTCATCCTCGAAAACGGCGAGCGCCTCAGCGATGTCGAGATTGCATATCGCACCTGGGGCGACGAGGCGAACGCCAAAGACCGCGCGATCCTGATTTGCCATGCCCTGACCGGCTCGGCGGATGTCGAAGCCTGGTGGCCGAATATTATCGGCGCAGGGCGGACCTTCGACCCGGCACACGACTACATCGTTTGTGCCAACATCCTGGGCGGCTGCTACGGCACGACCGGCCCGGTCAGCTACAAGCCGGGCACGAGCACGCGCTACCGCGCGGATTTCCCGCGCGTCTCGGTGCGTGACATGGTGGAACTCGAACGCATCCTCCTCGACGCGCTGGGCATCGAGTTCATCGAACTCGTGACGGGACCGTCGCTGGGCGGCATGCAGGCGCTCGAATGGGCCGTGATGTACCCGGAGCGCGTCGGTAGCGTCGTGCCAATCGGTGTCGGCGGCCGCCACTCGGCATGGTGCATCGGCATCAGCGAGGCCCAGCGCGCCGCGATTGCTGCGGACCCGAACTGGAACGACGGGTATTACGACGACGATGCGCCTCCGGCGGACGGACTCGCGGCGGCACGCATGATGGCCATCTGCACGTACCGGAGCTGGCAGAGTTTTGATGACCGCTTCGGGCGCGAGCGCCGCGACGCCGGGCAGTACCAGGTGCAGTCCTACTTAAGGCACCAGGGCGAGAAGATCAATCGTCGCTTCGATGCCAACGCCTACGTCACCCTGACACACGCGATGCACACGCACGATCTTGCGCGCGGCCGGGGTGACTATCGCGACGTGCTGCGGTCGATCGAGCATCCGGCACTCGTCGTCTCGGTCAGCTCGGATGCGCTTTACCCCCCCGAAGAGCAGCGCCTGCTGGCCGAGCACCTGGCCAACGCGCAGTACGAAATTCTTGACTGCCCGCACGGGCACGACGGATTCCTGATCGAAACGGAAACGCTCGGCGACATGATCAACAAATTTCGTAACAGCAGCCGAGACGCGGCGAGACTGCGCGCGATCAGCTGAGGTTGCGTTTCACCTCGGCGGCCATTTCGTCGGTCGAGATATGCTCGCCGCCAGCCGCAATGTCGGCCGTACGGGCGCCGCCCGCGATAGCGCTCGCAATCGCGGCCTCGACGGCATCCGCTTCCGCGACCAGTCCGAGGCTGTGGCGCAGCATCATGGCTGCGCTCGCTATCATTGCGCACGGATTCGCAAGGCCTCGCCCGGCGATGTCGGGCGCCGAGCCGTGGATCGGCTCATAGAGCGCGACGGTCGAGTCGCCGAGCGACGCCGACGGCAGCATGCCCAGAGAGCCGGCCAGCATCGAGGCTTCGTCGGTGAGGATGTCGCCGAACATGTTCTCGGTAACGATGACGTCGAAGTCGGCCGGGCGGCTCAACAGGTGCATTGCCGCTGCGTCGACGAGCAGGGTTTCCAGCTCGATGCCCGGGAACTCGTCGGCGACGACCCGGTCGGTCGTGTCGCGCCACAGTCTCGACGTCTCGAGGACGTTGGCCTTGTCCACGGAACAGAGCTTGCCGCGGCGCTCGCCGGCGAGTCTTGCCGCCACGCGGACGATGCGCTCGATCTCCGCGACCGTGTATTCGCACAGGTCGCTCGCGGATTCGGCATCGCGGGTCTTCTTGCCGAAGTAGATGCCGCCGGTCAGCTCGCGAATGACGAGCATGTCGACGCCATCGAGCTTCTCCGCTTTGAGCGGCGACGCGGCCGCCAGCTCGGGGTGAATCCTGACCGGCCTGATGTTGGCATAGACGCCCAGGGTTGCCCGCAGTCCGAGCAACCCCTGTTCGGGTCGCACGGCGGCGTTCGGATCCGACCACTTCGGCCCACCGACGGCGCCCAGGAGTACGGCCTGCGACGCCTGGCAGGCGGCCACCGTCGCGCCCGGCAAGGGTTCGCCGGTCGCGTCTATTGCCGCGCCGCCGATAAGGGCCTCGCGAAACTCGAAGCGATGATCGAAGCGCTGCGCGATCGAGTCCAGGACGTCTTGCGCACAACGTGTCACCTCGGGACCGATGCCGTCACCGGGCAGGAGCGTGATCAGGGCTTCCATACGCGACTCTCTTCAAATTTCTCAATGCGGCCAAGGTGCTTGCGCAGGTAGCCGAGTTCATCGATGCCCTCGAGCAGGCAATAGCGCGCGAACGCGTCGATCGGGAACCCGACCACGCTACCGTCCGGCAGGGTCAGGCTGGCCGATTCCAGGTCGATGACGACGTCGGCACCGGGATTGTCCAGCAGCCACGCATGCGTCGCGTCGTCGACGATGACCGGGACCAGCCCGTTCTTGAGTGCATTGCTGCGAAAGATGTCGGCAATTTCCGTCGAAATTACGGCCTCGAACCCGTAGTCGAGCAGCGCCCACGGGGCGTGTTCGCGCGAGGAACCACAGCCGAAATTTTTCCCCGCGACGAGCACCTTGCACTCTGCCGCGCGCGCCTGGTTGAGGGGGAATGCGTCCACCTCGTTGCCGTTGTCGTCGTAGCGCAGGTCATGGAACAACGCCTGGCCGAGGCCCTCGCGCGTCGTCGTCGTCAGGTAGCGGGCCGGGATGATCTGGTCCGTGTCCACATCCCTGACGGCAAGAACGACCGTCCTCGAAGCAATGCGTCTAATCGGGTTCATACGAGTTTCCTCGGGTCGGCGACGCAGCCTGCGATGGCCGATGCGGCGGCGGTCGCAGGACTCGCGAGCACGGTTCGCGCGCCTATGCCCTGGCGGCCTTCGAAATTGCGGTTGCTCGTGCTGACGCTGAGCTCGCCGGGGCGGGCGATGTCGCCGTTCATGCCGAGGCACATCGAGCAGCCCGCTTCGCGCCATTCGGCGCCCGCGGCCGTGACGATCTTGTCGAGGCCGCGCGCCTCCGCTGCGGCCTTCACCTGTTCTGACCCCGGCACGACGAGCACGCGCACGCCATCGGCAACGCGGCGCCCGTCGAGTATGCGCGCGGCTTGCTCGATATCCGAGATGCGACCGTTCGTGCAGCTGCCGATGAACACGACGTCGACGGGCTGGCCTGCCATTGGTTTCCCGGCCTCGACCTGCATGTAGTCCAGCGCCTTGCGGAAGCTGGCGTCCCCGCCGGATGGCACGGGATCGTCGATGCCTATAACCATGCCGGGGTTAGTCCCGAACGTGACCATAGGCGTCAGCGCCGAGGCATCGATATCGACCGACCTGTCGAACGTCGCATCGTCGCCGCTGCGCAGGCTGCGCCAGCGTGCCACGGCTGCATCCCAGTCGCTCCCCCGGGGCACGCGTTCGCGCCCTGCGAGGAACTGGAATGTCGTGTCATCGGGCGCAATCATGCCCGCGCGTGCGCCGCCTTCGATCGACATGTTGCACACGGTCATGCGCTGTTCCATGTCCAGTGCGGCGATGACCGGGCCACGGTACTCGATGACGTGCCCGGTGCCGCCGTCGACGCCGATCCGGCCTATGATGGCGAGTACGAGGTCCTTGGCCGTCACGCCGCCGGGCAAGACGCCGTTGACGTTGATCGCCAGCGTTTGCGGCCTGCGCTGCAGCAGACATTGCGTTGCCATGACGTGGCCGACTTCGGTCGTGCCGATGCCGAAGGCGAGGGCGCCGAATGCGCCGTGCGTACTCGTATGGCTGTCACCGCAGACGATGGTCTTGCCGGGCTGGGTCGCCCCCAGCTCCGGGCCGATAACGTGCACGATGCCGCGTTGGCCGCTGCCGAAGCCGAGCAGCTGGATGCCGAACTCGCCGCAATTGTCCTCGAGCTGACGCACCTGCCTGGCCGCGCTCTCGCCGGCCACGAGCAGGTCCTGAAACGTACGCACGGGCGTTGTCGGTGTGGAGTGGTCGAGCGTCGCGAGCGTCAGGTCCGGGCGCCGCACCGGCAAGCCGCTGTCGCGCAGCACCGAGAACGCCTGCGGGCTCGTTACCTCGTGAACCAGGTGCAGATCGATATACAGAACGGCAGGCGTTTCCGCCGTCTCCGGGACCACGACGTGCTCCGCCCAGACTTTTTCGAACAGGGTGCTCGCAGGGTCCAATGCGCTGCTGCCGGCGTCAGATCGTTGCACGTGAAGAATCGCCGGTGTCCGACCCAGCGACGCCGCGTCGCTGCCCCCTCAGGATGCGATTCATGACTTCGAGGCACGCGCGGGCCCCGGCTTCGACGATATCGACGCTGGCGCCGTGTCCGCGAAAGCTCTGGCCGTCGTATGCGACCGTCACCGTGACCTCGCCCTGGGCATCCTCGCCGATCGAAGCACTGTGCAGCTCGAAGTTGCGCAGCGTGAGTTCGAGGCCTGTCACACGCTCGAGGGCCTGCACGGCTGCGGCCACAGGCCCGTCGCCGTGAGCAGAGTCCTCGACTTCCCTGCCGTCTTCGCCGATCAGCGTGACGGCGGCCGTCGCGGGTTGATCGGTATGCGTCTGGACTTCGAGCGACTTCAGCGTCCACGGCCCGGAGGAGGCGCCGCCCGCGTTCATGACGATGGCTTCGAGGTCGCCGTCGTAGATGTCCTTCTTCTTGTCGGCCAGTTTCTTGAATTCCTGGAACGCCCGATTGACCTCGAAATCGTCGAGCTCGAACCCGAGTTCGACGAGTCGATCGCGAAATGCGTGGCGCCCGCTGTGCTTGCCCAGGACGAGACTCGACTTGGCAATGCCGACGTCCTCGGGACGCATGATTTCGTAGGTCGACGCATGCTGCAGCATGCCGTGCTGATGTATCCCGGCTTCGTGCGCGAAGGCGTTCTCACCCACAATCGCCTTGTTGCGCGGCGGGTGCATGCCCGTAATGCTCGAGACGAGTCGCGAGGTCGGGTACAGGCGCGTGGTATCTATGCCGGTTTCGAGCCCGAAGAACTCCGCGCGCGTCCTGATCGCCATGACCACTTCCTCGAGCGAACAATTCCCGGCACGTTCGCCGATACCGTTGATCGTGCATTCGATCTGGCGTGCACCGGCGCTGACCGCGGCCAGGCTGTTGGCCACTGCCATGCCGAGGTCGTCGTGACAATGCACGGATAGCGTGATGTCGTCGATATTCGGCACGTTGTCCACGAGATAGCGGAACAGACGGTCAAATTCTGCCGGTACCGTGTAGCCGACCGTGTCCGGAATATTCACCGTCGTGGCGCCCGCCTCGATGGCGGCCGTAACCACCTCGGCCAGGTAGGACAGTTCCGTGCGGGATGCGTCTTCCGGGGAAAACTCCACGTCATCGACGAGTTCGCGGGCCAGCCTGACGGCGCCGACGGCGCTCCTGATAATTTCTTCCTTGGCCATCTTGAGCTTGTGCTCGCGATGGATGGCACTGGTCGCCACGAACACGTGGATGCGGTGCTTGTCGGCTCCCTTGACCGCCTCGTAGACCTTCTCGATGTCGCCCGCATTGCAGCGAGCCAGGCCGCAGATCGTCGGTCCGAAATTCTCGTCGGCGATTGCCTTGACGGCTTCGAAGTCGCCCGGAGATGCCGCTGGGAAGCCAGCCTCTATGATATCGACGTTGAGGTCCGCCAGCGCCCTGGCCACACGCAGCTTCTCGGATAGCGTCATGCTGCAGCCCGGCGCCTGCTCCCCGTCACGCAGGGTCGTGTCAAAAATGCGTATCCTCTTATCCGACATTGCTCGTACTCCGGTATTTCGGGGGACAGTCACCCTAACTCGTCAAGAGTTAGGGTGACTGTCCCCTTCCATTATTCGCTCAACCAGTCCATGCGGCCGCGCAACCGGCGGCCGACGTCTTCGATCGGGTGTTCGAGGTCGGCACGCATCTTCGCCCGGAATTCGGGCATGCCGTTCTCGTTCTCGGTAATCCAGTTGCGAGCAAACGTGCCATCCCGGATCTCGGTAAGCACCTCGCGCATTGCGGCGCGCGAGGCATCGCCGACGACCCGGGGCCCGGACACCATGTCGCCCCAGGCCGCGGTGTCGCTGATGAACTTGTGCATCTTCGCGAGTCCGCCCTCGTGCAGCAGGTCGACGATCAGTTTGAGCTCGTGCATGACCTCGTAGTAAGCCACCTCCGGCTGGTAGCCGGCCTCTACGAGCGTCTCGAAGCCCGCGACGATCAATTCGGTCGCGCCACCACACAGGACGGCCTGTTCGCCGAACAGGTCGGTTTCGGTTTCCTCGGCGAACGTTGTCTCGATAACGCCGGCACGCGCGCCGCCGATGCCGGCGGAGTAGGCCAGCGCCTTGGACAGCGCGTTGCCCGTCGCATCCTGGTGCACCGCAACGAGGCAGGGAACGCCGTGGCCTTCCTCGTACTGGCGGCGCACGAGCCCTCCAGGGCCCTTGGGTGCAATCAGCGCGACGTCGAGATCCGCGCGCGGCTCGACCTGTCCGTAGTGAATCGCGAAACCATGCGCGAACAGCAGCAATGCGCCTTGCTCGATCTTGTCGACGACTGTTTCGTAGAGCGTCTTCTGCACCATGTCGGGCGTCAGGAACATGACGACCGCAGCCCCGCGAACGGCAGCATCCGGTTCCTCGACGGCGAGACCGTCCGCCTCTGCCTTCGCCCAGCTGCTGCCACTCCTGCGCAGGCCTACGACGACGTTGCAGCCCGAGTCCTTGAGGTTGAGCGCATGCGCGCGCCCCTGGCTACCGTAGCCGAGGACGGCAATGCGTTGCTCGCCGAGAACCGAGATATCTACGTCTGCTTCCGAATACATCTGCATGGTGCTTCCTGTTCGTTGATCATCTGTCACAAAAAAACCCCACAGTCCTTTCGGGTGCGGGGTCTGCGATGTCCTGTTGCCGGATACGCGCTACCCGCTCTTCCTCCCGGGAAGAAGCAGCTCGAGCGACAGCGTAAGCAATGGCGTATCCACAGGCGGGATCATCTGGGAACGCCGATTCGATGTCAACCGTTTTGGTACGGTTACGACTGTTACTAAAAAATCAACCTTAAGAGTTTTGCTTAAGTTATTAAATTAGTTAGGTAAACGACATTGCGAACATGCCGACGCGGCGGGTCGATATCGAACCCGCAGCGAGGCTTATCGCAGTACGTCGAGAGCGAGTGCAAACAAGGGCTCGCGCGACCAAGTTGCAAGGCGATGTCGGCAGTGCCCGTAACGACCGAAAACTGCCTGCAAGTTATGTCCTTGGAGGGACTGGCGATACATGAACCATGTGTTATTCTTGCCTGCAGCATCAGGGGACCTCGGACTTTAATAAACCGATAATAAGGCGGGGAGCCCGGCAAGCACCGGGAAGGCCGATAATCAACGAGAGATTAAGAAGGTTCCGAAATTTCAACGCCGCGCGGCGAAGGTGGAGAGGGCCGCGTGCGCAATTGGCAACACTTTCCGCGTTGCCGGTTTTCATTTGTGCATGTATTCAACGGATACGTTGCATCCCTCTCCGTGACCAACAATTAGTACAACAAGACCTTTAAGGAGCGTCCATGAAACGGTGCATAAGCAGCAGTCGGCGTCTCGCAGCCGCATTTCTGGCAGTTGCTGCAATGATGATTTCCGGCAGCGTCTTCGCGCAGACCGTCGATCAGGTGTTGCAGGCTGATCAGCGTCGGCTGAACCTGGCCCAGCAATCGCAGGAACGAATCAACAACATTGTTGAAGGTACGCGGTCGCTCGAGGACCAGTACCGGGCCATCAACAAGGAAATCGAAGGACTGAAAGTCTATAACCGCCTCATGCGGGCGCAGGTCGACGGCCAGCAGGCTACCCTCGACGACATTGCCCTGTCGATGGATCGCGTGGACGTCATCAACCGGCAGATCTTCCCGCTCATGGAACGCATGATTGACGGCCTGGAGCAGTCGATCGGGCTCGACGTGCCGTTCCTGATGGAAGAGCGCAGCCAGCGCATGGAAGACCTCAAGACAATCATGGAACGCTCGGACGTCACCGTGGCGGAGAAATTCCGCAAGGTGATGGAGGCCTACCAGATCGAGAACGACTACGGCACCTCGTCGGAGTTCTACACGCAGTCGCTGACTATCGACGGCGCGACGCGTTCGTTCAACATGCTGCGTATCGGCCGCATCGGGCTGTATTTCCAGTCCGACGACACCCAGGTCACAGGTCGCTGGAACAACGAAATACGCGATTGGGAGATCGACAACTCAGCGCGCAACGAGGTCCGCAAGGGCCTGCGCATGGCGCGTCAGCTGATCGCTCCCGAACTCATCGTCATTCCTGTTGAAGCGCCGGAGGCCTAAACAATGAAACGGATAACACTCATTATCGCCGCCGGACTGCTGAGTCTCGGACTTGCCACCGCGAACGCCCAGTCGGAAGACGAGGGCGCCGCTTCGATGGCCGAGCTGCTGCGTTTGATCGAACAGGGCCAGGCGCGCGACTCGCGCGAAGCACGCCAGCGTGAAGCTGCATTCGCCCAGGCTCGCAACCAGCAGCAATCGCTGCTCAACCAGGCGCGCCGCGAACGCACCAACCAGGAAAATACCTCGACGCAGCTCGAGAATACGTTCGAGCAGAACCAGCAGCGCATTATCACGGCTCGCCAGGCGCTCAACGAGAGAATGGGCGCTCTCCGGGAGCTGCTCGGCGTTCTGCAGACGGTTGCCGGTGACACGCAGGGTCGTTTCAACGCATCGCTGACCAACATCGAATACCCGGATCGCGGCGAGTTCCTGGTCGAGCTTGGCAGCAAGCTGGCCGGCGCCAGCAATATCCCCGAAATCGAAGAGATCGAAAGGCTGTGGCTCATGTTGCAGCAGGAGGTCGTCGAGACCGGCAAGACCGTGCGTTTTAACCACCTCGTCACAAAGGCAGACGGCGCACAGGAAGAGATGGAAGTCGTGCGTGTCGGCGCCTTCAACCTGATCTCCGAGGGCGGCTACCTCGAGTACGAGAACGGCGAAATCACGGAGCTGCAGCGGCAACCCGAAGGCCGTTACACGGGCACGACGGGTGATATGTTGACTGCCGATCCGCAAGAGGCGGTCAACTTCGGAGTCGACGTGACACGCGGCGGCATTCTCGCACTGCTCGTCGAGTCGCCGACGATCCGCGACCGCATCGAGCAGGGTGGTATCGTCGGTTATTGCATCATCGCGCTCGGCATCATCGGGCTGCTCATCGCCATCATGCGCTGGCTGGCGCTCTCCTCGGCCGATCGCAAGGTCAAGGCGCAGCTGAAGAGCGAGTCGGCGAGCACGGACAACCCGCTCGGTCGGGTCCTCGCGGCTTTCGAATCGAACCGCGGCGCGGATACCGAAACCGTCGAGCTCAAGCTCTCGGAGGCGGCGCTCAAGGAAATGCCGGCACTGACCAAGGGCTTGCTGTTCATCAAGGTGACGGCCGCAGTTGCCCCGCTCATGGGGCTGCTCGGTACGGTTACCGGCATGATCAAGACCTTCCAGGTGATCACGCTCTATGGCGCAGGCGATCCGAAGATGATGGCCGGCGGTATCTCGCAGGCACTGATGACGACGGTACTCGGCCTGTGCGTTGCCATTCCGATGGTGCTCCTGCATACGGTGGTCAGCGGCAAGAGCCGCAAGATCGTCAACATCCTGCAGTCGCAGAGTGCCGGCCTCGTGGCCCAGCATTCCGAGCGCGGTTCGTAAAGGAGAGGAGTCACCATGCTTTGGCTTGCAGATGCATTAGAAGCCATTCGTGACTTCATGAGCCTTGGTGGCCCGGTGCTCCGGGTCATCGCGGTCACGATCTTCGTGATGTGGGTGATCATCATCGAGCGAATGGTCTACTTTCGTTCGTCGATGAAAGTGATGTCGCGCCAGATATACGACGATTGGGAGTCGCGTCCCGAGCGCCAGTCCTGGAACGCGAAGCAGATTCGCGAACTCATGATTTCGCGATTCTCGGAAGCGACGAACAGGGGAATCAACGTCATCCAGACGCTGGTCGCTCTGTGTCCGTTGCTCGGCCTTCTCGGAACCGTGACCGGCATGATCAGCGTGTTCCAGGTCATGGCCGTTTCCGGTTCGGGCAACGTTCGTGCCATGGCCGCCGGCGTCTCCCAGGCCACCGTGCCGACGATGGCCGGCATGGTCGGGGCGCTTTCGGGGGTTCTCCTGGTGACGTTGTTGACACGCCGCGCCGCACATGAAGTCGAGTTCCTCGAGGACTCACTCACGACGGATCACTAAGGAGTTGTCGCCATGAGACACCATTTGGACGATATCCAGGTCGAAGAAGAGGAAAATGAGATCAACCTGACGCCGATGCTCGACGTCGTGTTCATCATGCTCATTTTCTTCATCGTGACGGCGTCGTTCGTCAGGGAAGTCGGCATCGACGTGAACCGACCGGATGCGCCGATGACCGAGAGCAAGCCCGAGGATTCGAACATCCTCGTCGTGATCGATGCCAGTGATGACGTGTGGATCGACCGGCACCTCGTCGATCCGCGCGCCGTGCGCGCGCACATCGAGCGCCTGCACGCGGAGCACCCGGAAGGGTCGGTCGTCATCCAGGCGAACAATCGCTCTACGAATAAACGGCTCGTGCAGGTCATGGATGCGGCGCGCAGTGCCGGCGTATACAGCATTTCGATTGCCGACAGCCGCTGACGTTTCACTCCAGGCGGGAGTTCGAGGAAAGATCACATGAGAAAGAAAAGCTTACACTTCGAAGAGGAAGAGAATGAGATCAACCTGACGCCGATGCTCGACGTCGTGTTCATCATGCTCATCTTCTTCATCGTGACGGCGACCTTCATCAAGGAAGCGGGTATCCAGGTCGAACGGCCGGACACCACGACGGCCGACTCCCAGGACGATGCGGCTATCCTGATAGCGATCAGCCCGAACGACGAGATCTGGATCGATCGCAAGGAACGGGATCCGCGCGCGGTGCGTGGTGTGATAGAGCGGCTGCACGCCGAGAACCCCAAGGGTTCGATCGTCATCCAGGCGGATGAGGGTTCGACGCACGAAACGCTCGTCGTCGTGATGGAGGCGGCCAAGGCAGCCGGCGTCACCAATGTCGCGATCGCAACGGACGACGAGTAGGAACCCGGGGAAGAATCGTTAGTCTTATTTAGGAATAGAGCGGGAAGTACGGTAGCGGTGTTCCGCTGAGGAGAGACAGACCATGCTGGGTCGTTACACATTTTCAATCGTGATCGGGGCCATCATTACGGTCACTCTGCTGTTCGTCATGCAGCTCCTGATCGTGACGGGTAAACAGGCGCTGACCAAGCCGCGCGATCGGCACCAGCTCGAATTCGTCCGCGTCCGCAGAAATGAAAACCTGAATGTCGACGACATCGTGCCGGAGAAGCCGCCGAAGCCGCCCGAGACGCCGCCCGAGACGCCGCCGCAGGACCTCGACAATATAAATCCGGATGCGCCTACGATTAACGTCGCGCCGCCGCAGGTAGCAGCGAGCACGGATATCGGTGGCCCCGGTGGAATGAACATTGCCGAGGGTGACTACCTGCCGATCGTGCGCGTCGCCCCCGTGTATCCGGCTCGTGCCTTGTCGCGTGGGCTGGAGGGCTTCGTGGACCTGCAGTTCACCGTGACTACGGCAGGAACGGTCGAGGATCCGGTTGTCATCCAGTCGACGAGCAGCCTGTTCGAGCGCGCCGCCATACGTGCGGTCCTGAAGTTCAAGTACAAACCAAGGGTCGTGGACGGCGTACCGGTCCCAGTACCCGGCGTGAAGACCCGTATCACGTTCATGCTGGAGGACTAATGCGATGACGACGACATTCATGCGAGGTTTCGCCGCGAAGTTCTGCATTGTCTTGCTGGCCGGTGTGCTGGCCGTCGGCGATGCATCGGCCCAGCGTGCAGCAGGCAGCGGCCAGGCCGACAAGGACGACAATACCAAGACCAAGCAGGCCCAGGCCGTCAGCAAGGACGTCTACGAGCGTATCCAGAAAGCGCAGGAGATGGTCGACAACAAGGACTACAATGGCGCGCTCCGCTTGCTCAATAACCTCTACAATCCCGACAAACTGACCGAGTACGAGCAGGCCAACGTTCTCAATTACATCGGTTTCGTCCATTACAACAAGGACGATGTCAACGCGGCCCTGGCGACTTTTGAAAAGATGCTGCGCATCCCGTCGCTCGAGCCGCAGCTTGCCAAGCAGACGACGCTAACCGTTGCGCAGCTCTACACGATGCAGGAGCAGTACTCCAAGGCGCTGACAACCATCGATCGCTGGTTTGCGCTGGAGCCCAATCCCGGGCCGGACCAGTTCATCCTCAAAGCGCAGATTCTCTACAATCTGAACCGCTACAAGGACATGATCAGCCCGATCGAGACGGCCATGCGCGTCGCCAAGGAACGCGGCAAGCCGGCCAAGGAAGACTGGTGGAACCTGCTGAACTTTGCCTACTTCCAGCAGGAGGACTATCGCAAGGTCCGCGATATTCAGAAGACCTTGCTGCAAAGCTGGCCTAAGGCGCGCTACTGGAAGTCGCTTGCCGGCGCGTACACGGAGCTCGGTGAAGACGAAAAGCTGATCTACGCCTACGATGCCGCGCATACGCAGGGCATGCTCGAAAAGCCGACCGAGTTCGTGACGATGGCGCAGCTGTATTTGCAGGCCGAAGTCCCGTACAAGGCCGGAACGCTGCTGCAGCAGAAGATGGATGCCGGTGTCGTTCCCAAGTCCGAGAAGCACTATCGGCTGCTCTCGCAGGCCTGGATGCTGGCCCAGGAGGACGACAAGGCGATTCCGGCGCTGACCGCAGCGGCCAAGCTCTCGTCTACCGGTGAGCTGGACCTGCGTCTCGCCAATTCCTACCTGAACATCGGCAAGTACAACGACTGCATCGCATCGGCCAATACCGCGATTCGCAAGGGCAGCCTGAAGAACCCCGACAACGCGCAGATCTCGCTGGGTATGTGTCTATACAACCTCAAGCGCTACGGCGATTCGAAGAAAGCGTTCCAGGCAGCGGCGCGCGTGCCGCGTTCACAGCGCCAGGCGGCCCAGTGGATCAGGGTGATCGACGCCGAAGTCGAGCGCAATCGCCAGATTCGCCTCGCCGAGGAAGCAGCCCGCAAGAAGCGCCGGGAGCTCGAAGCCAAGCTCGCCTCGGCCAGCACCTGATTCGCGACTGCGGTCAATAAGAGCACTGAGATAGGGCGTTGACTGGTGTCAGTCAACGCCCTTATCATTGCGCGCCGTCGATTCACGCAAGGAGCACCGATGCCCAAGATCGTCTTTATAACGCCTGATGGAAAGCGCCATGAAACCGAGGTGGAGAAGGGCTATTCGGTCATGGAAGGCGCCATCAACAACAATATCGACGGCATCGTTGCCGAATGCGGCGGTGCCTGTGCCTGCGCGACCTGTCACAGCTATGTCGACGAGGCGTGGCTAGACAAGATCCCCGAGATGGACGACATGGAAGACAGCATGCTGGACGCCGCGTACGAGCGCAGGGACAACAGCCGCCTGACCTGCCAGATCGAGATCACCGACGAACTCGACGGCCTCGTCATCCACGTCGCCGACAACGACCTCTAGACCCTTCACGCACGATCTACCGGCGTCCCCGTGCCGGACTACTTGCTCAGTGCGTTGGTGAGCTCCGGGACGGCTGAGTTGAGGTCCCCTGCGAGGCCGATGTCGGCCACCTCAAAGATGGGCGCTTCCTCGTCCTTGTTGATCGCAACGATCGTGCCCGCGTCCTTGATGCCAGTGAGGTGCTGAATGGCGCCCGAAATACCGATGGCGATATACAGGTCGGGCGCGATGATCTTGCCCGTCTGGCCGACCTGCATGTCGTTCGCGCAGTAGCCCGCATCGACCGCGGCGCGCGATGCGCCGACTCCGGCGCCGAGCGTATCGGCGAGCGCGTAGAGCAACTGGAAATTCTCCTCGCTGCCGAAGGCCCGGCCGCCTGCAACGACAGTCGCTGCTGTCTGCAGGTCGGGACGATCGGAAGCGGCCGATTCAAGCCCGATATAGCGCGTATGTACAGGCAGCTCGGTATCCGCGGACGCGGCTTCGACCGGCGCCGAGCCGCCTGCGGCCGCTGTCGGCCAGGACGCGACGCGCACCGTCGCAATCAGGACGGTGTCGGGCGGCGCCTCGACCGTGACGATCGCGTTGCCTGCGTAAATAGGCCGTTTGAAGGTGTGGCTGCCTTCGACGCTCATGATGTCGCTGACCTGGTTGACGCCAAGTAAGGCGGCGACCCGCGGCATCAGGTCGCGACCGAACGTGGTCGAGGGGCCGAATACGTACGCATAGTCACCGGCTAGAGCGGCAACCTGGGGCGCCAGTATCGCGGCAACCGCGTTCTCGTTCTCGGCACGCTCGACGGTCAGCACGCGCGCGATACCGGCTATCTCCGCGGCCTTGGCTGCGATGTCGGCTACGTTTGCTGCGAGGACAACGACGTCAATCTCTGCGCCGTCGATGGCGGCGGCGCAGCTAACGCACTTGGCCGTGCTCGGGTTGAGGTCCGAACCGTCATGTTCGGCGACGATGAGTATTCTGGCCATTACACGAGCCCCTTATCTTTGAGTGCCGCTACGAGTCCGGCGACATCATCGACCATGATCCCGCGCTGTCGGGCCGCGGGGGGTGCATACGAAAGTTCCCTGACCTTTGGCGCGGCTTCGACACCCAGGTCGGACAGTGCGATTTCGTCGAGCGGTTTCTTCTTCGCCTTCATGATGTCCGGCAGCTTGACGTAGCGTGGTTCATTGAGCCGGAGATCCACGGAGATCACGGCGGGCAGGTCGACCTCGATGGTCTCCAGCCCGGCGTCGACCTCGCGGACGACGCGGGCAGTGTCGCCCTCGATGCTGACCCCGGAGGCGAACGTCGCTTGCGGCCTGTCCCAGAGCGCGGCCAGCATTTGTGCGACCTGACTATTGTCGCCGTCGATCGCCTGTTTGCCGAGCATGACCAGACCGGCATTCTCCTTCGCCGCGATTGCCTGGAAGACACGCGCGACGCTGAGCGGATCGAGATCTTGATCGACGGCAACCAGGATGGCCCGGTCGGCACCCATCGCGAGTCCCGTACGCAACTGCTGCTGCGCGTCGGCCGAACCGATGGAGACGGCGATCACCTCGTTCGCATTGCCCGCCTCGCGGATACGCAGCGCCTCCTCGAGAGCGATCTCGTCAAACGGGTTGATACTCATCTTGACGCCGTCGGTCTCCACGCCGCTGCCGTCACTCCTGACCTGCACACGGACGTTGTAATCAACGACACGTTTCAGGCCTACAATGATCTTGTCCACTGCATGCTCCCTGGTTTGCCTGGAGTTGCGGGCGACAGCCCGCGCGCCTGCTATTGTCCAGAACTGCCTTTCGTTGTACAAGACCGTTTCCCGAGCCTCTCCATGGTTGCGCGCGCAATGCCGGACAATCCCATACTCATTGTCGCAGAAGTACTGCAACGCCATCTCGACGATCCCGACTGGGCCGTCATAGACGCGCGCTTCGATCTCGCAGATCCGCAGGCCGGACTGCGGCACTACGGGGAGGCTCATATCCCGGGTGCCATTTATCTTGATCTCGACGCAGATCTTGCCGGGCCGATCGAGCCAGGTACGGGTCGACACCCGCTGCCCGATGCCGAAAAAGCCGTCGCCAAACTGGAAGCGCGCGGAATCGGAAGCTCACACCAGCTCGTCGTCTACGATGCGGGTAACGGGGCAGTTGCGGCGCGCGCGTGGTGGGTACTGCGCTGGCTGGGCCACGATGCCGTCTTCGTTCTGGATGGAGGTTTTGCGCGCTGGCAGAGGCTGGGCTACGCAACGGAGTCCGGCGCCGTGTCGAGGCCCTGGGCGCGATTCCTCGCCGTGCCGAGAGACGATCTCGTGTTGACCACCGCCGAGCTCGAACGGAATCTCGGGACTATCGAGCGCATGAACCTGCTCGATGCGCGTGATGCGGCCCGTTTTCGTGGTGAAGTCGAGCCTATCGACCCGGTGGCGGGGCACATCCCGGGCGCGCGTAGCGTGCCGTTCGGCGATTTCGTGGCGGACGACGGTACCTGGCTCGCCCTCGACGCCCGCCGAAAACGCCTCCTCGACGCGCTGGGCGGCAAGGATGACGCTGCATGGAGTGTCATGTGCGGATCGGGCGTCACGGCCTGTCACCTGGCCATCACGGGCGTCGAAGCCGGTTTGCCGGAGCCGCGCTTATACGTGGGCTCCTGGAGCGAATGGATTCGAGACCCGCAGCGCCCGGTCGCTACGGGAAGCGAACCCTGAATGGCGCCGGCTGCGTTGCGGAACAGCGTAAACTTTCGCTGTCCACGTGGTCTAAAATGACGGCACAGCTCGGACATAACGCAAATTTGGTCGCGCAGGTACAATATTCAAATAGAGCAAAAAAATGACGTTAAAACATTGGATTACGCTGTTCTTCTTATGTGCAATGTTAGGTTGTGCGGCGGCGCCCGAAGGCGATGACGAGGGAAATCGGCGGGCTGACGATTGCATCCATGAGCCAAGTATCCGAGGATACAAGGTACTGGATGAGAAGAACCTGATCATCGAAGCAGGTGCCGGTCGTGCGTATCACGTGGTGTTGTCTCGACGCGCATTCGGACTCCGGACGACCTGGCAGATTGCCTTCGATGCGCCGACCAGCCGCGTTTGCGAACGCTTTGGCTCGGTCGTGTTCAGGGGCGATATGGGTACCGAATCGATCCGCATCGACTCGATCCGCCTGCTGACCGCAGAGGAAGAAGAAGACCTGCTCATCACATTCGGCAAGAAAGAGCCGGAAATCGAAATCACGCCAGAGCCTCGGGAAGTTGAGGGCGCTGACGTAGAAGAGCTGGACCCGGACGCCAGCGAGTAATCAAAGGCGACCGCGTCACGCAATCCGCAATCTCCGTGCGGACCCACCCGGCCGACGCCTTGCGTCGGCCGGGTTTTTTAATGGGCCGGATTCGGTAAGCTTGGGAGGCTATGGACAGCTTGCTAAGCGATATCCGGGTACTGGACCTGAGCCGCGTGCTGGCGGGCCCCTGGGCTACCCAGCTACTCGGTGATTTCGGCGCCGACGTCGTGAAGATCGAACGGCCGGGCTGCGGGGACGATACGCGCCAGTGGGGTCCGCCGTGGCTGGGCACCGAATCGGCCTATTTTCTTTCCGCGAACCGCAATAAACGATCCGTGACCGTCGATCTTAGTTGCGGCGCGGGACAGCGCGTGATTCGCGAACTCGCCGCAGGCGCGGACGTCCTGGTCGAGAACTTCAGGGTGGGGACGCTGCAGCGATACGGTCTCGACCCGGACGAACTCATGGAACGTAATCCCCGGCTCATCGTCTGTTCGATATCGGCATTCGGACAGGATAGCAGTCGCGCGGATGAGCCCGGGTATGACGCAATGATCCAGGCGTCGGGCGGGCTCATGAGTATTACGGGTTCGGCCGCCGCAGAGGGCGGCGGCCCGCAGAAAGTCGGTGTCGCGATAGCCGACATCATGGCGGGCATGTACGCGGCGAATGCGGTGCTGGCCGCCCTGTACGCACGCGGGCAGAGCGGACGCGGCAAGCGTATCGACGTGCCGCTGTACGACAGCCAGGTGGCCTGGCTGGCCAACCAGGCCATGAACTACCTGGTAGGCGGCGAAGTTCCCGCGCGCCTCGGAACGGCGCACCCGAATCTCGTGCCTTACCAGGCCTTTGCGACCCGCGACGGCGACCTGATGCTGGCCGTCGGCAACGACCAACAATTCGAGGCCTGCATGCGGTGCCTTGGCTGTGAGGATCTTGCCCGTGACGCTCGATTCGATAGCAATGCGCGTCGCGTTGCCAACAGAGACCAACTCGTCGCAATCATCGCCGGACGTCTTGCGCAGGGAACGACGGCCGACTGGCTGGCGAGCTTCGCGGCGGCAGGCGTACCGGCAGGACCGGTTAACGACATCGGCGAAGTACTGGGGAACGCGTACGCCAGTGAACGCGGCTTCGTGCGCCACGGCAGGAACCGGGCCGGTGCGGACGTGCCAATGGTCGCTAACCCAGTTGACTTCGGGGCGACACCGGTCGCGGGCTATCGGGCGCCGCCATTGCTCGGCGAACACACGGATGAGGTATTGCGCGAGTGGTTAGGTTACTCTGCGCAGGACATCGACGCGCTCCGCCTCGAGGAAGCGATCTAGACCTACTTTTCGGTTATCCGTATGGACCAGCACATTCAGACCAGCGCCGTGCTCGCGGACGTGCGATACGAGATACGCGGGCAACTGGCGAACCATGCCATGGAACTCGAAAAGCGCGGTTATGAGATTATCTCGCTGAACATCGGCAACCCGGGTGTATTCGGATTTCGCACGCCCGAGACGATGCGTCTCGCGATGATCGAGAACCTGGCGCAGGCGGAACCTTACTGCCACCAGCAGGGCATCTTCCCGGCACGCGAGGCCGTCGTCATGCAGCAACAGGACCGCGGCGTACTCGACGTTACCGCCGACGAGGTCTTCATCGGCAACGGTGTCAGTGAACTCATCGACCTGTCGTTACGCGCGCTGTTGAATCCCGGCGACGAGGTACTGGTGCCGAGTCCGGATTACCCGCTGTGGAGCGCCGCCGTTGCGCTCAACGGCGGCAAAGCCGTGCACTATCGATGCCGCCGCGAAAACGCATTCGTACCGCATGCAGCAGACCTTGAAAAACTGGTATCGCCGCGCACGCGCGCTATCGTCATCATCAACCCGAACAATCCGAGCGGCGCGGTCTATGACCACGATACGCTTGCCGACATCGTGGCTGTCGCGGAGAAACACGGCCTCGTCATCATGGGGGACGAGATCTACGACCAGATGGTGTACGACGAGGCCGAGTTCGTGCCGTTGGCGACACTCGTCAAGAACACCGTCTGCCTTACGTTCTCGGGGCTGTCCAAGGTCTATCGCGCGTGCGGCTACCGCGTCGGCTGGTGCGTATTCAGCGGCGATATCGATAGTGCGCGGGAGTATATCCACGGTATGGAGCTGCTGGCGGCGCTGCGCCTGTGCAGCAACGTACCGGGACAATGGGCCGTGCAAACTGCCCTGGGCGGTTTCCAGAGCATTCGCGACCTCGTGGCGCCTGGCGGGCGCCTGTATCAGTCGCGGCAGGCGATCGTCGATCGCGTCGCGGCGAGCGACAACCTCACTGTGCATAAACCAATGGGCGCGATGTATGCGTTCGTCCAGTTGGCACCGCGATTCGACGGGGTGCTGGACGACCAGGCATTCGCGCTCGAACTGCTCGAGAAATATCATGTGCTCGTGGCCCCGGGCAGCAGTTTCAACACCATCTATACCGATCACTTCCGCGTTACGACGCTTCCCGATACCGATACGATCGACGTCGTTTTTGATCGCATCGAGGATTGCCTCGCGCAGCACGTCTGACAATGTACGACTGGCTGCAGGCTGCGCTCGAGAACGACAGCACAATCGTCACGGCCAACCGGCGCCTGGCGCGGGAATTGAGGAAAGCCTGGAGCGCCCAGCAGGTGGCGCGCGGCGCGGCCGCATGGAAAACGCCCGAGATCCGGTCCTGGCAGGGGTGGCTTGCCGCACTCGTTGCCGATGCCGGCAGCGCTACGGACCTGCCGACGCGCATCAACGCCCACCAGAGCCAGGTGCTGTGGGAACACTGCCTGCGTAAGGAGATCGGTGACGACATCACCGGCCTGCCTGCCATCGGGCGCCTTGCGCGCGATACCTGGCAGCGGCTCGCAGACGCGCGCGTTTCTATCCGCGACGTTGCGCGCTCGGCCCGTTCACAGGATCAGCGCCTGTATGCGGCCGCGGCCGGACGCTATCTTGCGGTACTCGAAAACGAGGCATGGGTCGACGACGCAGGCCTTGCGGCACTGGCGCTCGATCTGGTTGCGGCCGGGCGAGTCTCACCGGGCAGGCGATTCCTGTTTGCCGGCTTCGATCGCAACCGCCCCTCGATGACCGCGCTGCAGGCCGCGCTGCGGGATGCCGGTTGTGAGGTAGCGGAACAGCCGGCAGCCGACTATGGCGCGGCACCTGTCATGCATGAATTCGAACAGCGTGACGCGGAGTTGCGTGCCGCCGGTGCCTGGGCGAGGACGGTACTCGACGCGCGGCCCGAGGCGCGCATTGCCATCGTGGCGCCGAGTCTCGAGCAATCGGGCAGGCGTGACCTGCGACTCGTACGAGAAGGCTTCGTGCCCGGATGGCAGTACGGCCCCGCCTCGCTGCGTGACGCCGTCAACGTTACCTTCGGCCAGCGTCTGAGCGACTACCCGGCCGTGGGGATCGCGCTGCTCGCATTACGCTGGCTCGTCGGCGACCTTTCGGCTCGCGAAGTCGCGCGATTGTTGCAGTCTCCTCTGACCGGCGTCGGCGAACGGCATGGTCGCAGCCGCCTTGAATTGCGGCTACGCCAGCTACCGGACCGCGCGTGGTCGCCGTCGATGCTGACGTCCGCGCTGCGCGGCGCGAACGAAGCACCCGATGCCGGTGACTGGCTGACCATCATCGCGGCGTTTAGCAAACGGCGGCGCGAATTGCCGAGATCTGCGGCGCCTTCGGAATGGGTCGTGATCCTCGACGAGTGCCTGGCGCGGCTTGGCTGGCCCGGCCCCGAAGCCCGCAGCAGCGACGCTTACCAGCTCGTCAACCGTTGGCGGGAACTGCTCAACGATTTCGCGCGCCTCGACATCGTCGCCTCGTCGATGACTGCGCGAACCGCCATCAGCCGCCTCGAGCAAATGGCCGCGGACACGGTGTTCCAGCCCGAGAACCGCAATCCGGCCGTGCAACTCATGGGCGCGCTCGAGGCGTCGGGCGAGGAATTCGACGCCGTCTGGCTGGCCGGCATGACGGCCGCCAACTGGCCTCCGCCCGGGACTCCGACCCCGCTGGTCTCGCGCACCCTGCAGATAGAACGCGGTATGCCGGACGCCACCCCGGCCGATACACGGGACTGGGCCGAGGCGACACTGCAGCGTTTGTCGGGCTCCGCCCCCGTCGTCGTCTGCAGTTATGCGCTCGTCGACGAAGACGTCGAACAGGTTGCCAGCGATCTGCTCGGCGACTTCGAGCGCATCGAGGCACCGCCGGACACGGGATGGCAGGCGAGCTCCCTCGTGGGGCAGGGTGAGGTGCGGCGGATCGATGATGAAGTGCCGCCGGTAACGAGCGAGACGATATTCGGTGGCGCCGGTACGGTGCAGCAACAACTGTCGGAGCCGTTCTCGGCGTTTGCCTTCGGTCGCCTGGGCGCACGCGTTCTTGAACGCCAGGCACTCGGCGTGCCGGCTGTGCTGCGCGGCAATCTCGTGCACGAGACGATGTTTCGCCTCTACCACGACCTGCCAACGGCCGATACGGTTCGCGCGGCGAGCGACGATGAGGTGAGGGCGGCAGCAAGCGAAGCGGCCGATGGTGCGCTGCGGCGGCACCTGCGCAACAGCGGGCCGGTGCTGGCCCAGCTGCTGCAACTCGAGCGCGACCGGATTGTCGAGCTTGTGACGTCTTTCATCGGCAAGGACGGCGAACGCGACGAGTTCCAGGTGGAGGCGCTCGAGGGGGAGCTCGAGTTCCGGCGCGGCCCCCTGCGCCTGCAACTGCGCTTCGATCGCATCGATCGGTTTGCCGACGGCAGCATCGGGATCATCGATTACAAGACCGGCGCCGCCCGGACCTTGCTGCTGCGCGACGGCACGGTCAAGGAGGCGCAGCTGTTCGTATACGCGATGGCATCGGACGAGCCCGTCGCGATGCTGGCGCTCGCCAACCTCGACGCTCGCGAAACGGGCTTCAGCGGCGCGGGCCGCGGCTTCACCGACGAGGCGCAATGGCCGGGCCTGCTCGCCGCGATTGGCGCTGAGATTGTGGCGGCCTGCGATGATCTCGTCGCGGGGGACGTACGCATCGTGGCCGAGCAGGGCGCCGCCAGGGCACGCGGCCTCAATGTTCTAAGCCGCTACACGGAGCTGCGCCGTGGCGAGTGACGAACGCCTGCTCGAGTCCGACGTCGAGGCCCGGCGCGATGCGCTGGACGTGACGCGCTCTTTCATCGTGCAGGCGCCTGCCGGCTCCGGCAAGACCGAACTCCTGATCCAGCGTTACCTGAAACTGCTGAGCATCGTCGACGATCCCGAGGAAATCCTCGCCATCACGTTCACGCGCAAGGCGGCGGCCGAAATGCTACTGCGCGTCCTCGATGCACTGCGGCGTGCCCGGGCCGGCGAGATGCCCGAGGAAGCGCATCGCCGGCTGACATTGCGCCTCGCAACAGACGCCTTGCGGCGTTCGGACGAGCGCGACTGGAATCTGATCGGGAGTCCGCGACGCATGCGCATACAGACACTCGACTCGCTGAATCGTACGATCTCCCATGCGCAGCCGCTCAGTTCACCCGACGGTTCGAGCCGCCAGCGCATCGTCACCGACGCGGATCTCAATGCCGTGCACGAGGCGGCCGCTGCTGCCACGCTGGACTGGCTTGCCGAGTCGGGTCCGGCCGCGGACGCCACGCGCGAGGTGTTGAGGCATGTCGACAACAATACCTGGGCGTACGTCGCCTACCTCGCGGCCATGCTCAAGACCCGGGACCAGTGGCTGCCCTTCATCGGCAGCGGCTCGATCGAGGGCGCCGACGCTGAGTCGCTGCGGCGGCGTTTCGAGGACAGCCTTGCGCACGCCGTTCACGATCATCTCGACAGACTGCGTGATCGTGCCGCGTTCTCTGGATGCGACGAGCTGCCGGCATTGTTCGACGAGGCCGCAATGTCGCTGGCCGGCGAGGGCGTATGCGGTAACCCGATCCTCGCGCTTGCGGGTTGCCGGGCGTGGCCGGGCTCATCGACCGATGACATCGACCGCTGGCAGGGCGTCGCCGAGATGCTGCTCCTGAAAGGGAAGGCGCAGTTTCGCAAGACGGTCACCAAGGCGCAGGGCTTCCCGACGACGCATCGAGCGCGCAAGGACGCGATGACCGAGGCCCTCGCCGGGCTGGCGCCGGACCGCGAGCTCGCAGCGCTACTGCACGGCACGCGAAGCCTGCCGCCTGTCCGTTACAGCGATGAGCAATGGGAGGTGCTGCTGGCGTTGTTTCGGCTGTTGCCCCTCGCCGTGTCGGAACTCAAGCGCCTGTTTGCAGCGCAGGGCGTCGCCGATCACATCGAGGTCGCGCTGCAGGCCGGGGCCGCGCTGGGCAGCGCCGATGAGCCCGGCGACGTCGCGTTGTTGCTCGACTACAAGGTCAGTCATGTACTCGTCGACGAGATGCAGGATACCTCGAGCGCGCAGTACCGCATGCTCGAAGCGCTGACGGGAGGCTGGGCGCGCGGCGATGGCCGCACACTGTTTTGCGTCGGCGACCCGATGCAATCGATCTATCGATTCAGGAATGCCGAAGTCGGCCAGTTCCTGCTTGCACGCCAGTTCGGCATAGGGCGCATGCAGCTCGACTCGTTGCTGCTACGGCGTAACTTCCGCTCGGGCAGCGGCCTCGTCGCCTGGTTTAACGAGGTGTTTCCCGCAGTGCTTGCCGCGCATAACGACCCCATGCGCGGTGCCGTCGCTTATTCTTCCGCCGTGCCGGCAGAGCACCTTATGGGGCTCGGCACTGTTGAAACACACCCGGTATTCGGTGCGGATCCGGATGCAGAGGCTGCAACTGGCTGCCGCGCGGTGGCGCGTATTCTCGATGCCAACCCGGACGACCAACTCGCGATTCTCGTGCGGGGAAGGACACAGCTGCCGGCATTGCTGGCAGCAATGCGGCGGGCCGGGGTCGCGTACACGGCCATCGAGATCGACAAGCTGACCGATCTGCCCGAGATCATCGACGTACTCGCGCTGACACGCGCCGCCGTGCACGCCGGCGACCGCATCGCCTGGCTGGGCGTGCTCAGGGCGCCGTGGATAGGACTGACCTGGGCCGACCTGCACGCACTCGTGCATAGCAACAGGGGCAGCACGGTTACCGAACTGCTCGACGATCCGGAGCGTCTCGAGGCCTTGTCAGCAGCCGGTCGCGAGTCCGTCGAAGCCGCGCGCCCGATACTCGAGCGACTGCACCGGCCCCGACGGGTCACGTCGCTGCGCCAACACGTCGAGGATTGCTGGATCGCACTGGGCGGGCCCGGCGCGCTGCGTGACGCGACGGAGACGGAGAACGTCTACCGCTTCCTCGATCTCGTGGAAGCACACGAAACCGGCGGCACGCTGCCCGATGTCGCGGCGCTGGAGTCCATTCTCGACGATGAAAAGGTCTCCAGTGGCCGGCGCTCGCGCGTGCAGGTCATGACCATGCACAAGGCGAAAGGCCTCGAGTTCGACCATGTCCTGCTGTACGGGCTCGGACGCAAGCCGGGCAGCGGAAATCCGGGCGTGCTTTCCTGGTTCGACATGCCCGGACAGCACGGTGAGGAGCGCAAGGTCATCAGCCCGATCGGACCGCGCCGCGAGATCGAAAGAGATCCCGTGCACCGCTTCATCGCCTTCACGGCCGCTGAGAAAGACAACCACGAACAAGGGCGCCTGCTGTACGTGGCGTGCACGCGCGCGCAGAAATCCCTGCACCTCGTCGGCAATGTGTCCGTGTCGCGGGATGGTGATGCGTTCAGGCCAGCCCGCAGCGACAGCCTGCTGCATCTGCTCTGGCCGTCCGTCGAACGGGATTTCACCGCGGCATTCGACGTGCACCGAAGTGACGATCGTGCGGCAGATGAAACGGCCTGGATCGCGCCGGTGCGCAGGAAGTTCTCGGTGCCGTGGACGCTGCCCGAGGTCGCGGCTTTACCCGCTACGGCGGGCTCCGAGCAGGCGGCCGATGGCGACGACGAGGTCGAATTCTATTGGGTCGGTACGGAGGCGCGCATCGCCGGGACGCTGGCACATCGCTGGTTCCAGCTCATGACGGACGGACGGGTCGCGATCGACTCCGCCGGGGACCTGCGACCGGTAACGCTCAGGTGGCTGCGTGAGACGGGCATCGGGGACGCAGTCGCGACCGACGTGCTCACGCGCGTCGAACAGGCGGTAGCCGGTACCGTGGCCGATGAACGGGGCCGCTGGCTGCTCGAGGGCGACGGCTACGCCGAGCTCGCGCTGACCGGCGTCTACGACGGCGAGGTGGAGTCCATCGTGATTGACCGCCTGCGCGTCGATGCGAACGGCACTCACTGGATCGTCGATTACAAGACCAGCACGCATGAAGGTGGGGATCTCGCGGGTTTCCTCGACGCGGAGGTGCGGCGCTATACGGCGCAGCTGCAGAAGTACAGAGCGATATACGAAGCGTACAGCGGCCACAGTCCGCGCTGCGCGTTGTACTTTCCGCTGTTACAGGAGTTCGTCGAGGTTCAGTAGGTGCCCTCGAGGCGCAGCTCGCGTTGCCCGGGACGGTCAGTTTCGGGCAGGAAGCGCAGGCGCTGGGCAAGATCGTTCGGCGTGTTGGTCCGCGCTGCGACGTACCCGACGAATGCGTAGCTCTTGTCCGGGTTGATGCGCAGGCTGCCGGCGAGATCGACGACGCCATCGGTATCCTCGATGCTGGCGACGATGCTGTCTTCCTGCGTAAAAAACTCGGCGCGATAACCGCCCAGCGAACTGCGCGCGACAAGCGGCACGACGAGGTTGGCCACGTCGATCGTGCCGTCAAATGCAACGGCCCGGCCGTCGACGATTTCGAGGCGTTCGAACTGCAGGCTCGCCATGCCGCGCAATCCGGCAACGCCGGCGGCGCGCTCCAACATCTGCAGCGGTACCGATGCGCTCAGCCCGGACAGCGTCACGGTGCCACCGAGACCGACAGCAAGTTCGGATTCAAAAAAACCCGACACCGGCGACCCGGACACGTCGTAAGCGAACTTGCCCGTCAGCAACCCGAGTGGACGGATGCGCCACTCGAGGTCGCGCAGGTACACGCCGTTAGTCGAGAACTCGCGCGCCTGGCCCCTCCAGACCGTTCCGCTGATGCCGCCCATCGCCATGAAAGGTGACGACGCGAGTCGATAAGCGACACGCGCCGGGAACAGCACGATGAGCGCGATGAGCGCCGTCAGGACCGCGACAGCGACGAGACCGCGGCGTCGGTTGATCAAAGAACGCGCTCCAGCGTGAGGTTGGCGTTGACACGTCCCGGGCCGTTTTGTGCCGCGCGCGACAGGCTGCCGGACTGGACGTGCATCCCGTACTGGTCGCTGAGATCGCCCAGCCATACCACCAGCTCATCAAACGCGACACCCTGCAATTCGACCCGAATGCCGTTGGTCGTGGTCGGCTGCGAGCGACTCAGGAACGGGTACAGGCCTCGGCCGCGCAGCGTCTGGTCGATGATGATGATCGGCGCCTGTTGGCGGCCCTGGTTGCCATTCTGAGACCCCGTCTGCGCGCCGGACGCGACCAGCGCGCGCAGCGGCCCGAGCTCCTGCAGCGAGCGTTCCCAGCTGTCGACGCGCGTCGCGAGTTGACGATGCTGCCTGTCGAACGGGGCCCACAACAGGATGTACGCGAGCGCTGCGATCGTAAACGCCGCGCCTGTGAGCACGAAGATGCGCTCGCGCGCCTCGAGGTTGTCGAACCACTCCTTCATGAGCCGGCCTCGCGAATCTGGATGCGGCTGTTGATGCGCTCGCCGACGCGGTCGGTCGACTGGATGGTCGCCGCGAAGGCGCCCGAGGCGCCGATGGCTTTCTGGATATTGCCGACCGTCTCGACATCGGGCGAGCTCACGCGCACGTCGATGACGCCGGCCCGGTAGCTTATCGATTCGACCTCAGCCGCCGTGTTCTGCACCATGGCGGCACTCAATTCATGCAGCGAATCGAGGAAGACCGGCGGCGCTGTGGACTGCCCGAGCCCGCGTTTGATCGAGTTGACCGCACCGACCGGGTCCAGGACGGGGTCGTTGGTACCCGGGCGGACAGCCCGGTATTGCTCCGTGAACTGGTCCTGCAACGTCGCTTCTTCCTGCGACAGCCGCCAGAAATCGGACCCTTTTGCGACCAGGCCAATAATGCCGAGCGCCACGAGCAGCATGGCCGCGCGCGCCCATGGTCTCAGCCAGGACCCGTAGTCCGACTTCGGCCCATAACTTCCCTGCAGGAGATTCACCCCGGCGCCGCTCGCGACGGTCACGGCGAGTCGCGGCAACGCACCGTCCTGCAACAGGTTGATGTCGACGCTATGCAGTTCGTGACGCAGCGCGATCCAGTCGTGCGAGAGCCGTTCCTCGTCAGTCGCATCGCAGTACACGATCAGGTGCCCCGACGGTTCGGGCGGCGCATCGTCGGTGCGATCGGCCAGCCGCCCGGCCGCCACGAGGGCATCGCTCGGCGTCGCGCCTTCGAGGACGAATTCGGTTTCCTCGCCGTCATTGAACATAACGCGGCCGTCTTCCACGAGCGCACTCATCGTGCCCGGGATGCGTGCCAGGCCGTAGTTTTCCGGTATCACGCGCGACGCCTGGATGCCGGCCTCAGCGAGAAGAGCGAGCCATCCATCCAGCAGGGACTTCTCGACGATCGCGACGGGCCTGCGCCCGGACTCGTACTTGTCACCCGCGGCAAAGTGCAGGATGTCCACGTCGGAGGCCACGTGTTCCTCGAGTGCGTACGGCAGGGCCGCCTGTAGTCGTGCGCCGGAGCGCACAGGCAGGTCGACCGTGGTCGTCAGGACCTCGAGCGCCGGGACCAGTACGATGACGGGCCGGCCCTGCCGGCGCACCGCCGCCTCCGCGAGCGAACCGGCGAACATGTTGCTGCGGCGCGAACCGTTGTCGTCAACGATGATCCACTCGACCTGCTGGTCAGGTGTTCGTCCGAGTCGAATGACGACAAATTCGGTCATGTCAGATCGTTCCCAGGCTGCGGAGAATCGGTGTCGCATCGCCCGACGACGCGTCGCGATGCAAAAGCGTAAAAAGGCTTACGCGCACGGTATCAATCTGGACGACGGCCTTCAATTGGAAATACTCGGTGTTTTCGCTGATCCAGGGCACGAGTTCCGGATCGACGAGCGGTGCAAAGATGTCGGAGTAGTCGACGAAGCCACCATCCTGGCGCGCCGCAACGAGTCCCTCGGCATCCCCGAGTGTCAGGTTGGGTCCGAGAGACATGAGCACCGGAATGCTCGCCGTGTTCACGTTGATCGGGGTACGGCCGGGCAGCGCCGTGACGTGCGGCAGCAAAATTTCAAAACTCGTACCGTCCATGCCATCGATGGCGGCGAGTTCTGTGACGTTGCTGATGCGTTGGTTGGCGGTACGGTAGGCCGGCGTAAGACCTGTGTAATAGGGATCCTCGGCGCCATCCGGGATCAGTTCGCTCTCGTCGCTGTCGAGCCAGTCGGTGGTCGCGGCGGCAAGCCTCGGATCGAGCCCCAGTGCGCCAAGCAGGCGTTCGAACTGCTCGAAGGCCGCCTGGTCGAACTCGCCGTTGCCGGCGATGAGGTTGTTGACGTTGAAACGCCCCTGCAGGTCCTCGATCTTTCCCCAGATCTGCCCCTGGACCGCCTCGGAATCGATGGGCAGCGCGGGAATCTCGGTCGCCCACACCTCGTCGAGGTGATCGTTGGCGGACGCCGCCAGGTCGTCGGTGAGAATCGTCCTGACCCAGCCCTCGGAACCGACGGCGACCTGGACCGCCTGGTCGCGGTACAGCAACACCATGGTGCGCCGCACATCGAGCGCGTTGTCCCATGAGAGATTGGCGGCGACCGATCCGACAATGGCCGTGATCAACAGCGCGGTGATCAGCGCGACGCCCTTTAAACGAGTCATTGCGCCACCTCGACGACACGGGTCAGCTCGCCCTCGTCCGGCAGGACCAGGAGGATCTCGACCGCCCGGGGCAGGGCGCTGCTGTTGGCGGTCGCCCCGGCGGCGACGGGCGGCCACTGGTCGGTCCAGTCACCGTTCTGCTGCAGGAAGCGGAAGGTCAGGCTGTCCACCTCGTCGAGCAGCACGGTCGTGATGGGCACGTTGCTCACGGTGCGGTCGAGGACGTTCCAGTGATAGCGAATCAGCTCGTCGTCCTCGATGCGGTATGCGGTACGACGCTGCGTACTGCGCGGCACGCCCGCGCTGTTGGGCCAGCCGTTATGCGTGAGCTGCAGGGCAAACTCGGCCGAGAAGCTGGACTGCAGAGCGGGTTCGTCGTTGCCGAGCCCGGCCCGGACCGGGCGGGGCGCAGCCTGCAATACTTCAGACGACAATGCGGTCATCGTGCGCTGAATCGATTGCAGCCGGTCCATGCGATCTCCGAGAAGCTCCGAGTTGTCGAGCGTCTGGCGCAAGAGCAGAGACGCCACGGCGCCCATGATGGCAAAGATGGCCATGGCCACGAGGACTTCGATCAACGTCATGCCCGATTGCCGCTTCATTGGGTCGGCTCCTGGTCGGGTAACTCGCGCCAACGGCCGCCGGGCTGGCCAGCCCGGGCGGGCGCGCCAACGAAACCGGTGACCGTGCGGACGACATACTCATCGCCCGCGTGCGAGACGGAGACGTCGATGCGCATGAAATTCTCGATGCCGGTCTCCGAAACCACGGCACGCCAATCCCAGGTCGCGTTGGCGAATTCGACTTCGCCACTCGTCGAGCTGACTTCGGGCAGCACGTTGGCGAGGCGCATCTCCGCGATCTTGTTCTGCCCGATCCAGCTCGCGTAGGTGCGGTCACGAAGGGAGCTGGCAGCATCGAGCATCTGGCTCATCGATGCCGCGATGGCTGCGAGGGACAACGCCACGATCGCGAGGGCGACGAGTACTTCGACCAGCGTGAAGCCGCGTTCAGGTCTCATCGTTCTCACCGAATTCGATCTGGCCGAGGATGTCGCCGCGCATGACCAGTCGTGCGTCCGTCATCGGCCGCCACACGTGCAGCTCGTAAACGGTCGATTCGCCGCTGGCGAACACGAACAGATGCGGCGCATAGGCCGTGGCGGTCGACGACATCTTCTCGTCCGGATCGGTCAGCTTGCGGGGATCGTCATCGAGTTCAACGCGCCTCTCCTCGACGTACAGTTCGAACTCGAGCCCCTCGGGCAGCTCGCGCAGGCGATAAAGCTCGTCACCGGGCACCTCGGCCCACTGGCGCGAAAGAGGATCGAACTCGACGAAGCGATAGGCCGATATCATGAACTCGATGCCGAACTCGCGGCCCTGCAGCATCCCCTCGTTCTGGATGGTTTCGATCAGGCTCGCGAGGCGACGGCGTTCCGTGTCGAGCGCCTCGTCGTCGCTCCGCACGTTCATCGACAACACGGCGACACCGATGATGATGCCGATGATCGTGACCGTGACGAGGATCTCGATCAGCGTGAAGCCGGACTGCTGCGGCCGTGTGCGCATGGGGCCGATAAATCGCAGCGACGTTTAGTCAGGAGTCCAGTTGCCGATGTCGGTATCAAGCCCCTCGCCACCAGGCTGCCCATCGCGGCCGAGCGAGTAGATGTCGACTTCGCCATGGTTGCCGGGGTTCAGGTACTGGTAGGGATTGCCCCAGGGGTCCCTGGGCATCGACTCGAGGTAGCCGCCCGGTTTCCAGTTGCGCACGGTCGGATCGTTGGGTTTGGTGACCAGCGCCTCGAGGCCCTGTTCCGTGGTCGGGTAAGCGAAATTATCGACGCGATAGAACTTGAGGGCATTGCCGATAGCGTCGATGTCAGCCTGGGCCCTGACGATCTGAGCATCGTCGATGCGGCCGATGACATTCGGTGCGACGATCGCGACGAGCAGCCCGATAATGATCACGACGACCATGATTTCGATCAGCGTGAAGCCACCCTGCCGCAAGCGGCGGGACCTGGTTCGAGAATTTCCCTTCACTGGTGTAGCTCCGTGCGGACCGCGTCGAGGCGGGCCGCGAAAATTGACTGGGAGTAAATTTAAACGCGAGTATAGCAAACATGGGGTTACGCCAAGATCGCAAAGTTGCCGCCCGCCACCCGTTTCTGCTCGTCGGCGCCGTGCTCGCTGTGGCCGCCATCGTGCTGCAGGCGGGTGGGGCAGGCGTACGCGAGACGCTGGCGTATCAGCGGGCCGGCGTGGAAGCCGGCCAGCTGTGGCGACTGCTCAGCGGACACCTCGTGCATCTCGGCTGGAGTCATCTCGCATACAACCTCGCCGGCCTGGCGTTGATCGGCTGGCTCGTCGGGCGCGCATTCGACGCTTTGCGCTGGGCCTGCATCGTCGCGGCCAGCATTCTCGTCATCGATATTGGTTTCTGGATGCTGAAACCGGCGCTCGAGTGGTACGTCGGCATGTCCGGTGTGCTTCACGGGGTGCTCGCGGGCGGGGTGTTCGCCGGGGTGCTCGGCCGCGACCGGGAGGCGTTCGTGCTGGCCATAGTCATCGTGGGCAAGCTGGCCTGGGAGCAAATATTGGGACCAATACCCGGGTCGGAATCGGCGTCGGGCGGGCCCGTCATCGTCGACGCGCACCTGTATGGCGCGCTCGGTGGATTGCTGTGCGCCGTCGCGTTCAGACATAGAGTCGCGCCGCCGGCGTAGCTATAATTCGCCGCGAGCCAACGCGGCTCCGCAACGAAAAGGACAATGCATGAGCCAGGTATTTTCTTCCAGCGCACTCGCCGGCGAGATTGCCCTCGTCACGGGGGCATCGCGGGGCATCGGCGCCTCGATTGCGGCCGCGCTAGCCGACGCCGGGGCCAGCGTCGTCGGTACCGCCACGAGCCAGGGCGGTGCCGATGCCATTTCGGCCGCCATCGGCGCCGGGGGGCGAGGGATCGTGCTCAACGTGGCCGAGCAGGAGTCCGTCGACGCGGCGATCAAGGATATCCAGTCCAACGAGGGCGCGCCGACCATTCTCGTCAACAATGCAGGCATTACGCGCGACAACCTCCTGCTGCGCATGAAGCCCGAAGAATGGGACGACGTGGTGTCGACGAATCTCACGGGCACCTTCCGCGTATCCAAGGCCTGTCTGCGCGGCATGATGAAGGCCAGGAAAGGCCGCATCATCAACATCGCGTCTGTGATCGCCGTGATGGGCAATGCCGGCCAGTCGAACTACGCGGCGACCAAGGCCGGCATCGTGGGCTTTACCAAGTCACTGGCGCGGGAAATCGCGTCGCGTGGCATCACGGTCAATGTCGTCGCACCGGGTTTCATCGATACGGACATGACCCGGGAGCTTCCCGAGGAGAATCGTGCCGCGATGCTCACCCAGGTGCCTCTCGGGCGGCTGGGCGAAGGCGAGGACATCGCCAACGCCATCCTGTATCTCGCCTCGGCTGCAGGTGCCTATATCACGGGCGAAACCCTGCACGTCAACGGCGGCATGGTGATGGACTGAGGGGCCCGTTTTTCGCCTCAATAGCTGTAGATTGGGCGATTCGATTGGCATACAATGGCAGCCCACGCCCGGGGAGTACCTTGAAAAATCAAGGAGTTAGAAGTTTTTCGGGCGCGAAAACAAGCGTAGAGTCGTGCGGCGATTCGCGCAAATCGGAGTCTTCTCAGGAGAAGCAACCACTATGAGCAGTATTGAACAACAGGTGAAGGGCATCGTTGCAGAGCAACTCGGCGTCAAAGAAGACGAGGTGACGAACGATGCTTCTTTTGTCGATGATCTGGGCGCCGACTCGCTCGACACGGTCGAGCTGGTAATGGCACTCGAAGAGGAGTTCGAGACCGAAATTCCCGACGAGGAGGCCGAGAAGATCACGACGGTCCAGCAGGCCATCGACTTTGTAACCGCTCGCCAGAGCGACGGTTAAGCGGCAGGGCGCGGCGGTTCACGCCGCGCCCTCCAATCCCTCTCCGCACGGCAGTTCCGCCACACCTTTCCGGACAGATTCTTGAGCAAGCGGCGCGTAGTCATTACCGGCATGGGCATCATCTCGCCGGTGGGCAGCACGCTGGACGACGCCTGGCGCAACGTGCGTGACGGTAATTCCGGCATCGTGCCGGTCGTCGATTTCGACGCCAGCAGCTTTCCGTCGCGCATCGCCGGCGTAGTCCAGGGCTTCGACGCGGACGACTACCTGCCCAGGAAGGACCAGCGCAAGAACGACCCGTTCATACATTACGCGGTCGGCGCCACGGTCGAGGCAATCAGGGACTCCGGCCTCGAGATCACCGAGGAAAACGGTCATCGCATCGGCGTCGCCCTGGGCGCCGGTATCGGCGGCATCAAGATGATCGAGGAGGCCAGCATCCGCCTGCAGGAAGGCGGCGTGCGCAAAGTCTCGCCCTTTTTCATCCCCGGCAGCATCATCAACATGGCGTCGGGGCAGGTGAGTATCCTGCAGCACATCACCGGCCCGAATATCTCGATCGTCACCGCGTGCGCGACATCGACGCACTGTATCGGCCTGGCGGCACGAAGCATCGAGCACGGCGACGCCGAGGTCATGCTGGCAGGTGGTGCCGAGCATTCGACGACGCCGCTGGCCATGGCCGGCTTCTGCGCGGCGCGCGCCATGTCGACGCGCAACGACGATCCCAAGGGCGCCAGCCGTCCCTACGACATCGATCGCGACGGCTTCGTCATGAGCAACGGCGCCGGCACGGTCGTTCTCGAAGAGTACGAGCACGCGCGCGCGCGCGGCGCGCACATCTATGCCGAACTCATCGGATTCGGCATGAGTTCGGATGCGTACCACATCACGCTGCCGCCGGCGGATGGCAAGGGCGCCAGCCAGTGCATGACCGCCGCGATTCACGACGCCGGGATCGCAGCGTCCGATGTCGATTACGTCAACACGCACGGCACGTCGACGCCGGCAGGCGACATCGGCGAGACCAACGCCATCAAGAGCACATTCGGCGAGTACGCGAAGGACGTGCTGATCTCATCGACCAAGTCCACGACCGGCCACCTGCTGGGTGCCGCCGGCGTCGTCGAGGCGATCTTCTGCGTGCAGGCACTCCAGCACCAGGTGGTTCCACCGACGATCAACCTGGAGAACCAGGATCCCGAGTGTGACCTCGACTACACGCCCAACTCGGCACGCGATGCGCGACTGCGCACGGTTTTGTCGAACTCCTTCGGCTTCGGCGGTACGAACGGGACGCTGATCCTGCGGTCCGTTGAATAACCCGGGCAACCTGAACCACATCCCCGGGCGTCCGGCATGAGGAAGCTGGTCGCCGCGGCAATCGCCGTCGCGTTGCTCGCCGCCGTCGCAGCGGCTTTCGCTGCATGGCGGGTCGAGCGATTCATGACGACGCCGGTCCAGGTAGCGGACGAGGGCACGAGCTTCGAGATTGTGCCGGGTAGTTCTTTCTCCTCGGTGACGGGCGATCTCGTGGACGCCGGCTTTATCGACGACGATACCTGGTTGCGGCTGTACGCGCGCTGGACGGGCGAGGAGGGCGGTATCCACGCCGGCGAATACCGGATCGCCCGCGGCGCGACGCCGCGTACGATTCTCGAACAGTTCACAAGCGGCGCCGTCCAGCTGCATTCATTTACGATCATCGAGGGCTGGAATCATCGCGACCTGCTGGCGGCGCTGCATGCCCATGACAAGATCGACGCATCGATGACCAGCGAGGACTGGCCCGCATTGCTCGCCGCCCTTGGCGCGACGCAGGCGCACCCCGAAGGACTGTTCCTGCCCGAGACCTACCGCTTTCCCCGCGACACCAGCGATCGTGAGCTGCTCACACAGGCCTACGAATTGATGCAATCGGTACTTGCCGAGGAGTGGGCGGCAAAGGGCGACGAGACGCCTGTATCGACGCCGTATGAAGCGTTGATATTGGCTTCGATCGTCGAGAAGGAAACGGCGCGCGCGGACGAGCGTGCGCGGATTGCCGGGGTCTTTGCGCGGCGCATCGACAAGCGCATGCGGCTGCAGACGGACCCGACGGTCATCTATGGGATCGGGGCCGACTTTGACGGCAACCTGACGAGAAAACACCTGCGGACGGATACACCGTACAACACGTACACTCGCCGCGGATTGCCGCCGACACCGATAGCCATGCCAGGCCGGGATGCCATCCATGCGGTCCTGCACCCGGCTGCGGGCAACGAGCTGTTCTTCGTAGCGACGGGTCTCGGCGACGGCAGCCATAAATTCTCGGCAACCAAGGCCGAGCACGATGCGGCAGTCGCTGAGTACCTGCGGCGACTGCGGCAAAGGCGGAACAACTGACGCGGACATGAAGCCAGGCAAATTCATCACAGTCGAGGGAATCGAGGGCGTCGGCAAGTCGACCAACATCGCGGCGCTCGTCGCAAGGATCGAAGCGGCGGGACACAAGGTGCTGACGACGCGCGAACCCGGCGGCACTCCGTTCGCCGAGGACATTCGGGACATTCTCATGAACCGCAGCGACGAACCTCTGCCCGAGGTCGCCGAACTGCTCATGATTTTCGCTGCGCGGTCGCTCAACGTGAACAATGTGATCCTGCCGGCGCTGGAAGCGGGCACCTGGGTGGTCTGCGACCGCTTTACCGACTCGAGCCGGGCATACCAGGGCGGCGGACGCGGGCTGCCCATGGAGACAATCGATCGCCTCGCTGACTGGGTGCACGGGGACACGTGGCCGGATCTGACAATCTTGCTCGATGCGCCCGTCGAGGTCGGCATGGCTCGCGCAGGCACGCGCGGCGCGCCGGATCGCTTCGAGCTGGAGCGCCACGATTTCTTCGAGCGTGTGCGCGAGTGCTACCTGCAGATTGCCGCGAATGAGCCGGAGCGCTTCGTCGTCATCGATACGACGCGCAGCATTGAGGAAGTACGCGACCACATCGGCGCGATTATCGAGGGGCTTCTAAATGATAATTTACTGTAAAAGAGTCGTATAACAGTCTGTTTCTATGGAATTACCATGGCTCAAATACTTCGTCGACGCGTGGCATGACCGCGTCACACGCGCGCGGGTTCCGCACGCCGTCCTGCTGGCGGGGCCGGTTGGGGTCGGCAAGCGGGCGGCGGCGCGCTGGCTGGCCGGCGAGACGCTCGGCATCGGCCATGCGGCGTTCCCCGAACACCCGCAGGCGATACCCGAGCATGCCGATCTGCGCTGGCTGCGGCCGCCCGAAGACAAGGCGTCGATTGGCATCGAACAGGTCCGGGAGCTGGTGGGCGAGTTCGGCCTGACCAGCTATGAGGGCGGGCGCAAGGTTGCCGTCATCGAGCCGGCCGATACGATGACCATCAATGCCGCCAACAGCCTGCTGAAGACCCTCGAAGAGCCACCGGGGGACGCCTTGCTGATCCTGGTCGCCGACCGTGTCGGCAAGCTGCCGGCGACCATATTCAGTCGCTGCCAGCGCATCGATATGGCGCCGCCGACAGAGGCGGACGCAATGGCATGGCTGGACCGCCTGCAACCGGGCGCACCCTGGGCACAGGCATTGCACGCGGTTGGGGGCGCGCCACTGGCGGCCATAGAGGCAATCGAGGAACTCGATACCGGCGCAGCCATGGCGCGCGATCTGAATGCCCTGGGACAGGGACAGGCGTCGGCCGTCGAGGTTTCGGCGCGCTGGTCGAAGATGGCGCCGGCGTTTGTCTTCGAGTGGCTGGCAAGACAGCTCAAGTTGGCCATTATTGCGGTATCGGCCGGTCGCGAGAGCGCCGCCGGGCTTGCGATTGACGATTCTGTGCTGCGGCGCATGGACACGCGAAATCTGTTCTGCTATCTAGACATAATTAATGGGTTGCGAGCACAGCCGCCCGGGTCGTATAACGTCTTGTTGACGCTCGAAGGGCTGCTGATCGACTGGGCTGAAGGGCTGCAGGCATGTACAAATGACGCACCCATCGACGGAATAAACCTGATGCTGGCCGGCGGCCGCCAATGAAAGGACAGGAAAGATGAGCAAACCCGGATTGCTGACATTGACGATCAAGGATAAGAGCGCCTTGTATCTCGCGTACATGCCTCACGTCGTCAATGGCGGATTGTTCATCCCGACCAACAGTTCCTACCGGCTCGGCGACGAAGTCTTCATGCTATTGAACCTGATGGGCGAGGAAGAGAAGATCCCGGTCGCCGGAACGGTCATCTGGATGACGCCCAAAGGTGCCCAGGGCAAGCGCACGGCGGGCATCGGCGTGCAGTTCTCCGACCAGGACCAGGGCAACACGCAGAAGAAGATCGAAACCTATCTTGCCGGCGCGCTCGGCGGCGACAAACTCACTCACACGATGTAATTGGGGTCTGACCCCATTTAGCTGGCCGCCTCAGCTCTCGGCGTTGATGCCGCCTTTGAGGACGTAGGCAACGAAGCCGCGTTCATTGAGAATATAGGCACCCGCCGAGCTGCGGCGTCCCGTGTCGCAGCAAACAATGTATTTCGTGCCCTTATCCAGCGTTGATATCTTCAGCCGGATAAAATACAGGGGAATGTTGATCGCCCCCTCGAGATGCTGATTCTCGAATTCGCTGGGCAGGCGCACGTCGAGCCACTGCCCACCACTGCTGATGATCTCTTCGGCCTCGGCCATCGAGAGCCATTCGAGCATCGGCTCGTTGAGCAGCTTGTTGAAATCATCCTTGCCGAGCCGCATCACGGCGCCATCACTATCCATCGTTACCGTCGCGTTGCGCTTGGCATCGGAAATCAACGCTTCCTCGCCGAACGTGTCGCCAACGTTGAGTTCCGCCAGCTTGATGCCTTCCTTGCTGAGCGGGGTCTCGCGCGTCACCAGGGCCGATCCGCGGATCAGCACGTAGAAGTAGTCGCCCTCGGCTCCCTGCTTGAGGATGACATCGCCGGCCTGGTAGTTGATCTGCTGCATGCGCATGAAGATCGCCTGGATGTTGGCCGGCGGAATCTTGTGAAACGCCTTGGCCTGCAGCAACGTCGTCATCCAGTCTTCGGTGCCCTGGTCCGACTTCCCCTGCAGCTCGGATACCTCGTAGGTTCCAGTCTGGTCCCACGTCAGCATTACATCGAGCAGGTCGCTGTCGATGGAAATATACTTGACCCGACCGCGCGCCTTCGCGGTGAGGCGGCGCGGATAAACGGGTGCAACCGGGTTGCGCGCCTTATCTGTGCCGCCCTCGATCTTGGCGACGATTTTCGAGCCTTCCAGCAGTTCGAGCACGCCGGACACGACGTAGATCGTGCACTTCTCGGTATCGCCTTCCTTGAACAGCAGCTGGTCAGGCGACAGCTCGCGAATCTGCACCTTGCGCGCGAGCGCCGCGAGATTGTCGCGCTTGAGTCCGTCAAGCGGCGAGAATCCTCGTAGCAGCTCTGTGCTAATTTCGTCAGCGGCCATGCTTGTTCCTGCGGGTACCTGCCATTCGCTCTCGGTATCCGTATTACGTCAAGAAGCCATTCTACCGTCTATGCAGAGACTTCGGGAACCTCGGGAGCAGCGCAGCGTGAAGCACCGCACAGTTTCCGTCGGGATGCAAGAGCGAGTGTGACCGGCGTCACAGCCGCGACCAACCATCGTGCGGGGCAAAACGAGCGCCATGGCGGTCGGCGAGCTGCCGCAAGGCCGAGACTACCGTCTCGACACCGCGCTCGCGCGCATAATTGACGGGCCCGCCGCGGAACGGCGCAAATCCCGTGCCGAAGATGACGCCGGCGTCGAGGAGATCATCGCTCGCAACCACACCCTCTTCCAGGCAGGCGACGGCCTCGTTGACCAGCGGCAGTATGAGGCGGTCCTCGATGTCATCCGGCACAGGGCCGCTTTCGCCCTGGGGTTTGACGGCCCGGCCTTCTTGCCACGGGTAGTAGCCGTGACCGGACTTGCGCCCGAGTCGGCCCTGTTCGACGAGCGCGTCGATGTCGGTTTCCGGCATGTCGCGATCGTCGCTGCCGGCAAGGATCGTGGCGACGTGTTTGGCGATATCGAGTCCGACGGTGTCCACGAGTTCGATCGGGCCGACAGGCATGCCGAACTTCTCGGCCGCCTTGTCGATGGCGACGAGAGGCACACCTTCCCTGGCCATGACCATCGCCTCGCCCATGTAGGGAGCCAGCAGGCGGTTGACGACGAAGCCGGGCGCACTCATGCATTCGAGCGGAAACTTGCCGATGCCCTTGGTAAACGCGAAGCCGATATCCATCGCATCCTGCTCGGTGTCCGCGCAGCGGATCACCTCGACCAGCGGCAGCAAAGCGACGGGATTGAAGAAATGCAGACCGATGAATCGCGTGGGCGCATCGAGAACGGTCCGCAGCTCTTCGAGGCGAATGCTCGAGGTGTTCGTGGCGAGCAGGGCGCCGGGCTTCATCTCGGCCTGCAGTCTCTGGTACAGCGCCTGTTTCGCCTCGAGGTTTTCGAAGATTGCCTCGATGACAAGATCGGCCCGAGCCACGCCGGCACCCTCGACGTCGGCCTCGAGGCGCGCGGCCGTCTCTGCGCGTTTCGCGTCGTCACGCACTTTCTTGCCGAACAACCTGGCGGCGCGTTCGATCGCCGGGTCGATGTATTTTTGCTCGCGATCCTGCAGGGTCACGGTGTGGCCGCGCAGCGCACACCAGGCCGCGATATCGCCGCCCATCACGCCGGCGCCGACGACGTGCACGTGCCTGACCGGATTGTCGATCTTGTTGCCCTGCTTCTTGAGCTTTCCCTGCAGGAAGAAGACACGGATCAGGTTGCGCGCCGTGTCCGTGTTCATCATGCGAGCGAAACTCTCGGCTTCGCCGTCATAGCCCGTCTTTTCCGACGCGCCGTGCTTCGCCCACAGGTCGATCATCGCGTAGGGCGACGGATAGTGATCCCGTCGCGCCTTGCTTGCGACCTGCTTGGTCAGCATGTTCTTCACCAGCGGGCGGAACGGCGCGAGGCCCATGATGCGATCGACGAGGGGGGCTTTCGCGAGTGGCGGTTTCGAGGCGATGAGCTTTTTCGCGACGTCGCGCCAGGCGTCGCCGCCGGCGATGCGATCGATCAGGCCGATGCGCAGCGCCTTCTTCGCATTGATTGGAGAGCCCGTGAGCATCAGCGGCATGCCCTGGCGCACGCCACACAGACGCACCGCGTTGACCGTTCCGCCGAATCCCGGATGCAGGCCGAGTTTCACTTCGGGCAATCCGAACACGCGCTCGTCGCTGTCGGGGCCGATGCGGTAGTCAAACATCATCGCGATCTCGAGACCACCGCCGAGGCACACGCCGTTTACCGCCGCGACCGTCGGGCAGGGGAGCCTGCGTATCTTGAGGAACACGCCCTGGCCGAGCCTGGCGAGTCCCGCCACCTCGCCCGTCGAGCCGAAGTCACCGAACTCGTTGATGTCGGCGCCCATGATGAAGCTGCCCGGCTTGCCCGAGTACATCACGAGCCCGCTTGGCGGTTTCTTCGAGAGCTCGTCGAGTATTTCGTCGAGTTCCCGGATTACGAAAGACGCGAGCGTATTCGCAGGCGCGTCAGATCGGTCCAGGCACAGCCAGGCGATGCCGGCATCATCAGTCTCGATTTTCCAGTGTTCAGCCATGGTTCTCTCGGATTCACGCTGGTTCGAAATCGCAGACCAGCGGCAGGTGATCGGACAGCCGCACGTCCGGCACGTCGAAACGCGTGACGTTGATGCCGTCCTGGTAAAGAATGAAGTCGAGTTCCCTGCGCGGCGAGCGGCTCGGAAAGGTCGGCATACTGTCGACATTGGCCGACTGCAGGCCCGCTGCCTTCATGAACAGGTAGATCTCGTTCTCGCCCCAGAAAGTATTGAAATCGCCCGCGACGATGACCGGTTTTTCCGTTTCGGCGATCAGATCATACAGCGTGCGTAACTGCAGGTGGCGATGGCGGTACTTGAGCGACAGATGGACGAGAAAGATCGCGAAGTCGTCCATTTCGAGTTCGATGATCAGGCGCTTGATGCCCGTATCGAAATAGTGAAATCGCTCCCCGTGCACGCGCGATGCCGCCATGAATGCATTGCCCTGTTTGCGGACGATCGGCAGGATCTGGTTGATCGATTTCGAGCCGTACTTGGTCTCGTACGAGGTATTCATGCCGAGATCGGTGGCGATCTTCTCCGCCTGGTTGACGTTGCGGCTGCGTATCGAGCCGGTATCGACCTCGATCAACCCGATAATGTCCGGATCGATGGACTTGATGAAGCGCGTGAGTTCGGGCAGGACGGCCTGGTTGCCGAGCACGTATCCGGCCCCGGGGATCGGCATGCGCATGCTTGCACCGCCGCCGACGGCATACCGTATATTGTAGAGAAGAAGCCGCATGCGGCGACTACGATACAGAAACGCCCAAGCTATGGAAACCGCGCCGCGCGGCGCGATCCGGAATTGGCTACACTAGGTGATAACAGGCTCGATACGAGGGCTAAAAGGTGTCTGAAAGCAACCCGATTCGCGTATTCGCAACGCACAATTTCGACGAGAGCGACGACTACTTGCGTGTCTTCGAATTCCTCGAATGCGTCGATCGATTCTATTACCTGAACGTCAGCAAGCCGGAGAATATGCCGACCACGGGCGGCGGCCAGGCTCTGAGGGACGAGATCATCGCCCAGGTCAAGGCCTCCGAGGCGGTGATCGTGCTGGCGTCGGCCTGGGAGCAGAACAAGGATCTCGTCAACTTCATGATGAAGGTCGCCGAGGCCAACCAGATCGCCAAGATCCTGATCAAGCCGTTCGGCGGGCTGCAGGAGTCCCCGCCGGAACTCGTAGCCCTGGCTGACGAGCATATCGAGTGGAACGACCGCGAAATGGTCGACGCAATCAAGCGCCAGGCGCGCGGGGAAGACACCACTCGCTGGGAAGTCGTCGACTTCCCGGGCTTCGATGAGAGCGGCCCAATCGAATAATTATCAGTTAGTTACGAGATCTATATAAAGTAGATTATGCGCCCAGTCATCATTGCCCATCGTGGCGCGTGCGGCCACCTGCCGGAGCACACGCTGCCAGCCAAGGCGCTTGCCTATGCCATGGGGGCGGATTACCTCGAACAGGATCTCGTCGCAACGCGCGACGACGAACTCATCGTAACCCACGATATCCATCTCGATCGCGTGACCGATGTCGCCAGGCGATTCCCTGGCCGCGCGCGGCCGGACGGCCGCTACTATGCGCGCGATTTCGACCTCGAAGAAATCCTCACACTCGCGGTACACGAGCGCGTCGACGGCAGGGGGCAGCAGGTGTTTCCGCAGCGCCAGGCGCTCGGCGGCCGCGATTTTCGCGTGCATTCGTTCGCGCGCGAGCTCGAACTCGTGGACGAACTCAGGTCCAGCGGCGGGCACGAGGTCGGCATCTACCCGGAAATCAAGGAGCCGGGCTGGCACCGGGCCGAGGGGGTCGACCTGACGCGACTCGTGCTCGATACGCTCGGGCAATTTGGCTATGTGGGGCACGCCGATCCGGTTTACCTGCAGTGTTTCGACGAGGCCGAGCTGCGGCGCATCCGCCACGAGCTCGGCTGCCGCCTCAAACTCGTGCAGCTGATTGGCGAGGACGACTGGAGCCCGTTGCCGACGAATTTCCGGGGCCTGCGCAACAAACGCGGGCTCGAGAAGCTGGCGCGCACCGTTGACGGCATCGGACCCTGGGTGAACCAGCTCTACAGACTGCGCAAAAGGGATGGCAGGGTTAGCGACAGCGGCCTCGTCGCACGGGCCCACGACCAGGGCCTGACGGTGCATCCATACACCTTCCGCAGCGATGCATTGCCGGCCGGATTCGACGACATCGGGGAACTGATGCGATTCTCGATCGAAGAACTCGCGATCGACGGCCTGTTCACGGACTTTCCCGACGTCGCGGCGCAGTTTTTGAGGCAACGTACGGGTTAACCGAAATAGGGGCGCGTGCGGTTCGATGTAAAACTCCGGCCGAGTTTATGCTTGGGCTTAGGCTTCCGCATTATGAAACGGATTATTCTGCTGGCGCTGCTGTGCGGCGCCTCGGCGTCAGTGGCAGCGGACGAGCGGCTGGCGCTGCTCGAGTCGCGCCTCGACAACGACCTGGCGGGTAAGGTCGTGGTCGTCGACTTCTGGGCTTCGTGGTGCGTGCCGTGCCGCCGCTCCTTCCCGTGGATGAACGCGATGCAGGCCAAATACGGTAACGAGCGGCTCGTCATCGTCGGCGTCAACCTCGACCGAAATCGGGATGACGCCGATACCTTCCTGGCCGAGACGCCCGCGGACTTCCACATTCACTACGATGGCACGGCGGACCTGGCCCGGACCTTCGGCGTGGAGGCCATGCCCAGTTCCTTCGTCTTCGGACGCGACGGCGAGCTGCACGCGCGTCATCTCGGCTTCAAGGTCAAACGACAGCCTGAATACGAAGCGGCCCTCGTTACCGCCATGAGAGAGTCAACGGAATGAAACAGATCATCGCTTTGCTCGTCCTGGCAATGCTCGCCGGGTGTGCCTCGATGGGTGTCGAGCCGTGGGAGCGCGACGTGCTGGCGCGGGCGGACATGCAGTTGACGGCGGACCCGCTCGAGGCGGCCACCGACGATCACATCTACTTCAGCAAGGAAGCCACCAGCGGCGGCCGCGGTTTCGGCGGCGGCGGCTGCGGGTGCAACTGAGATGAGCAGCAAGAACCCGGATCGTTCGGTAGCTGCCGCGCTGGCGTCCGCGACCTGCGCGTTGCTGGGCACGACCGCCGCCGCTCCTGTCGACGCACAGGAAGAACCGAAGTGGGACTTCAATACCTCGATCCTGTACTACGGTGAAGACGAGGACAGGGTCCAGGACCTGAGCTTCAAGTCGCTGAGCCGGCGCCTGTTCACCGACGATCGCGTGCTCATCCTCGGCCTCACGGTCGACACGCTGACCGGGGCCACGCCGAGCGGCGCGATTCGCCAGGGCGGTCCCCAGACTTTCACACGGCCTTCCGGCAACGCGGCCTACACCGAAGCGGGCGGCAAGCTGCCGCTCGATGACACGTTCCGCGACACGCGCGTTTCAATTGCGGCGAACTGGCAGCAACCGGCCGGCGACAACGGTCTCGTCAATGTCGGTTTCAGCGCCTCGAAAGAGTACGACTACCTGCACACGGGACTGAACGCGCGCTATGCCCACGACTTCAACAAACGCAACACGACCGTATCGTCCGGTATCGCCTACGCCAGGGACACGATCGAAGCCGTCGGCGGCGCGCCCGTACCGCTGACGCCGATGCTCGACGTCGGCGATTTGTCCAACCGGAGAGGGGATGACGACAAGGACGTGCTGGACGTCGTCCTCGGCGTATCCCAGGTCATCAACCGCGACCTCCTGGTGCAGGCGAACTACTCGTTCAGCCGCCAGGATGGCTACCTCAACAATCCCTACAAGGTGCTGAGTCTCGTCGACAGCGTGACCGGCGATACCCTGTCGCGGCAGCCGGCGCCGCAGGGCGGCCCGGACGGGCAATACCTGTTTGAAAACCGACCCGACCAGCGCACCCAGCACGGGCTTTACACCCAGGCCAAGTACAACATGGGCGGCAAGGTCGTCGACGTCTCGTACCGGTACGTCACCGATGACTGGGACATCGACTCGCACACGCTCGACCTGCGCTACCGCTGGCCGCTCGGCGACGCGAGCTACCTCGAGCCACACATGCGCTACTACACGCAGACCAAAGCCGAGTTCTACCAGGTCAGCCTGGACGCCGGCGAGTCGCTGCCCGCGTTCGCGTCGCCCGACTACCGGCTCGGAAATTTCGACGGGCTCACGGCCGGTCTCAAGTACGGGTGGAAGACGCGCAATGACAACGACATGAGCGTGCGCGTCGAGTGGTACACCCAGTCCGGGGACGTACCCGCGGGGCAGTTGATCGGGAACCAGCTGTCGCGCGACAACTTCCCAGACCTGAATGCGCTGATTGTCCAGTTCAGCTATCGATTCTCGCGCTAGACAAATCGAAGTCGCGCGTGTCGAAGCCGGCTGGGCGGCTCGTTTCCAGGCGATGGGCAGCCCTTGCGAGGTGCTGCTCGAAGCCGAGTCACGCCATGCGGCCGGAGAGGCCGGGGAACTTGTTGCGGCGGAAGCCTGGCGCATCGAGGACAAGTTCAGTCGCTACCGCAACGGCAATATCGTCCACCGCATCAACCATGCGGCAGGGACACCGGTCGTCGTCGATGACGAGACGGCCCGACTGCTGGATTTTGCGACGACACTGTTCGGCCTCAGCGACGGTCGGTTTGACATAACGTCGGGCGTGCTACGCGAGGTGTGGACCTTCGACGGCAGCGACCGGATACCGTCGCCGGATGCGGTCGAGGCCGTGCTCGCCAGGGTAGGGTGGGCGAAAGCCACCTGGGAGGCGCCTGAGCTCCTGCTGCAGCCGGGCATGGAAATCGACCTCGGCGGTATCGGCAAGGAATACGCCGTCGATCGATGCGCGGCGACGCTGCGCGAGCATGGCTCTGCGCCCGGGTTGGTCAACTTTGGTGGTGACCTGGCTGTCAGCGGACCGCCCAGCCGCCGCGACGCATGGCGGGTCGCGATCGAGGGCCAGCAAGACGACCAGGTGGACCGATTGATCGACCTCAGGGCAGGGGCCCTGGCAACAAGCGGCGACGCGAGGCGTTACCTTGCCCGGGGCGGTGTGCGCTATGGTCATATTCTTGATCCGGCAACGGGCTGGCCGATTCCGGATGCGCCCCGGTCGATTACGGTCGCCGCCAATACCTGCACCGAGGCAGGCATGCTCAGCACGCTCGCGATGCTGCGGGGCGCGGAGGCGGAACGCTTTCTTGACGAGCAGTCCGTACGCTACTGGTGCCGCAGATAGTGATGTTAATTGTAAAGAATAATCTATAACTTATTGATCCATAATAGGTAAATACGAGATTTCTATTCGCATTGCCGGCATAGTATGCTCCGTAGTTGACGAGTCGGGTGCCCCAGACTGAGAACTTCGTCCTTTTCCGGACCTTCGATTGCAATGACTATTAGCCGATGTTCGCCGATTTGCCGCAAGAACTGATCCTGTATATCGCCGGGGCGTTGCTGCTCGGCTGGCTGCTGGGCTCGGTCAGTGCGCGCCTCAACGAACGCCTCCGCGCCAAACGGCGAGACCCCAGGGACGACTATATTCGTGACCTGGAGGCGAAATTGCGCATCGCACTGGGCGATTCCGCCAAGTCGGTCGACGAGATTTCGCGGCTCCAGGATGAGCTCTCGGAGTCGGCCGAAGGGCTCGCCAGACGCGACTCGCTCATCAACGAGCACCTGGACAGTCTCGCGAAGACCCGGTCGGACCTCAAGGAATCGGTTCTCAAGACGCGCGAGCTGCGCGCCGAACTCGCCGACCGTGCCACCGAGAATGTTCACGCCGAGGCGAAGATACGCGAGGTCGAAACCGAGCTGTCGGTCGCACAGGCCTCGACCGATCTGCTTGCCACTGGTGCGCTCCAGTACGCCTTCGACGAAGACGACGAGACGAATGACCCGATCTCCGCCGACGTCCGCAGGACCGCACCCTAAGAACTTGTAGTCAGCCGGTCTTCGCCACCAGTTCGAAGCGGCTGCGTCGCCACGCAAGCCACAGGCAGATAAACCATACCTGCATCAAGAGAGACACAATCCACTCGATACTGTTCTCGAGGTCGCCGCGATTGCCGAGCATGGCCTTCTGAAAGAAGTTGTAGAAGCCGAGCACGAAGGGCATTGCCATGATGAACAGCATCACGCTGCGCAGTCGCGAGCGCCCCATCGACAGCGTCGTCACGATCTGGGCCAGGGCCGTCAGGACGAAGTAGAAGTAGATCCCCGAGCGCCGCATGATCTCGTAGAACGGATCATTACTGGCAAGATACGAGACGTACAGGATGAGCGCTGCCGCGCCGCCGATGCCGCCGACCAGGATCGTCGTGATGTGCCTGACGTCGGGCTGCTGGGCACGAAGCCACAGCGCAGTCAGGTACCACGTGACGGTGAGCAGGACCGCCTGCGGCAGCATGACGGCCCGGAACAGCCTGTCGCCTGGCGGGTAGCGGCCCGTCGAGCTGATGGACGTGCACCCATCAATATAAGGGATGCACTCGGGCAAGCTGGCGTACTGGACGCCGATCCAGTACGCGAGGTTGATACCGATAATCGGCGCAAGCGCCGTCAGCAGCAGTAAGCCCCTGATAATCATAGCGAAAGCATACCTGATATTATGGCTGGTGTTGTGCGAGGGCCTTCAGGCCCGAAAATGCCGCGGACACGGCAGCGTCCGCGTCGGACCAGGAGACAGCAATGACAATAACCGCACTCTGGCAGCCCATCATCGTCACGGCCGTTATCGTGTTCATGGCCGGCGCCGTGATCTGGATGGCGATGCCCTGGCACAAAAGGGACTGGAGCAAGACCGATGACGAGGAGGCCGTGCGTGAGGCGCTGCGGTCAACGCGACCCGGTATGTACACGGTCCCGAACAGCACTGACAGGGCCCAGTTCGATGACCCGAAATTCCAGGAGAAGCTCACCGAGGGGCCGCAGGCTTTTATCACGGTGATTCCATCGGAGAAGCCGCAGATGGGCGGCAAATTGCTCCTGATGTTCGTTTACAACTTGCTGGTCGCAGTCCTGTGTGCGTATTTCGTGAGCCGCACGATGACGCCGGAATCGGATTACATGTCGGTCTTTCGTATTTCCGGGACGACCGCGTTCGTGGCCTACGGCATGGCGTACGTCCAGGAAAGCATCTGGTTCGGCCGGCAATGGTCCGCAACCGTCAAGACGTTTCTTGACGCGCTTATTTACGCCTTGATCACGGGCGGTGTGTTCGGCTGGCTGGTCGTCTAGCGACGACTTCCAGATGGCTTTTCCAAATCGCCTATTTCGATAATGACCTTACCGCGCGCACGCTTCGTTTCGAGATAACGCAAAGCCTCGGCGGTGTCGCTTAACGCGTAGCGGGAGTCGATTCGTGATGTGAGCCGACCGTCAGCCATGAGGCCCGCAAGGTACTCGAGATCCTTCGCAGACAGCCTTGCGATCATCGCGCCTATTTCCTGGTCGACAAACGGCGACACCATCATCGCCTTCAATGGCGGCCATAGCGGCGCAATCCAGTTGCCCTTGGGGCCGCCAACGAGAACCATGCGCCCCTGCGGCTTGAGCACGCGGCGATTCGCGGTCAATGACTGGCTGCCCACCATATCGACGATCAGGTCATATTCGATTCCGCTCTCAGTGTAGTTTTCGTTCTTGTAGTCGAACACGTGGTCGGCGCCGAGCGCGCGCACCATCTCAACGTTGCGCGTACTGCAAACACCGTGCACTTCCGCGCCCAGCACTTTAGCGATCTGCACGGCATAGGTCCCGACGCCTCCCGAGGCCCCGTTGACCAGTACTTTCTCGCCAGCCTTCAGCCTGCCATGATCGCGCAAAGCCTGCAGGGCGGTGATCGCGGCGATAGGAATCGCAGCGGCTTCTTCGAAGCGGACATTGTCGGGTTTTGCGGCAATCCCGCGGTCCTCCGGAATCACGAGGTACTCGGCGAAAGCACCGCTTTGCCCGCCGTATACCTCATCGCCGACTGCAAATTTCGTAACTTCATCGCCGGTCTGGGCGACCACACCGGCGAAATCGACGCCCATCCTCGGATCATTCGGGCTACCAATGCCCGCCGAGAGACGCATGAGGTAGGGCGATCCGCGCATATAGTGATAGTCGAGCGGATTCACGGCGGCGGCCTTCACCTGGACGATGACGTCTTTCGGTCCTGGCTGCGGCTTCTTCACGTCGAGGTACTCGAGCGCCTCGGGCCCGCCATAGCAGCGCGAAACAACAGCTTTCATCGTGTCTTCGCCGGCAGTAATTTCCGGGCGTGGATCGCACTCGGACGTGTAGCTAATGGTAATCGCGAGCCCGACAATAGCCGCGCACAGCACGAGCAGGAAACCATTGAGGATCTTGAATCGGAGTTTCATCGGTCCATTCTATGGCATCCGGCTGAATCCCGCGCCACGCGGGCCGTATGGTCATAGCGGCGGGGCGTTTCTCTCGCATTTTCAGTCGCTTAGCGCTATACTACTGGATATTCAAACAGTGTTTTCCAGGGAGGGAGCCATGGCCGCCGTCGCACCGTTCGATACCCATTCTGACCTGTC
>JABDQH010000053.1 GCA_013042375.1 Woeseiaceae bacterium
TTGAGCTGATAGAGCCGTTCCTCGGCAATGCAGTAAAAACCCTGCACCGTCTTCTTGCTGCCATCGTTGAAGGCGATATCCAGGCTGATCTGCTCGAGGAGTTCGTGCTGAAGCAGGGTGTCGACAAATCCGCTGCCGTGCTGCAGCCCGTGGTGCAGCTTGTCCAGCAGCGCGATCTTCTGTTTGAGAAAGTCGCTGGGATCACCGTCACCGTCAAACAGCGCTTCCCCCTCGTCCTGGCTGACGCGCGGGTGATCGAGATCGAGCGAGACGACCGGGCTCGCGTTCTCACCCTCGCCACCCCTGGCGATCAGGAACGGCTGGCGCTGTATCAGGGCAGGAATATACGAGGCATCCCAGCCATCCTGCTGCAGAAACAGGTTCTGGTCCGCCTCGAAACCCAGTACGGCGGCGGCAAAGAAACCGCCGGTATTCGGGTCCTTGGTAAACAGGATCGGATAACAGCTCTGGATATCCCGGAACTCCATCGGGTAGGTCATGACGTACATGACGGCGTCACCCAGCGCTGCACCGTTGCCCGTCCTGATTCGCAGCCGTCGATGTTTTTCCTTGTCCAGGATCTCGTACTGACTCATATGAATACTCTACTCGATGACCCGCCGCTTACAGCTTCTGGAATCCGAACTCCCTGACCTTGTTCAGCAGTTCGCGATTGCTCGGCATGGCCTGCTGAAGCTGTGCCGCCCGGGCGGCATTCTTTTTGAACAGCTCCGCTGCCCGGCGCCGTTGCTGCTCGTGGCTGCCAGTATGCCGGGGCGTTGTCCTGAATCCCATGCCGTACAGGATGTACTGGTAGCTCGCGGTGGGAAACAGGTCATCGACCGCCTCGGCATCCGGGTGCCAGGGACTCCGGTAGCGCCACAGCTGAAGCTGTTCGCCGAGCTTTTCCGGGATGGATGCGGCAGCGCGGTTGTCCTGCCAATAGGGCGAGTCGTCGCGGGCGCTCAGGACATAGTGCAGCTTCAGGAACTCGATGATCTGATTCCAGTGACGCAGGAACTTGCGGTTGTATCGTTTGGCCACGATGTCCATGACGTCTCTCGTCGCGGGCAGCTGATCCGCGATCATCCCCGCAGCCAGCTCGATCATCACGAGCGCCGAAGCCTCGAGCGGCTCGATAAAGCCCGACGACATGCCGATGGCAACGCAGTTCCGGTGCCAGAATTCTCGCCGGTGGCCGGGCTGAAACCGTATCTTGCGTGGCGCTACGCCGGCCGCGGCCTCGTCTCCGGCAATCGCCCTGATGTAGGCCAGCAGCTGGGCCGTGGCCTCGTCTTCGGAGATATGCGCGCTCGAGTAGACGTGGCCGGTGCCACGGCGCGTAGGCAATCCGATATCCCAGATCCAGCCCGCCGTCTGTGCCGTCGCATGCGTGCAGGACTGGATCGCCTGGTCTTCCTCTGTGTACGGCACCTGTGCCGCCAGCGCGGTGTCGTTGAAGAGATGCGCCTGCCGTGACTGGAACGGGATCTCGAAGTGCTCGCCCACTAGCAGGCTTTTCGTGCCGGTGCAGTCGATGAACAGGTCACCGGCTATGTCGCCGGCGCGGTCGGTCGTGACCGACTCGATGTCGCCGTTCCCGGCCGAATTGATCCGCGACACGTTCGCCTTGATGTGCTGTACACCGAGCTGCCCGGTGCAGTGCCGACGCAGCAGGTCGGCAAACTTGCCGGCATCGAGGTGATAGGCATAGTTCACTACGGAGGCGTATTCCGGCGTCGTGATCTGCTTGGGGGCGAGGCAGTCGGCGAACAATGCGGCCTGGGGCGTCACGGCGTCCGCAAAAGGAGGCGCATCGGCGAGCGCCAGCCAGTGAGGCGCGAGATTGGTGTCGGCGAAGTCTGCAGGGACGGTGAATGGGTGGCTGTATGTGTCCCCGTCGCCCGTCTGCCAGTTACGGAACCAGGTGCCCTGTTTGAAACTGGCGTCGCACTTGCGGATGAAGTCGGTCTCGGACAGCCCGATGCGCTGCAGGGTCGTGCGCATCGATGGCCAGGTGCCCTCACCGACGCCGATGGTCGGCACATCGGGTGATTCGATCAGCACCAGTTCGAAAGGCTGCTCGGCCTGTGAGCCGATGCGATGTTCGGCCGCGATGACGCCGGCGGACAGCCAGCCCGCGCTGCCGCCACCCACTATAACTACCCTCGAAATCCTGTCTTGCATATTCCCGCTAGTATCCCACAAGTCCGTAGAATGATTGGACTTTGTGAAGAAAGAAGCCGCTTATCGAGTACAATGCGCAGGTCAACTTCGAGCGATAAGAACATGAAGAATTCAAACTGGAAGGCTGTTATTTGTATGGCAACTGCGCTCACACTTTCTGCTTGCGGATCGGAAGAACCCGACACCGTCTTCGAATGGGCCGTCAATGTCGGCGGACCCGCTTACACCGGCGTCGACGGGGTCGCCTATGCTGCCGAGGAATTCGTCAGCGGCGGCGAGACCGGGAGCCTCGAGAAGGTCAAGGGATCCCAGGACGAGCCGCTCTATCTCAGCTACCGCGTCGGCGACATCCGCGTCGAAAAACCGCTCGCGAACGGGCTGTACGACGTGATCCTGCACTTCGCCGAGCCCGACGAGATCGGGGGGAAAGAACGTCTCTTCGACGTGCTCGTGAACGGCGAGAAGCGTGTCGAGAGCCTCGACGTCATGGTCTCGCGGGACGGCAAGATCCGGTCGGCCCTGACGGTCGCATTTCCCGACGTGCGCGTCACCGACGGTCGCCTGCAGGTCGAGTTCGAGGCGATCCGCCTTGAACCGATCCTCAGCGCGGTCGTGGTCCGCGGCAAGCCCGCCGCCACCGATCGCTGGTCGCTGGTCTGGCAGGACGAATTCGACTACGAAGGCGCGCCCGACCCGTCGAAGTGGAACCTCGAGGAGTGGCCTGCCCGCAAGGTCAACGATGAGGACCAGACCTACACGTCGCGGCCGAAGAACGTACGCGTGGAGGACGGCAATCTCGTTATCGAGGCGCACAAGGAAGACTTCAACGACGCGAATTACACCTCGGGTCGAATCCAGTCGCAGGGCAAGGGGGATTTCCTGTATGGGCGGATCGAGGCGCGTGCGAAACTGCCACGCGGTATGGGCTCCTGGCCGGCAATCTGGATGTTGCCCAGCGACCCGTTCACGTACGCGACGACGTGTTCGGAGGGCGCCGACTGGCAGGGCAGTGCCACCTGTGACGCCTGGCCCAACTCGGGCGAGATCGACATTCTCGAGCACGTCGGCTACGAGATGGGCCACGTGCATGGCACCGTGCACACGAAGGCCTATTACTGGGCGGAGTGGGAACAGCGTAAAGGACGAATCCTCATCGATGACGTCGACGACGCGTTCCATGATTACGTCGTCGAGTGGTCGCCGGAGCGTATCGACATGTACGTCGACGACTCGCTGTACTTCACCTACGTCAACGAAGGCACGGGCTGGGAGGCGTGGCCGTTCGACAAGCCGTTCCACGTGATCATCAATATCGCGGTCGGTGGGATGTGGGGGCGTGCCGGCGGCGGCATCGATGACAGTATCTTCCCGCAGCGCCTGCTGGTCGACTACGTGCGCGTGTACGAGTCGACGTAATACGAAATACAGCACCACTCTTGTAGGAACAACACCCGGAGAGACCTATGCAAATGATCCTTCGCTGCTTTGCCGCAGCCGCACTCGTATTCGCGCTGTTCAGCGCGGAGCCGAGCTTTGCCGAAGAAAAGAAGTCCATCCTGATCACGGGCGCGAGCACCGGCATCGGGCGTAACCTCGCCGAGACGCTGGCCGGGATGGGCCATCACGTCTACGCGGGCGCGCGCAAGGACGAGGATCTCGCCGAACTCGACGCGATCGACAACATCACGGCCGTGCGGCTCGACGTGACCAAGCAGGAGCAAATCGACGCGGTCGTTGCGCTGATAAAGGAGAAAGGCACGGGGCTGTACGGGCTGGTCAACAATGCTGGTGTCGGGGCGGGCGGTCCCGTCCTCGAGGCGTCGATCGAAGATACGCAATTTGTCTATGCCGTCAACGTCGAGGGCGTGTATCGAACCACCAAGGCGTTTGCGCCGCTCGTGATCGAATCGAAGGGGCGCATCGCGACGACGGGTTCGATCGCGGGCGTGCGGTCCGGCCCCGGCTGGAGCACCTATGCCGGCAGCAAGCACTGGATGGAGGCCTTCGCCGATTCGCTGGCCGGGGAAATGGAACCGCTCGGCGTCCACGCCAGCATTATCGAGCCGGGCAGCTACCAGTCGAATATCCGCCGCAGTGGATGGAAGCGGGCATTCGAGGATATTGAGGCCGGCGGCGGCGAGATTACCGATGAGATGAAGCAGGCCTACGAGGCGACGGCGGCGCGGGAGCTGTCCTTCAAGGAGCCAGACGACGTGTCGGCGGCCTTCGTGCACGCGTTGTTCGACGAGGCGCCGCTGCGGCGCTACATCGTCGTGCCCCGGGCGAAGCAAGGCGAGTCCACGATCCGGCGGGCGATCGCCAGGGTCGTGCAGCTCAACGAATGGGGGCCCTACAGCCTCAGCCGTGACGAACTCGTCGAGATGCTCGACGAGGCGCTGGCCGAGTAATTCTTACGGCCCGCAGCGGGCGGCGGCCGACGTGCCCTCCCAGTCGGGGTCGGGCACGCCGAGCCAGCCGTCGTCCGAGCGCGCCACGAGATGCACGCGCCCGAAGGACGCGTGCTCTTCGACGGGCAGCACTTCGAAACCGGCCGCTGTGAGCTCGCCGGCGACGTCGGCATTCCAGCCGCGCTCGGGCGTCATCTCGAGATTGATCTTGTCGCCGTGGGTGTGGCGCGTGCCGGACTCATCCGTGATTCTCTCCGGGTGAACGCGCGGTAACTCGACGGCCGTGACCGCGTCGTGGCCCTGGTCGAGCGCGCGTGAGATGGTCTGCACGATCGCCGAGAGTATGCGAATGCCGCCGGCGGCGCCCAGCGCCAGGACGACCTCGCCATCGCGGGTAACGATCGTCGGCGCGATCGTCGTACGCGGCCGCGAGCCGGGTACCTGGTCCGCCTCGCGCAGGTAACTGCCCATCGTCGTCGCGTAGACGAAGCCCAGCTCGGGCGTGATGACGCGCGAGCCGAACATCGGCCCGACGGTCTGCGTGATGCTGACGACGCCGCCGGCGCAGTCCGCAATCGTGAAGTGTGTCGTGTGGTGGCTGTCCGGTCCCCAGTTGCGGCCGCTCCAGTCAGTCGCGGCCGCCACGAGTTCGTTCGACGCCGGCGCGGCTGCCGCCGCAACCGGCCTCGCGGCCGGTACGTCGATCGTCGCCGCCTGCTCCGCGGCCCAGCCCTTGTCCGCCACGCGCTCGAGGTCGAGTTCGGCGCGGTCCGCGGCCATGCTGTTGATCGCGATCGCCAGCGCCTGGTTGACGACGGCGGCCCACTGGACGTCGGTCAGTGCCGCCAGGTCGAAGTTCTCGAGGATGTTGAGCGTCTTGACGACGAGCCCTCCGCCCGCGGGCGCCGCGAGCGTATGGATTTCGAAGTCGCGATAGCCCGTCGTGACGTAGCGGCCGTCCAGCACCTCGTAGGCCGCGAGGTCCCCGAGGGTGACATGGCCGTCGTTGCTCGCCATGTCCGCGGCAATCTGCCGGGCGATCTCGCCGCGATAGAATTCGTCGGCACCGTGCTGCGCGAGGCGCTCGATGGTCCGTGCGAGTGCCGGCTGCACGACGATATCGTTCGCGTCGAGGGCCGTGCCGTCCTCTTCGACGAATACCTGCCGGAAGCCGGGATTGTCCTGGAAATTCTCGAGGCCGGCCTCGTGTCGCGCCGCGGCTCCCGGGAGCAGCGTGTAACCCTCGCGCGCGATGCGGGCCGGCTCACGCAATAGCTCTGCCCAGGGCAGCGATCCGTGCTCGGCGTGCAGCCGGGCGAGACCCGCGACGACGCCCGGGGTCGCGATGGTTCCGTACCCCTGGCTGGCGGGTTCCTCGGGCCGCAGGTAGCTCGCCGGCACTTCGGTCATGCCGTTGTAGCCCCGGTAGTGGCCGTCGGGCGTGCGCACCAGTATCTGGATGCGCCCGCCGAGGT